>JBILTQ010000375.1:0-5447 GCA_044371435.1 Pirellulaceae bacterium | reverse complement strand
CGGATGGAAGCTGACGAAAGCTCCACAACCGACCGGAATTCGCGGCGGAGCACCGGTCATCATATAGTGGTTACCAGCCCCATGATTGGCCTGGTTGTGGCATACCGACCGGACCAGCGCATACTTATCGGCAAGCTTGGCAAGCTCCGGCAGATGCTCGGAAATCCGCATCCCCGGTACCTTGGTATCGATCGCCGAAAACTCGCCGCGGATTTCCGCAGGTGCCTCTGGCTTGGGATCAAATGTTTCGAAGTGCGAGGGTCCACCATCCATCCAAATCAAAATACAGTTGCAAGGAGCCTTACCGCCCGTCGGTGGCAAGGCATAAGCTTGACGCCACCGCCAGAGGTCCAGAAAACTGCCACTCGCCAATCCAGCGATTCCCATTTGGAGATAACAGCGGCGATCCATAGTTTTTCAATCGATATATAGAAACTCGGGTGAGTTGATCAACGACCACAACAAATCTTCCACCAACGCGAGCCGGTCACTTCCAGCCTTGACGAATTCCTGGCCCAAGGCCTCCGCTTCGGCAGCGGTCGGAAAACGACTAAAGGTTGAAAGATACAATTCCTCAATGATTTCCTCAGACTCACGATTCGACGCAGCCAGTTGTTGGCAACGGCCACCGTCTTGCGTGAGCCGCTGATGGATCCGCGGCGCATTCATCAAATGCAAGGCCTGCCCCATGGTGACATCCGGTGTCCGTTCGCAAGGGGGATCCTGGTTGGGATCCGGTCGCCCGAACGCGTCCAACAACTCGGAGTTGAGCCGATGGGTCCATAGTTGCGTGGCCCGCGTACCCGGCGGCATCCCTTCAAATTCTTCAGCTTGCCCGATCGCGTCGCTGATGGCATCGGAGAGAACCTCGGCCCTCATCCGCTTGCGATAATGCCGGGAGTAGTTGCGATGATCGGCCACATTGGTCTCGTCAGGTTCCGACGAAAGTCCATAAACCCCCGAAGTGAAAATGGCCTTCAAGAGCTGCTTGTTATCAAAGCCAACTTGGCGGAAGTAAGCAGCCAAGCTATCAAGTAATTCTGGATTGCTGGCGGGATTGGTAGCGCGAAAATCGTCGACCGGATCGACCAATCCGACACCCATCACCTCAGCCCATAAACGATTGACCGCAACCTGCGCGACATACGGATTGTCTGGCGCTAGCATCCATCGAGCGAGTTGCTCGCGCGGATCCTCATCGGCGACAAGCTCGTATCGTTCCCCTGTCAGCGTCATCGGCGACAGCACTTCGTTGGATAAGGGATGACGAACTTCGCCCTTGCTCTTGACCAAGACGATTTCCTCGGATCCCGAAATCGGCGGCGAAATCCCTTTTCCCTTGTAGCCAACGCGGCTAAAGAAGGCCGCCAAACTGTAGAAATCCTTTTGCCCATAGACTTCAAAAGGGTGCTGATGGCACTTCGCGCACTCTAACCGCACCCCCAAGAAAAGCTGGCTGATCATGGTCGTGATTTCAGCCGGTTCACGACGATCGCGATAGATCGTCGTTGCTCCGTTGCGCCAGGTACTGCCTTGCGCAGTCACCAACTCCTGGAGAAATTGATCGTAAGGCAGGTTCCGGCGGAAAACCTCCCTCAGCCAACCGTCGAGACTCAGCGTAGCCTTGATCCCGACCCGATAAGGATTGGGACGCAATAAGTCAGCCCACTTGTTGGCCCAGAAGTCCGCATAGTCCGGCAGTTCGAGGACTCGCTCGACCAGTTGCTCGCGCTTATTCGGCGAGGAATCTTTCAGGAAATCGCGAACTTCGTCGGGCCGAGGCAGTCGCCCAACCGCATCCAAATACAGGCGGCGCATGAACTGTGGATCTGAGGCTAGTCGACTGGGCAGCACGTTCAACTTCGCCAACTTCCGATACACCAACTCATCGATCCAGTGACCACGAGGCAGCTTCGCGTAGACATCGGCGGCCACCGCTTGGGGATTGGGAACCAAGGTGCTCCAGGTAGCGATCTTATCCATAAACCTCACCATGATGGTGGCTTCCCCCGGCAAACGCCCGGCTTTGACCGCACCTCGAGGATCGACGCTAACGATCGTCGGTTCATTCGAATGGTAGGCCCCGATATCCGTGACATCGCGGGTGGTCCCATCGCTGTAGGTGGCCAATACTTGCAGCGAACGTTCCTCGCCCGCCATCAACGGTGTCGGTTCCGGCAAGACCAGCAGGCTTTCCAAGCTGGGATCCTCTGGACCGACACGCGGAACACCGCGGCTGATCCAAGCCAGCAACTGCTCGTAGTCACGACTATCGACCGTAATTTTCTGACCACCGCCATGAGGAAGGTTACCTGTCGCTTTCAACAGCAACAAACTTTCCCTGGGGTTCGCTCGCGAAAGACGCCGCCCTCGCGAATTGCGTACGATGGCGAGGAAATCAGAATTCGGATCGAAGCCGAGCAGCGATAGGGCAAAACCGTTTTGCCCGCGTGCCTTGCCATGACAAGCCCCCGAGTTGCAACCGCGGGCCGTCAGCAACGGTAAAATATCGAGTTCAAACTTGGGGGTGTTCTTCGATGCCGATGCCGTCCCCTCGGCCGCTGCTGCTTTCACCGCCGGCCATAATCCACCCCAACCGGCTACGAGCAGGATAAACAAACTGAATCGAACGTGCCTGGTTCGAATCATAGGGGGATCCGAGGAAGTGACGGGAGGGAGGCTGGAAGGCAGGAAGAGTCAAACATTTCCCCAGCCCCATCATGGTAAACAAATAGCCCTGGCGAAGCAACGGAAGCAAAGGGAAGCACGTGACCGAGGAAACCTCGCGCGCTATCGGCCCTATCCTATAACGGTTACCGCCCCGAAAAACTCTTCAAAAAAGAAATCCGAGACTCTGAACCCCACCCTGCAGCCCTTGCCGAGGGATTGGAAATCCTCGCTCGGCGACCACCTGCCAAGCAGCCACTGCCGGCGGCCGTCGGGGAATCTCCAGGGAAACACCGGTCCACGGGAACGCACCTGCCCTCCTGCGATTCCCGCGTTGCCAAACCGCGACTACCGTAGTGGATTCGGGCTGGCTCTTCGCTGAAAGCCTCCGCCGGTAAGCTCCAATCCCAGCTTGACCCATCATTCCTAACTCGCCTGCTGAGACAATCGATATGGTGCCAGCGGTTATCATAAGGTTGGATCCGGCATCGACGGTCGCTGGGCCTTGGATATTCCCCGAGCTATCCCCTCGGCAAAAGCCTTTTCCTTGCCCGGGAAGTTGCCGTGCGTCGCTACGGCAACTTTCCCTAGCTCGACTAACGGTCGCCGCCCGGGATCTCCGCTTGCGATGCTTGCCAAAGCTGGCAGGCCAGAGCGCGAGGGTAAAGGGCCTGCGAGAGCTGATCGGTTCCGTCTAACCCTGCCCCTCTCCTTTCCCCCTAGCAACGGAGCCCTTCGATGACGAATTTCTGGCTGACTTCCTCTGGAGCACTCCTGATCGCAGCGGCGACTTGGAGCGAAGTTCGGGGGCAATCACCCGTGGCTCGCGACGCCAAGCTGGTGAAGCTGGCCGATGGCTTCCTGTTTACCGAAGGCCCGACGGCGGATGCCGAGGGAAATGTCTATTTCACCGACCAACCCAACAATCGTATCCATCGCTGGAGTGTCGATGGGATCCTAAGTGTCTTTCTCGAACCGGCAGGGAGGGCTAATGGTTTGTGCAGCGATCTCCAGGGGAGCTTGTGGGCCTGCGCCGATGAACGCAATGAATTGTGGCGCATCGACCTAACCACCAAGACTCACCAGATCATCGTCAAGGACTACGAACAGAAACTTCTCAATGGCCCTAACGACGTGTGGGTCAGGCCGGATGGCGGATTGTATTTCACCGATCCCTACTTTAAACGACCCTACTGGACCCGCGGTCCTTCGGAACAGGACGGAGCCTATGTCTATTTCCTCTCCCACGATCGCAAGGTTTTAAAACGTGTCACGGGTCCGATCCGACCGAATGGGGTGGTTGGAACTCCCGATGGCCGAACGCTCTATGTGGCTAGCGGCGAAATCCGCGCTTACGATATCGAGGCCGATGGATCGCTGAGCCACGAAAGGACGTTTTGCGAGGGACCAGCCGACGGTCTGACGCTCGACAGCGATGGCAACCTCTACCTGGCCGCACGTGGGGTAGCTATTCATGACGCTCGAGGGCGTTTGCTGGATACCATCGAAGTCCCCGAACGTTGGACAGCCAACGTCTGTTTCGGAGGCCGCGAGCGAAAAACCCTGTTCATCACCGCTAGCCGAGGACTTTACGCGATCGAAACGCGGATTCCCGGCTCGCCCCAGTAAACGAGGTTCTGCTGAAAGAATCAGGGGCTGTTGGAAGCCTGATCGCCAAGCCCAATCGCCGATAGACGAATTTGACAACCGCCGGTTTGCCTTAGCCCGTCTCGCTAAGCGATAATATCTTTGGCGACTTTGCCCGAGACATCGGTGAGACGAAAATCGCGGCCAGCATAGCGGAAGGTCAGGCGTTCATGATCGAGCCCCAATAAATGCAAGAGTGTTGCATGCAGGTCATGCACGTGCATTTTATTCTCGATTGCGTAATACCCGTATTCATCGGTAGCCCCATAGGCCATCCCCCCCTTCACCCCACCACCCGCCAGCCACATCGTAAAGCCATGCGGGTTGTGGTCGCGGCCATCGGTACCTTGCGCGGTGGGCGTCCTGCCGAACTCCCCACCCCACAATACCAAGGTATCTTCGAGCAGACCACGCCGCGAAAGATCTTCAAGGAAACCGGCGATCGGTTTGTCAACTTCCAAGGCGTTCTTTGAATGGCCTTGGTACAGCTCACCATGCTGATCCCACTGAACTTCGCTGTCGCTATGGGTCACCTGGACGAACCGCACCCCGCGTTCGAGAAATCGCCGCGCCATCAAGCATTGGCGGCCGAAATTCTCGGTCACCGCATCATCGATCCCATACAGGCGATGCGTAGCTTCGGTTTCGTCGGACAAATCCTGGGCCTCGGGCATCGCCGCCTGCATCCGGTAAGCCAACTCGAAGGAACTCAACCGGCTTTCCAAGGCCTGATCCAACCCCTGGCGGGCGACTTCCTCGCGGTGGAGCGAGTGCAAGAGATCCAGTTGCCGACGCTGAAGGTTGGGAGGAATCCCGGGATTGCGGATGTCTTTCAATTGGACCTGTGTCGCCGGAGTACTGGCATTCCCCAAGGCTGTGCCCTGGTAATAGGCGGGCAGGAAGGCCGCCCCCCAATTGTTGACACCCCCGTGAGCCAGGGTCGGGCAGATCGTGATGAAAGCTGGCAGGTTATCATTCTCGGTCCCCAAACCATACGTCACCCACGAACCGAAACTCGGCCGGACGAACTGGTCTGAGCCGGTATGCAGCTTGAGCACCGCCCCACCGTGGGCCGGATTCGTGCCGTGCACCGATCGCAAGACGCAAAGCTTATCCACATGCCGCGCGACATG
>JBILTQ010000374.1:0-5467 GCA_044371435.1 Pirellulaceae bacterium | reverse complement strand
CGCGGTTCGTCTTGGACTGCGAACATCCCACCGCCACCCATGCCACCCCCCATTCCACCCATGCCGCCGCCCATACCACCCATGCCGCCACCCATACCACCCATGCCACCACCCATGCCACCACCCATACCACCACCCATGCCACCACCCATCATCCCGCCACCCATCATCCCGCCGCCCCCCATACCACCCGACATCACGGGAATCACCAAGTCACCTACCGGATAGATCCGCAGGACCCGCGCGCTCCCTTGATCCTTGGTCGTGATCTTCATCACTTCGTCCTCGATCACGTACGTCAATTCCAAGGGGTCCAGGATCAGCCGCAAGGCGGAACGCATCGAAATCTCTGGCACATTGGTCAAGGTGATCGGATCTTCAGGAGTCGCCGTCCCGCCACCTTCGATAGCCGTTGTATCTAGAATGATCGGTATCTGCTTCTCGGTCGCAATACTCTCCATCACCTGGCGCAACGGAGTATTGGAAAACTCCGGTTTGATATTCGACTTCAGCGCATCGTAGATCCGCTTCTCATTGGGGCTGGTGCCGGCCGCCAAATCAATCGATCCATACCGTTCAAGCCGCCGCGCGGACAAAGCGCGCCAAACATCCGCCGGCGGATAAACGACCGGCGGGTCATCGGCGAAGGGCACAGAAGCCTTTTCGACTTGATACATCACATCGACGAAGCCGCGACGCTTGGCATAAATGACATCCTGGATCAACCGATAGTTCGACAACATCCCCGACTCGACTTCGACCATGTTGGAGATAACCGTATTGGGCAACATGTCGTTAATGATCGGAGCGATCTCGGTGTTGGCTTGTTCGTACAGCTGCTGGTCCATCAGCGCATTGAAGCGTTCGACCAACTGCTTTACCGCCGCATCGTCGCGCTCGCGCGCTGTGAGGATGCGTTCGGTGGCCGAAACGTTGGCTCGGACTTCCTCAGCCCGGGCGGCTTGCTCGCGAAAGAAAGTTGCTTTGCGACTGGCGGTTTCGATGTCGGAGCGGACGGTCGCCTCCAGCTTGGCTCGCACCCCCGGTTCCAAATCAGTCGCCCGCCTCACATCGCTCAACAGTTGCTTCATCGCTAATTCGGCGGCGATCGGATCTCGAACCAACAATTGCTGTGCCTCCCGAACCCGGGCTCTCGTCGAGGTCTCGAACTGCTCGGCCCGCAGCCGCCGCAAACTTTCCTCGCGAGTCAACAGGTCGCCAGCCGTAGCCAGTTCCCCAAAGCCATCGGTTGTCGGCACCGAATATCCTGGCAAGGGAGCGACCGCCGGCGGGGCCAAGGCCGGAGCCGGAGGAGCGGCGGCGGGCGCCGGTGCCGTCGGCACCGGAATCGGTTGGGCAGCGGGAACTGCTTCGGCCGTCGGTGGGATCGCCTCGGGGGCCACAGCGCCCGGTAGCGAAGTTACTTCCGGCTGAGCATTTCCAAAGAGATCTTCGGTCGTCGAGACTTGCACGAAACGCACCTTGCCGCGGCGAACGGGGAACACACTGGCTGCATCCGCCTTCTGCTGGGCGGCCTCCAGCAAGTTTTTAGCTCCTGCGTTATTCGGGTCTCGGCTCAAGGCTTCCTTGGCGATTCGGATAGCTCCTGCCACATCACCTGCCTGCAAAGCAAAACGCCCACTCTCCACCAGGTGATTGGCATGATCGGCCAACGCATCGCTCAACCCGCGAAGAGCTTCCGAACCAGCCGTCGGTAGGTAAAGTCCCTTGTCGGCCTTGGCTTTCTCAACCAAGTTAGGCAAAAACGCAAAGTCGGGATGGTTCAACTCAGGCTTGACTTGCCAACGTACTTCCGCGGCCTGACCATCGATGGAGCCGCGAATAGCCATCGCCGCAACTTCGCCCTCGGCGACCTGGCTTGCATTGTGATTCCCGATCAAGATCGAATCGCGGTCGGAACGCAAAGGTGGCAACGCCTGAGGGAAGCGCTGCGCCATCGCTTGAGGAAAATCCCCTACCTGGCTCCAAAACACCGGCTCCATCGCGACTTGCGATAGCCCCCGCCCAATCTCTTGGGTCGTCCCGGACATACGGTCCCGAACAAAGACACAACCGCCAGTGTGGTTGGCGATGGTTGCCAAGCCCTCGACATTCAATACCGGGCCGATTGCCAAACTCGTCACGCTGGTCTGGCTACCGACCAAGCGATCGATCAAACCTTGAAACTCTTGACGATCGAGGACATGGGACCGAGCAATTCCATCCCCCAAATAAATCACACTCTTCCGCTCGCCTACGGCCAACGTGTCGACCGCATAGCGGAGAGCCGCCTCCAAATCGGTCGTCCCCAGCGGCAAGCGGTTATCCAATCGCTGCAAGGCCAACCGCACCTCGGAACTCTGGGGGCTGTGCAGGCCGCTACTCAAATCTTGGGTATCGACATCGCAGGCCGCCACTGCCACCTTCGCGGAAGTAGGGAGAGATTCCACGATCGCCCGGGCAATGGCTAAGGAATCGATCCGCGCACGCCCGGTTTGGGATGCCGAAGTATCCACCAACAGCACGAGCGTGGTCGAGGCTGCAGGGGAGGCCAACGACCGGAGATCGGCTTTCAGCGACAACGCAAAAAAACTCTCCCCAGGGTGAGCATCGAAAGTCGTCCATCGAGCCGTCCCTTCCGTCGACGGGTCGCTTGCCTTGACCGCTTCCCACGTCCCCAGGCCGAGGCAGAAGCCAAAAATCACCCAAGCCGTTCGCAACCTAACCATAAAACGTTCCCGAAAGAGACTTTCTGTGGACGGAAAATACCGACAATCAAGTGTATTTCGAATGCTCGGACAAGCCACTTCTCTGCCGCCGGCCTAGGCTAAATTATTGCAAAAATCGACCGGCTTCGGTCGAAAAACCAACGACGGGCGTTCGGAACGGGGCTTGACCGGCTACCGATACTGCAAAATCCGGACCAAAACCATAGCGGCGAGTCGCGTCGAATTCGTGACCAGGGAGGCCGCTCGTTGGCATGAGCGTCCAGTATTTGCGAGACTTTAAGCGAGTTGCTCACCCAGCCCAGGCAAATCAGACTCGCGAGTCGGCCAGCCAGGGCATCGCAAAGATCCGAAGTTCCCCAAGTGTGGATGTTGGCAACACCCTCCAACCCGAGGCTCACTTGTTCAATTTTGCAACACTTTTTGCTTACTTCAGCAAATCCTGGATCGCCATTTCCATATTAGGCGTATAGTGCGAACTCGCTTCAACGACTTTGCCGGTTTTATCGAGGATGATCGTCACCGGCAACGAGAAAACCCCCAAACCCACCGCCAGTCGACTGTCGAGCCCTCCCTTTTCATGAAGCTGAATCCAATCGACGCTGGTGTTCTCCTTGAGGAATTTCGCGGCCTGCTCGGGGCTGTTGTCGGCATTGACCCCGACGATTACCAGACCATTCCTCGCATACTTGGTCTGTAATTTCTTGATCTCCTTCATGTCGGCCTGGCAGGGTACGCACCAAGAAGCCCAGTAGTGGACCAGGATCGGTCGGTTGAGTTTTTCCGAGGTGAAATCTTTCCCTTGCAGAGTCTTTCCGGCCAGTGCGAGACGCTGACCTTTCAAGTTCAACCGCTGCACCGCCCCTCGAGCCTTTTCTCCCTGTGGGGTCTTGGGAAAACTGGTGGTCGCGCGCGTGTACCACTGCTCGGCCGTCTTGAGGTCATTGGTGAGTTCGGAATTCAAGCCCAGCTGAATCATGGCGTCGGCGGCATCTGGACTTTCGGGATAAAGCTTGACAAACTCCTCGAGCCTGGCCAAATGGTTCTTTTGGACCTTCTCATAGTCGGCGTCCTTTTCGCTAACCGCCAGCGAATACTCGGCTGTCAAAGCTCGATAGGCGATATACGGGACCTCGCTGCTGACATTGGCATTTTTTTCAACCTCGGCCTCCAACTTCTTCAAACGTTGAATACCTTCGGGATATTCACCCGCCTGAACCGCCGACTGGATTTGATCGGCTAGTTGCCGCGTCCATGCCTGGGCGTCGTCGCGAGTGCTGGAAATACCGATCAACTTGACCAGCACCTCTGCCTTCTGGGCATGAAGACCGGGTTTATCCTCAGCCTGCCCTTCCATCAAACGCTTCTCCACCGCCTCCAATTCACGAACCAATTTTTCCATATCGGCTGAAAGAACGCCTGCGTTCCCAGCTCCAAGAGCCATGCGTGCGCTGGTGGTCGAAGCAAAGAAGATTCCACCCTCGTTCATCGTCGCCCCATCGGTCGCCAAGCGTGGGACGTCGATCAACCGCCAACAATCCCCGCTCTTGACCAACGTTCCGATCATCACTTGCTGAGGACCAGCGGTGGTTTCGACCACCGCGATGGCGTTTTCGTACGCCACGATATCGGCGATCGAATCGTCGGTACCCGCCGGTACGATCCCCGGCTTATCCGCCCCGAAACTAGCCCAGCGAGCGGCGGGATCGACGACCTTTTGCGACGAGGATAGCTTGGCGAAGTCACTCGCTGCCGTCGCTACCCGTTCGGAGACAGCCTTGGCTTTTTCCGCTCCCAGCCCCAGCCCCGTCAGCTCTTCAGCGGTCAGCAGCAACTTCCGAAAGCGTTCGGCATCCCCGGTACGGATGGCTTCAACGACCTCATAGGTCGCCTCTTCGGCCGAGATAATTTTCCATTGGTCCAGCTTCCCGTCCTGGTCGCGATCGATCCCCCATCGCATCCCCGACATCCCCAACCACCGCGATTGGTCGATCTTGTCGTCGAAATCGGTGTCCATGTCGCGATAGGCCTCCACCCCGTCCTTGTAGAAGGAGAGTTGGTCGATCTTGCCGTCGCCATTGGTATCGGCCAGCCACCGCAGCGGCTGCCCTTTGCCGGAGGAAATCAAGAGCCCACGCACGCCCCCCCGCGTTTCGTAGCTCCCGACGCAGTTAGCCACCTCTTCGGCTTCCACCAAATCCACTTGAGCGTCCGGCTGTTTGGGCGGCCGCGTTAAGCCTTTGGCGACCAGTTGCGGATCGACCCCAGCCGCGATTGCCCAGGAATTCCCAGCTACCAGTGCTCCGACGGCAAAAACGACTTTTCCTAAATCCAGGAAAACCGAACAGCCAGAACAAACCTCACATCTTGCCATCAAACTGAAGCTCCTTGCTTGAGTCAACCGAATGCATGTCGAACGCGGTTGACATGCCCGAACCTTTGGCTACATTTGCCAATCTACCTGATCGCCGGGAGTTTCTCCAAGACCAACCGTCGCGGGAAGGGAAAAGGAAAAACCCGCGCGCGTAGCTCAGTTGGTTAGAGCGCGTCGCTGATAACGACGAGGTCCCTGGTTCGAATCCAGGCGCGCGCACTGCCAACCGATCGATTTGCCTCGACGTTGGAAGCAGCTTCGGCTGGCTAACGTTTGGCAGATTTTGTTTGGTCCTGAAGATTGGTTTGGAAGCGGATTCGGTCCGCACCAGCTTCGTCCTTCGGGGGTGTAGCTCAGTTGGGAGAGC
>JBILTQ010000373.1:0-5478 GCA_044371435.1 Pirellulaceae bacterium | reverse complement strand
GCGACGGATCGTCGACTCGCTCGCCCCAATCACCTCCTTCAAGTCCGGAATCGACACGAAACCGCGGCTGCGGATCATTTCTCGCAAACGGGCTCGCCGCGACTCGGTAGCCGTCGTGGAAGCACCAGGTTGGTGGTTTCCATCCATTGGTCGACAATTTTCCTTCAGTAGCCGTCGTGACAATTTAATAGGTGATTGAATTCTCTCATGAATTCGACCGAAATCAATCTTGGCCACCACCCTTTCAACGAGAATTTAGGAAAAACACGAAAAATAGATATTTTGTTCTGGATAGTCCCAGGTCCATTCCAGGAGCCTGACCACCCTTAAAAAAACCCGAAAAGAAATTCTAAACCACCTTGACGAAATTCAAAGAGACATAACACAACACAAAGGGGACTTCCTGGTCATCGAGAATTTTATGAAATGCTGCGTGCTGCCCAGCGGCTTAGGAGAAAGAAATCCGCCAGCTCACACCTGGCCGCCAGCTCCCTCCCTGGTTCCTGGAGACCCACGATGGAGCGTGCCCTGAAATCCCGCCCCGGGCGAGGCATGCTTCCGCGGGCGACCGGCCGTAGCTCCCTCATCGAATCCCGAGCTATGGCGGGTTTCGTTCTGTCTAAGCAGCCTCTGGCCGGTGATCGACGATGGGTCGATGGCTTGGGCCCGCGTCGGGGCGAAGGTCGGCGGATTCTTCGACGGACGAGTGTCCGATGCCGATGGCTTTGGTCGATGTATCCATGGGCCGTCGAGGAAAAGCCGAGCTGTTCCAGGTTTTCCAGAGCAAATAGACACAGCCGATCCGACCGAAGGCTGAGAGGATAAAGACGCCGTGGTAAGCGGCCACGGTCGTCCCGTGGGTGGCCACCCACCAGCCGCCAACCAAGGAACCTAGGCAAAAGGCAGCAGCGCTGGCCAGGTAGTAGATGGTCAGCAGATCGGCTCGTCGCCGCTGCGGGATATAGTCGAGAAACATCAGAAAAAATGCCAGCTCGTAGGCGGACCAGAGCAAGCCTGCCAAGGCCTGGATGAACATCAGCCAGACGATGGAATCGGAGAAAATCCACAAAGTCGATAGCGGGATCAATCCCAACCCACCCAAAAAGAGCACCGCTTGCGAACCGAAACGCCGCGCCAGCATTCCCCACAAGCTCATCGAAGCGATCCGCGCGACGAGCGCCGAGGCAAATACCCAGACAAAGACTTCGTTCCCGTAGCCTAATTGCTTCTTCATGTAAGGAATGAAGTAGGGTCCGGACAACTGGATGCAGAATTGCATACACACTAGGTAAGCGATCAGATACCGAGCCTTCGGCGAGACGGCCCCCCAGGCGCTCCAGACACTCACCGATCGCGGCTCGGCATGATCTTCCTCGGCAGAGGTCTGATGCCGATGCAGCGAATAGGCCGAGGCAAAGCGGGCGACACTCGCCAGGACAAAGATCGCGGCGAAGCCGTAGAGGACCTGATTCCATTGTTTCGACAGCGATAACAACCATCCCCCCGCCAGGAATCCGGTCAGCATCGCTACCTGGATCACCCGCGTCCGCCTGGCAAAGTATTTGGAGCGGATGCGGCTGGGAACAACATGGCTGATCCAAGCGTTCCAAGCGGGAGCCGAGGCCATGCCCGCTCCCCAGTAGCAGGAGACGATCAGAAAAAAAGCCCATGCCGGCATGGAGCCGACGATGGCAGCATAGATCAAGGGGAGAAAAACCAGCCCCTGCAAGGCGACACCGGTAACGATCCAACGCTTGTAGGAACCGATCCGCGCCAAAGCATATAGCGATAGGAGTTGCAGGATCCCACCGCACAGGAAGGGGACGCCGGTCGCCAGGCCCGTAACGACTTCCCCCAGGCCGACATCCAACGCAAAGTTCGACAAGTACATCTCGCCGATTCCGACCATGAAACCAAAGCAACCCGCATCGTAGATGCTGGCGCGAAGGTTGGGGCGTAGCCACGTCGACTTTTCAAAACGCGGGACCGAAATGGATGAAGGGAGCATGGTCCAAGTTGGGCATCGAGGTTTCTAGGCATTCCGCCGCTGCGACCCTGGCAGGTCGTACATCGCATGGTCCGATGGCGTCAAGACAAGCCGGCATCGACGGCGGTTCGCCGCGATTTTTCCCCCTTCCGCCCGGGAGAACTCACAATCTGCGGAATTTTGGGATCCAATCGGCTACCATAAGGGTTCCATAGACCGGTGGCTACGATATTCCCGAGGTCGTCCCGGCGGAAGAGAGGAAGCAGAGGAGCGAGGTTCTTTCGATGGATCCACGACTGGATTTTTTCTTGAATCGTGTGGCCGGTCGTCTGCAGCGCTGGCGACTTGGCTGGTACCTGGCCCTGGGTTGGTGTTTGGCCGCAATCACCATCCCGTTCATCGGTCGCTATGTGGATGCTTCGCGGCAATGGCTTGTTTGCGCCGCCCTCCTCGCCGCGATCTTGTCGGCAGCATGGTGGATCGCTCGGTATGCCTGTCGCGATCGACGACGACTGGCAAGGATGGTGGAACGGGTCTATCCCGATCTCGATCAACGCTTGGTTACCTCCGTCGGCGTTCATACCCAGTCGGCCTCATCCTTCCTTCGTCGCGCCTTGATCGATGAAACTATCCTCCATGCCGCCACCCACGATTGGCGAAAGGTGGTCTCCCGCGGCCGGATGCTCTTTGCCTGGTCCGTGCAATCGCTCGCCATGGTTTTGGCTTGCGCGGTCCTGGTCTTCACCATCGCTCCCGGCAATGCCAAAGACCAGCCGCGGATCGCGCGTTTACCGTTCCTCGATCGGGCGCCTGCCTTTACCGTCGACCCCGGCGATGCGGAGGTGGAACGCGGCACCGATTGCCTGGTGACGGTGCGCTATGAAAGCTCGTTGCCGGCGGAAGCCCGATTGCATTTCTCCTCCGCGGCCAATGCGCCAGCCACGCAGGAATTGAAGCGATCCCTCAGGGACCCAGTCTTCGCCGGCTACCTGGAGAAGCTCGACAGCGACACCACCTATCGTATCGAAACCGACCAAGGGGTGAGCCGCGACTACACGTTGAAGGTTTTCGACTATCCGGCCCTCGTCCGCAGCGACGCCGCCATCGCTCCGCCACCTTATACCGGGCAAGCCCCGCGTTCGGTGCGCGATACGCGGCGGATTACCGTTCCCGAAGGTTCTTCTATCCGCTGGACCTGCATCGTCAACAAACCGCTGGCCGCTGTCCGGTTCCTCGGCGTTGACGATGAGGCGGTCGAGTTCACCTCCGACAGCAGCGATCCTCGACAGTTCCATCTCCAGCTGGTGGCCGAACAGAATCAGCAATGGAAACTCCGCCTCGAAGATCCTGAGGGGCGCCGGGCGAAGGTCGAGGAAACCTTTGTCGTCACCGTCATCAAAAACCAACCGCCGCAACTGACCAGCACCGATGGTGGTGATCTGGTCGTTTCACCGCTCGAGGAAATCGCCGTCGCTGCCAAAGTCCGTGAAGACTTTGGTGTCGTGCGAGCAGGTATCGATTTCCAGATGGCGGGAAGGGACTTGCATTCGATTGTCTTGCGTTCGGCGACAACGGAGCCTGCCCCTACAGACCCCGAGGAGTCGCGGCCGACAGGAGGGGTCCCTTCGCCGGGCGAAATCGTCCTCGAACACACCTTGGATTTTGAGGCCTTGCAGGCGGAACCGGACCAGTTGCTAAGCTATTACTTCTGGGCGGAGGATCGAGATCGCCATGACCAACTTCGCCGGGTGGAAAGCGAGATGTTTTTCGCTGAGGTCCGTCCATACGAGGAAATCTTCCGCCAGGGCCAGCCCCCTTCGGGTCCCCCCAGTCCCAGCCAAAGCCAGCAAGCCCAGCAAGCGGAAGAGTTGGCCGAACTGCAGAAGAAAATCATCGCAGGCTCATGGAACCTGGTCCGTCGCCAGGCAACCGACGAGATCCGCGAGAAGTTGGCGGAGGATCTCGAGGTGTTGATCGCCTCTCAGGCCGAGGTCCTGGAAATGACTGGTCCGCTGGAAGAAAAAATCCAGGACCAGCAATCGAAACAGCACCTCGAGGCGGCGCGGCAAGCCATGTCGGCGGCCAGCCGAGCTTTGGAAAGCACGCGTGCTATCGCCGCAGCCTCGAAGGTGGCGGAGCCGGTGTCGAACGAGGCAGCGTCTGTCGACCGAGGACCATGGCCAACCGAACTGAAGGGGGCGATGGTTCACGAGCAAGCTGCGTATGAAGCCCTGTTAAGGCTGCGGGCGCGGGAACATCAAATCGTCAAGTCGAAACAATCCGCGTCCTCCAAAGCGAGCAGTGCCTCGAAGCGCAATCGCCAGCAGCAGATCGAACAGCTGAAGCTCGATGAGGAAGAGGAACGCTACGAATCGCAGCAATCAGCCGCGACGGAAGAGGAAGCGGCCAGCCGGGAAACGCGTCAGGTCATGAACCGACTCGAAGAACTCGCGAGGCGACAGCAGGATTTGAATCGCCAGTTGAAGGATTTGGAGACTGCCCTCCAGGAGGCCGAGGAGCCGGAGAAAAAGGTGGAACTCGAAGAGCAATTGAAGCGGCTGCGAGACCATCAGGATGAACTGTTGCGAGACGCCGATGAGTTGTTGAACCGGATGCAGGAAGCTGCCAACGAAACCGCTCAAGCCCCGATGATGCAACAGGCCCAACAGCAAGTGGAACAAGCCCGGGAAAACGTCCGTCAAGCTTCCGAAGCTTTAGCGGAGGGCCAGCCGTCGGCTTCGCAGGCATTGTCCGCCGGCACACGAGCCGAACGCCAGCTGTCGGAGACTCGCGAACAACTGCGTCAGCAGTCAGCCGAGCAATTCGAAGACGCCATGCAGTCCATGCTGGATCGAGCCAAGACCTTGGAAGAGCAACAGCAGAAGCTCTCGCAGCAAACGCTGAATCCGGCCGCGGCCGAGGGGGAGGACCCAGCGGCGGACGCGGCCCTGGAAGGTGGGTTGCGACCGGGTACGGGGGGAGAACCGCCGGACGAGACCCAGCGTGAGGAGGCTTGGCAAGCCCAGCGTCAGCAGCTTGGCGATTTGCTCAACCGAATGCAGGAAACGATCGCCGAAGCCGAACCGGTCGAGCCGTTGTTGGCAGAAAAACTTTACGAGACGTTCCGTCAGACCAAGCAAGCCGGGGTGGAAGAACGGCTGGCGTTGGTGCCGAGGTTGATCGAGCGCGGTATGGAGGCCCCGGTATCGGAGGCGGTAAAACAAATCGACCGCGGCTTGCAAGAACTCCGGTCCGGGATTGAAACCGCCGCCGATGCGGTTCTTGGGAGCGAGCGAGAAGGGCTGCGACGCGCCTTGGAGGAACTCGACCAGGCCCAACGCCAACTGCAAAGCGACTTGGCACAAAGTTCCCGCGGCAACCAACCTTCCGGCGAGGATCAAGCCGATCGGTCGGCCGCCGCGGCTCGGCTGCCGGACGCGGCGGAAAAAACCGATGCCGCGAATCAGCCGCGGGCTGCGACAGCGGACCAA
>JBILTQ010000372.1:0-5481 GCA_044371435.1 Pirellulaceae bacterium | reverse complement strand
GGATCGAACGCGTGGTGTTTATTGGCACGCCCCATTACGGTTCGGCCATGGCCCAGCGGATGATCGGCCGCATCACCTCGTTGCTGGTCCGCGAACCCGATACCGATGAGGAACGCCACCGGTGCCTGATTGCAGCCAATCCCGGTGCCTTTTCTGAGGAATTTACCCGGAGGATCCCGACCAGTATCGATCTACTGGTACCCGACAGTCCCATGCTTCAAGCGATCGCTAGCCTCCCCGCCGCCCCATCGGTCCAGTTCCATTCGGTCATCGGCCAGGGACATTGGATGATCGGTGATGGCGACTCCGATGGTGTCGTCCCGATCAGCAGCGCCCGCTACCTCGAGTCGGAGAGTGAACTGCGGGTCCAAGCCAAACATACACGCTTGACACGCGTTCCCGAGGTCATCGATGAGGTCTTCCGGATCCTGAGGATTCACGCCGCGGAACTCCAACTCGGCGAGTGCAATCCAGCCGGGCTGGGCCGAGTCAGCGTCGCGGAGGGAAGCCTCCATCCACCGCCGGTGGTCAACGACCGCAGTGGAAGCCATCAGAGAGTCGCTGAAAATCCGTAGGATCGCTGATCTCCCAATCCTCGGTTGAGCAAGCATCGAGGGAGCCAGGATTGACTTCCTCGGCAGCGAAAGGCTGGCTGGGCGATCTTCTGGCCGCGAGCTTCTGGCTCACGATTCACCGCGGCGATCATCGCCGGCTAGCCTGGGGGAAGGGGTGGCCGCTGGCGACTCTCGATAATTTTTTGTGGATGGCTCCCTGCCGCCGCGAATCGAAGAGGGTTAGCATGAAAGGCTGGTGGAGGCTGGTAGCACTCGTCCCCGAGTTTCGAAGCCTTCCCTTCCATTCCTGGTATGCAGAACGGATCGGCGATCGCGATGTCGGAGATTGTCAGGTTGGGTGTTACACGACGCTGGTCGGATGTCGTCATCCATCAGCAGACCGCTTATTTTGTCGAGGTCCCCGACGATCCATCGGCCGATCTACGCGGACAGATTCAGCAGGTCTTCGCCCAAGTCGATACACGCTTGCAGGCTTTCGGCAGCGATCGCACGCGATTGTTGCAAGTCGTCGTCTACCTTCCGGAAGCCGCTGATCTGGGGCTCTTCAATAGCTTATGGGATGACTGGATCCCCGAAGGGCACGCTCCTTCGCGAGCTTGCCTCCATACGCGACTGGCCGCGCCGGCGTATCGCCTGGAATTGGTGATTACGGCTGCTGTTCCCCTTCCCGCATCTCTACCTCTCCCTCCTGGTTCATCATGAAACTCGTCCCGATCGGCCTGATTGTAGTTTTAGTGAGCTGCCGATGGTGCCCGACCATCAGCGCCCAGCCAACCGCTGGCACTCGACCGAACCTGGTGGTCTTCCTTACCGATGATCAAGGCCAACTCGATTGCCGCCCCTACGCCCAACGAGGGATCCGCACTCCGAACATGCAACGGCTAGCCGACCAAGGTCTCACCTTCGAACGCGGCTACGTGGCCTCGCCAAGTTGCGCCCCCAGCCGGGCTGCTTTGCTGACCGGTTTGATGCCGGCGCGAAACGGTGCCCAGTCGAATCATACCAAGCCTCGAGGCGACATCAAAAAATGGCCGGCTTACTTCCAGGAATTAGGCTACGAGGTGGTCGCCTTCGGCAAGGTTTCCCACTACAAACATACCGGCGATTATGGTTTCGATCACTTTGCCTTCGATGGCTTTCATGAACATCAAAGCATCGCGGCCAGCATCGAGTACCTGAAACAGCGTTCGGCCGAAAGCCGCCCCCTGTGCCTGATGATCGGCAGCAATTGGCCGCACGTTCCCTGGCCGGAAACCGACCTCGGCTATCAACCGGACGAGCTGGCTTTGCCCGCTGGGACCATCGACACTCCTGAAACCCGGCGTTGGCGAGCCATGTATGCGGCGGCGGTCAGCAAGGCTGATGAGGATTTGGGGATGGTTCTGGAGGCGGTGACCGAGCACCTCCCACGCAATACCCTGTTCCTCTTTTCGGCCGACCACGGGGCGCAGTGGCCTTTCGGCAAATGGAATCTTTATGAAGCCGGGGTCTGCGTCCCATTGATCGTGCGCTGGCCTGATGTCGTCCTAGCCGGGAGCCGATCGCAAGCGATGGTCCAGTGGATCGATTTTTTACCAACCTTGCTCGATGCTGCCGGCGGTACCCCCCCAGCGGGACTGGATGGAAGGAGTTTTCTACCGGTCCTTCGCGGGGAGCGATCCACCCACCGCGATCGGATTTTTACTACCCACACCAACGATAATCGGATGAACGTCTATCCGGCTCGCGCCGTGCGCAACGAGCGATGGAAATATATTCGCAACCTTCATCCAGAGTTCGCGTTCACCACCCATATCGATCTGGTCGCTGGTCACCTTGGACAACGGGACTTTTTCTCGAGCTGGGAGGCCGCGGCCAAGACCGACCCGCAGGCCGCGCAGCTACTGCATCGCTATCATGCGCGTCCGGCAGAAGAGTTATATGATCTCGAGGCCGACCCTCAGGAACAACACAATGTGGCAGCGAATTTCGCGCACCGCGAGGTCCTGCAATCGCTGCGGCAGGAACTCGACGCCTGGCTTCAGGCTCAAGGCGATACGCTGCCGCTGCCGGTCGCTCCGCGATTGCTGAGCGACCCGGCCAGTTATGGAGCTGCTGCCGAGATTCAAGGCAAGGCGAAGAACGACAGCCCACGGAAAAAATAAGTCGGCCAATTTGATGATCCCTCCCCGTCCCTCTCGCTCGCAAGGTGACTCTCGATGATCCTCCGATCGCTCGTCTGTTTTTTCTGTAGCTGGATCTTCGCTCAACAAGGCCTCCATGCCGCTGAGCGGCCGAATATTCTGTTTGCTATCGCCGACGACTGGGGACCGCATGCCGGGGCCTACGGTACCCCTTGGGTGAAGACGCCGGCCTTCGATCGCGTGGCCAAGGAAGGGGTCCTCTTCACCAATGCTTACACGCCGGTCGCCAAGTGTGCCCCGTCGCGGGCAATCGTCCTCACCGGACGCTATGCCTGGCAGAACGAAGAAGCCGGAAACCACATGGCCTACTTTCCCGCCAAGCTCAAGAGCTGGCCGGAAGTGCTCACCGAGCGAGGCTGGCACATGGGGATCACCGGCAAAGGTTGGGGGCCGGGCATCGCCGAAGATAGCCAAGGCAAGCCGCGATCGATCACCGGCAAGAACTTTGGAAAAAGGTCGGCCCCGCCACCGGCCAAAGCGATGGGAAGCAACGACTACGCCGCCAACTTTGTCGATTTTTTAGCGGCGGCTGCCCCCGACCAACCCTGGTGCTTTTGGTATGGCTGCACCGAGCCGCATCGCGCCTACGAGTTCCGCTCGGGGGTCACCCGAGGCCAGAAGCAGCTCAGCGATATCGACCGGGTGCCCGCGTACTGGCCGGATGAGGAGACGGTCCGCCACGACATGCTGGACTACGCGTTCGAAGTCGAGCACATGGATCGGCATCTGGGACGGATGCTCGCTGAATTGGAGCAGCGGGGGGAGTTAGACAATACCTTGATCATCGTCACCAGCGACCACGGGATGCCCTTCCCGCGTGTCAAAGGTTACGCCTATCGCGATTCCAATCATGTCCCGTTGGCCATCCGTTGGGGAAAGGGCTTGCGATCGCCAGGACGCGTGGTCACCGACTTCGTCAATTTCACCGACATCGCCGCCACGATCCTCGATGTCGCGGGTTTGTCAGCTGAAGACTGCGGCATGCAGCCGCTGAGCGGAAAATCGTGGCGACCGTTATGGGAGAGCGATAAAGCGGGGCGAATCCTGGCCGAACGCGACCATACCTTGATCGGCAAGGAACGCACCGATGTCGGCCGTCCGCACGATGGCGGCTATCCGATTCGCGGGATTGTGACCGATCAGCATCTCTACCTGACGAACTATGAACCTGCGCGTTGGCCAGCTGGCAATCCCGAAACCGGTTATCTCGATACCGACGGCAGCCCCACCAAGACACTCATCCTGCAGCGTGGCCGGCAGGATCGCAAAGACCGCTACTGGCAGCTCAACTTCGGGATGCGCCCCGCGGAGGAGCTCTATGAACTCGCTTCCGACCGCGACTGCACCCTCAACCTCGCCGGCGACGCGCGATATGCTTCGACCAGCCAACTGCTGCGACAACGGATGGAGGCCGAGTTGAAAGCCCAGGGGGATCCCCGAATGTTTGGCCAAGGCCACCTCTTCGATCACTATCGTCCTACCGCCGGCGAAGGTTTCTATGAAAAGTACCTGCAGGGAGCGATGCCCAAAGCTGGTTGGATCGAACCGAGCGATATCGAACCCCAGCCCTTGAAAGTGCGTTGAAAGGTAGGAGCAAATCCCGCCCCCTTCCTGTAACGACCCGCGAGCACCGTCGTTGTGTTTCCTCGGAAACCCTCGCTTTTACGCGTATCCAACAAGGGTCATGGTACAGGCTTTGCTTCATTCACTGCGACCTGGAAGGGTGTGTCCATTCGTCGCGCTTCCACTCCGATTCCGTATCCACCTTCCTCCTTATCATTCGAGGGATAAACCGTGAAAGTACTTCTGGCCACCGATGGTTCCGAGCACGCAGAAGCCGCTATTCGCTTTGTCAGTTCCATCCCTGGGGCAGCTGCCTGGGATTTCAAGCTAGCCGCTGTCCAGCTAAGTATGGTGGTCGGCATGTATGACGAATTGACACATGCCATGCTCCTCGAGGGTGAATCCGCTCGAGCTCAGGCGGCGATCGATCGGGGCACGGCCATTTTGAAGGAAGCCCATGCTTCGGCGGATTCGGTGATGCTGGCTGGTCATGCGGGAGATGAGATCGTGAATCTCGCCGCTACTTGGAAGGCCGATTTGGTGGTGTTGGGGGCTCGTGGTCATTCGACCTTGGACCGGATCCTGCTGGGCAGCACCAGTGACTTTGTAGCGACGCATGCGCCCTGCAGCGTGTTGGTTTGTCGAGTTGCACCGGACGCCGCCCAGTCGGGCGGGAAAGCGCTGAAGGTCTTGGTCCCGTATGACAATTGCGATGCTGCCCGGAAAACTTTGACCAGACTAAGCCAGGGGTTGATTCCCGACAATTCCCAGGTGCATCTGGTCCACGTCATCGAAAGGCCTTTGCTGCTGGATGAAACAATCCGCTATGATCCGGCCTGGTCGGTGACACTCAAACAGGAGATGGAATCGGCCAAGCCTCTCTTGGGTGAGAAACTGGCGGCCGGAGCGCGGACGACCGTCATGGAAGCGAATTATGTCGCCGAAGCGATTTGTGAGCAGGCCCTGAATGAAGGGGTGGACTGGGTGGCGATCGGCGAGCGCGGCCGGTCGCAAATCAGCCGTGTATTTTTAGGAAGCAACAGCCGTTTTGTGCTTCGGCATGCGGCCTGTAGCGTCTTGCTTGTCCGGTAGCCGCGATGGCGGTCGGGACCCAACCAGGCGATTGGCACGCGTGTCCGTTACCGCAATTGTGGTCCGCG
>JBILTQ010000593.1:0-3659 GCA_044371435.1 Pirellulaceae bacterium | reverse complement strand
GGTCTTTTCCGCTCTCGATCGGACAGAGCACAAGTACTATCGCGATGACGCGACCCAGCAGAAATTTGTCGAGCTATCGAAGTCTCGATCCGTATTGGAAAAGAGTCTCGAAGAGATCGAAACTCTTATCCAGCAGCGGGTTGGTGACGAGTACCTCGAATTGAGCAAGCGAATCGTCCAAGCAACACAAAGCGATGCCAAACGAGCCAACCAAAGCGAGGCGTTCGGTTACCATAGCGCTGTTGCCAAGAAAGCTAGTGATGAAAAATGGGTACAAGTCGACCTCGGTGGGCGCACCGATTTGAGACGTATCGTGCTTCGGCCATGTTATGACGACTTCAATTCGATCGGCGCTGGCTTTGGCTTTCCTATTCGATTTCGAATCGAAGTCAGCGATGACCCTGAATTTACCAAGGGCGTGGGAACACTCTGGGAACGGCACTCGGAAACGTTCTCAACCGATGTCGTGAACCCGGGGCTCAATCCGTTTACAACGCACGCTTCGAAGGAGGACGGAGTCGTCGGAAGATATGTCCGCGTCACCGCTCACAAACTTGCGACGCGGTCGAGCGATTTCCATTTCGCCCTAGCTGAATTGGAGGTCTATGGTGCGGCGGGCACGAATGTTGCTCTGGGCAAAGAGGTAACGGCTCTCGATTCGATCGAACGCGTCCCTCGTTGGGGCAAGAGCAATCTAACCGACGGGGTGTATCCAACGATATCCAGCAACGAAGATCGTGAGAAGCTGATCGCCGAGCGCGAGACCCTCATCTTGCAATTCGCTGATCCGGATACGGTGAACCGAAGACAAGCATTGCGAGGTGAACTTGCCGGAATTGAGAAAGAACTCGATCGGCTTCCCGCTCCGAGTCTGGCTTATGTCGGCGGCATCCATCATGGCAAGGGTAATTTTGTAGGAACCGGTCCGACGGGCGGGAAACCGCGGCCTATTTTCCTTCTGGCACGAGGACAAGTCACGCATCCTCTGCACGAGGTTACGCCTGGGACGCTGGCGGCGCTCGATTTTCAACCGTCCACTTTTCCCGCCGAGGTTCACAGCAACGAAGGTAAGCGACGAGTTGCTTTAGCTCGATGGATAACCGATCCCAACAACCCGCTAACTTGGCGAAGTATTGTCAATCGTGTATGGCTTTACCACTTCGGGCGAGGCCTTGTCGACACACCAAACGATCTTGGTCGAAACGGCGGCCTTCCGAGCCATCCAGAATTGCTTGACTGGCTTGCAATTCAATTCCGAGACGGTGGAGGGTCGCTCAAAAAGTTACATAAGTTGATTGTGACGAGCGAAACATACCAGCAGTCATCGGCACACAACGCTGAAGCCGAAAGGATTGATTCGGGGAATTCGTTGTTATGTCGGCAGAATCGACGTCGGCTGGAAGCCGAGGCGATTCGGGATGCGGTCTTGACCGTCAGTGGGAAACTCGACTTGTCGATGGGGGGCCCGGGTTGGCAAGACTTTGTCATTGAGTTTCCACAGCATTCCCCGCACTACAAATACGATTTGGCTGATCCCGAAGATCCTAAGACATGGAGACGATCGATCTATCGATTCGTCGTGAGGTCGCAAACACAACCATGGATGACCTCCTTAGACTGTGCCGATCCTTCGATGCGGGTCGATAAGCGCAATGAAAGCTTGTCGTCGATCCAGGCACTCGCATTGCTGAACAATGGATTTATGTTGACACAATCGACGCATTTTGCCGAGCGAGTCGCAAAGGCGTCTGACGACGTTTCGGCGCAAGTCGATATCGCCTATAAGATGGCCTTTGGGACAGAGCCACCCGAACTACATCGTCAAAGATTGATCGACTTTACTAAAGAGAATGGACTGGCTTATCTTTGCCGCACACTATTCAATCTCCACGCTTTCACTTTTGTCGATTGATGGATTTCAAAATGAAGACACGGCGATCGTTCCTATGGGAATCGGGTGGTGGTTTGGGTGGTATGGCGCTGGCTTCGATGCTCGCCAATGATGGGGAATTGCGCGGCGGTGAGTCTCAAGCCAAACCTTCCACCATCCCGGGGCTTCATCATCCGGCGCGGGCCAAGAGAGTCGTTCAATTTTTTATGGCCGGGGCGGCAAGCCATATTGATTTGTTCGACTTCAAACCTGAGCTGATCAAGCTAGATGGACAGCCGAGCGACTTTGGCGAACCAGTGGAAGCGTTTCAAAATGGTCTAGGACCATGGAAGAAGCCGGTGTGGGATTTCAAACCTTACGGCGAGTGTGGAAAGCAGCTTAGCGACGCCGTCGAGCCGTTGGGTGCCGTCGTCGACGATATCGCTTTTATTCACAACATGGTTAGCAAATCGGGAGTCCATAGCGCTGCGACTCTACAGCAAACAACGGGTTTCTTGATCCCCGGGTTTCCTGGGGCAGGTTGCTGGGTTAGCTATGGTCTCGGATCGATGAACGAGAATTTGCCGACGTTTGTGGTGCTTCCTGATCATCGCGGTTTTGCGTCGAATGGGGTCAAGAATTGGGATGCTGCCTTTCTGCCCGCCCAGAACTCAGGCACTCTCATTTATCCTGGTCAGCCAGAACCGATTGCCGATTTGTTTCCGCATCGGTCTGGGACGTTCATCACCCAAAAAGGCGAGCGTGAATCCCATGCATTGATGGCGGAGCTGAATCGCGAGTATGCATCGACGAGAGAAGGGGACGCGAGACTTGAAGGACGAATCCGAAGTTATGAACTGGCTGCCAAAATGCAGCTTGCTGCGCCCGAGGCACTCGATTTGTCTTCCGAACCCGAATACATCTTGAAGATGTATGGATTGGAAGGCGGGCCCCGCAAATGGGATATAGAGATCAACGTCGAAGAGGAGACTTTCTACTTTGGCCAGAAATGTCTAGCTGCACGAAGGTTGTTGGAAAAAGGAGTTCGATTCATTCAGGTGTGGAGTGGCAATGACAATGGTCACCCTCGCCGTAATTGGGACTCACACGAGGATGTCCAGCGAGACCAAGGGCCGCTTGGTCTTGGAATGGCAAGAGGTTGCGCAGCCTTGATTCAGGATTTGAAGCAACGGGGAATGCTCGATGACACACTCATACTCTGGACGACCGAGTTCGGGCGCATGCCTTCTACGCAAGGTGGAAAAGGCCGAGACCACAATCCCTTTGTTTTTACCAACTGGCTTTGTGGTGGGGGCATCAAAGGTGGAGTGACGCACGGCGAAAGCGATCCTCTTGGTTATAAGCCTTTGGATCGGAGCAATCCTACTCAAGTCTATGATATTCACGCCACGGTTCTCCACCTGCTTGGAATCGATCACACGCAACTCACTTTTCGCAACAACGGCATAGCCCGTCGACTGACTGATGTCCACGGGAAGGTAATCCGTGGAATCCTTACATAGATCAGCTTCAATTCACCAAAGCGAAGATCGTCCGAGTTGAGTCCAATCGACTTGAAGTTCGGTCATGGTTTGGCCTAGTACTTTCAATTGCTCATCCATCGACTTTTCATTTCTTTCGTCCTTCTTATGTCCATGGATCTTCCTCCATCGGAAGCTTACGAGGCAAGATTGTCCTGGACGAGATAAAGCAACAATTTTTCTGTAAGAGTTTGGATTAGTTTCAGGCATCGGTATTGAGGTACCTTTTCCCGGTCTCCCATTCGTCA
>JBILTQ010000070.1:0-17987 GCA_044371435.1 Pirellulaceae bacterium | reverse complement strand
GAAGAGCCGGCCAAGTCATCCCAAATAGTCTGCACCAGGCGCCCCGGCGTTGGTCCAGCGCCTGCCTGAACCCAGCTCGCCTTGGGGATTTTGGAGCAGACGGCATCCAGGTAGCGTCGCATCTCGGGCTGAGGTTCGATCAGCAAGAACTGGGCGTTGGGAAAAATTTTCCAGGCCATCTCGGTCCAGCCGCCGATGTTGGCACCGACATCCAGGATCAACTTCGGATCCAGTCCGCGAGCCCGTACATCCTCGAGCATCGATCGCATGTGCCCAAAGGGGCGTTTGTCTGATCCGGCGGCCCCCGAACCGACGGGGAGTAATTCGTAGCCCAGGAGATGAACCAGCTTTTTGATGAGTGTTTTCATGCGTTCGGTGGCAAATCAGCCTTTATCGCCACGGCCCGGACACGGATCGCGGCGGTGCCGATGGTGGTGAAGAGAAGTGGCCGTCTAACGGAAGGGATTTTCCAAGGATTCGCTGCGGGATGAACTCGGCGCGGCCATCGACTCAAGGGGTGGAGAGCAGGCTAGGTTTGGCCGCTGCCCGCAAACGCCAGGTACGGTAGTTGAGCCACAGGATTTCCCGCCAACAGGCGAGGGCGGTTCCAGGAAGATGCCGGATCATCTGCAGGGTAAAACGAGCCAACGGCAGCGAGCGGCACAGCGGATTCCTTTCCTCGCGATCCATTTGTCGCTGGTAGCGTTCCAAGGGGGATGCATGCCGGATCAACGACAATTGCGGTAGTTCGAGATGCTCGCCCTGCTGCAGCGAGAGGACCATCAACCACCAATCGAAGCCGTACATAAAACCGCGAGGTAATTCCGCGAAGAGGCGCTGGATGACCGGGGTGCGAAAAACGCTGTAGAACCGCGAGTTGTCGGCCGGATCCTTTAAGTATTGCCGAATGCGGGCGGTAGCGGTTCGACCGCGAATCGAAGTGGTGCCCGGTGACAAACGGTCGCCAATCATCACTTGCCCGCTCACGGCGACGACCGCCGCTTGCTGTTCGAGGATCGCGATGGCTTCCGCCAAATAATTGCTGGTCCAGTAATCGTCGGCTGCCAGGAAGACGAAATAAGGGGTGGTAACCGCTTGGGTGAGCCGCGAGTAATTCTCGATGACCGGTAACCGCTGAGATTGACTGCGAATTTTTATTCGTGAATCTTGTTTCACGAAATTTTTTACTACATTCGCCGTCTCGTCATCCGAGCAGTTTTCTGAAACGATCAGCTGCCAGTCGGGGTAGGACTGTTGGAGCACTGAGGTCAGCGCATGACCGATGACCTTGGCTCCATTGAGAACCGGCATCCCGATGGTAATTCTAGCGTCGGTCGGCATCGATCAGTGGGAGAAACGTTTCCAAGCGTGCCAGCGGGTCAGGATCGAAAGGCTCGATCGTCGCAGGTCCGCAGCCAGTAGCCACGCACAGAGGGTCGCCAACAGCCAGGTAAGGCCGAGAAAGACTAGCCACCAGCCGCGATAGACAAAGGATTCAGGGCGTCCCAGCCACGCCAGGCAAACCACCAGGCAAGCGCCGGCCACCGGTCCGGCGATATCCTCGAGGTACCACTTCCATTTTTCCGTGGTCAGGATGCGGCGATACATGAAGTGGACGAAGAAGATCATATAGCCGACGTTGAGTCCCACCCACGCCCAACCGGCACCCAAGGCACCGAGTCGCGGGGCGGTGTACAGCAGCAAGGGGACGAGCAAACTCACGGCGACGATGTTGGACAAGATGGTCAAGCGGGTCCAGCCGTGGGCAAGTTGCGCTTGGCTGGGAATCCATAGCAAGCAGTTGAGGAAGGTCCCGAGGGCCAAGACGGCGAGGATGGGACCGACCCGCTCGGCCAAGGATATATCGTTGGACCAGACGAAAATGGCGTCGGCGGAAAACCCCAGCAGCAAAGCCACGGCCGGGGAGGTCGTGACAGCGACGAGTTGGCTGGCCCGATGGAAGGTAGCTGCCAGGCTCGCTTGATTTCCGGTAGCGACCAATTCCACCAGCCGCGGGTAGATGGCCTGGCTGATGGGCCCCGTCACCAATTGCAGGGAATTGGCCAAGGTACCGGCCAGCGAATAGTAGGCGAATTCCGAGAGGGTGAGGATCCGCGAAAGCATGATTTTATCGAGTTGCGTCACCAGCAAGGCCAGGCAGGAGATGGCCATCACTCCTCCCGCAAATTGAGAGACACCGCGAAGAGCGGCCAGCGAAAAACGTGGGCGACCAGGAGCCGGCGGCAAGCGTCGCCGGAGGGTGACGGCTAAAGTCAGCACCGTCAATAAAGAGACGAATACCTGCCAGCCCAGGAAGGTTTCCAGCGTTGGCGAAATCCAAATCAACGCCCCCCAGGCTCCCAGGTAGCGCAAGGTGGAGAGGCTTGCATTGAGAATATTGTAGGTAACCTGATGCTGCAGCCCGAGCAGTGCGCTGCGATAGAGACTTTCGCTGAAGCGGAGGCCGATGACCACCGACATCGCCTGGATGGCCAGGACCACCTGGCTGGAAGGAATCGTCGTCGACTGGATCCAGTAGCGGGCGATCAGTCCGCTCAAACCGGTGAGCAGCAGGATGGTAAAGGCGGCCAAAGCCAAACAGATCAGTTCACAGGATCGCAGCAGGTTGTGGATCTCCTGCCGACGGATGGCCCCCGTATTGAATCGGGCCATCTCACGATTGAGCATCGGTCCCATCCCCATATCGAGCAAGCCCAGCCAGATCTGAACCAGCGAGATCATCCCGATCAATCCATAGGCCTCGATCCCGATCAGCCGGATATACAGCGGCAGGAAAAGGATCCCCATCAATGAGGACCAGGCCTGCCCCAGGTAATTGGCGATGATGTTGGCTTTGAGTCGCATCAATGGCTGGAGGAAAACTCAACGCGAAGGCCAGCGCTCAAGCGATCCGCTTCAAGAAACCGTCCGGAGCCACGCTGATCAGGAGCTTATTGAAGATGGATTCGTCGATGGCGAACTCGGGATGGCTATTCAAGTATTCATGGACGGCTGTCTTGGGGTTATTACCCGGCCCCCACGGTCGGTCGGGATACATGTCGCCAGGCAAATCCTCGACGATGGTATCAAAGACGACACAGTAGCTTCCGACCGTGGTCAAGGGGGCGTAGGCCTGCAGTTCGGCCAGGACATGTTCATGCGTATGGTTGCTGTCAAGGCACACCAGTACTCGCGATTTGCCCTGGGCATGCTGGCCGGCGATAGCGATCGTCGCCGCTTCGATACTCGACCCCTGAATCATCTGGATGCGTCGGGCCATCGGATGGGCTTCGATGGCAGCCCGATTGTGCGGACGAATGTCGATGTCGATGCCTAGCACATAAGCATCGGGCGGCCCGCCGCAGGCCGCATTCAATTCAAGCATCGCAGCGGAGAAGATCAACGAGCCGCCATGGGCGATACCCGTCTCCAGAATCAGATCGGGTTGGATCGCCCAGATCAATTCCTGCATGGCCACGATGTCCTGAGGGTACTGAATGATCGGACGTCCCATCCAGGTGAAATTATACGAATACTTTGGCAGCGTACTCCGCTTCATGAATTCAGCGGCGGAGGCGGCTAGAGCCGATCCTGCGTTAGCTTGGATTCGTTGGTTCCGTTCGCGACAAAATTCCTGGACAGGATCTGAGTTCACGGCATCCTCATTGTGGGCAAAGGTTCGGACTGAAAAGATCCCAGGTAGCAAACAAATCCAACACGGCTTGGGACAAAAAACCGTGTTCGAGGGATGGGGAAGTCGACAGGCAGGCTGCTGCCATCCATGCGGCCCGCCGGAAACTCATGGAGCGTCGCGTAATCGTTTTTGCCGCGGGCTGCCGCAAGGACTGGAACAGGTAGTTCGCGGGGCGTCGGGGAGCGATCTCCCTATCCATGCTCCGCCAACAGATATTCGAAGCTTGGTCCAGCCTGCTGCCGGATCTCCTCGGCGTAGTTCGCATTCATGACGATGATACGGCTACCGGCCGGCAGCTTCGGCAACACCGCCTCGGGGGCCATGACTTGGATCCCGGTCGCTGCCAGGAATCGCCCCTGCTTGGCCGGATTGATATCGATCACATGGTCGATGGCGATTCCCGCCCGGCGCATGAAGAGGGAAAAGATCACCCCCTTCGAGGCGGCTCCCCAGACGACGGTTTTGGGCGATGCGGCCAACGGACTGGTCGAGCCGGTCGATGCTAAACGTCGCACCAGGTTGTCGATCGAGGCGGTAAAATCGCTGGGCATATTCACCGGCTTCACCAGCGAGGCAGGGGTCGGGTCGAAACTGCGCAGGTCTGCCAGGAAGGAAAGATACTGCCCGCCAAAACTATGGCTGGCATAGCGAACTTCCTTGAAAAAGCGGCGAAAGTCATCGAGCCGGAAATAATTGACATGTTCGTAAAACACATCGAACCAGGTTCGTGTTCGGCAGATCCAGTCAAAACACGGGACTTCGATATAGATCCAGCCTTGGTTCTGGTTAGCCAAGCGGATCGCCTCGATAAACTTCAGCGGATTAGGAATGTGTTCCAGCACGTGCCGCAGGATGATCCCATCGCTAGGGGCGGTTACCTTCCCACCAAAGAATTCCTTGGTGATCAGCGGGCTATCGCCTTCGTAGGTGGGATCCATACCACGGATAGTCAGTCCACGCTGATGCAGCAATTCGAGGAATAAACCTTTACCGCAGCCGATTTCCAGCAGGTCTTTACCGACCGCGTGCGGCTGGAGAATGTCAGCGACCGCCTCCAAATGCTGCTTGAAGTACCGGCTGACCCCCTGCTCATTCTGGTAATCCTGATCGTAAGTTAACAACGACGGATCGAAAGCTCGGTTCGAGATCAAGCCGCTTTGATTGTCCTGTACCAGGACGACATCGCCGCGCGGGCAATGGAGGGCCGCTTCCACCGAGCGGTACATGGTGTTTTGCTGCACCGGTAACCCTTCGACGCGGAACAGTTCGCGGCCGTGGGCGACTTGAGGCTTATTGTCCGCAAAGGCAGCGGGTTTGGCTTGTCCTGGCAGGTCTTGGTGTGGCGTGTCAGTCACGACGGGCTCGCTTCCAAAGAGAGGAACTTTCGGGAATCGCCCCAGAAGGCAAACGGCTCATAATCGGGGTAAGGGTAAACACCGCGCTGCAGCGGGATCGTCTTGCCCCGCTGGACGCAATGGTCCTCGACCAGTTGGCGAACCGAGATCGGTTGGCCTCGGCAGATGTTATAAATTCCACTGGACTGTCGGTGTTCGGCCAGCACTACCAGGCGACGGGCGACCTCATTCACCGGAAGGTAGTCCCGCAACTGCTCGCCACCCGACATCGGGAAATGGCTATCGCCCCGGTCGAGGGCCGCATCGAGTTGGGCGAGCAAACTCTTGGGATTTTGCCCGTCTCCGAAGAGATAAAAAATACGGGCCCATTGCAGGACAAATGGCTGCTGGTTCCTCAGCATCTCCAAAGAGCGCCGCAGGCTATCCTTGGCAATGCCGTAGGCGGTACAGGGGTTGGTGGGAGTGTCTTCGCTCAGGCAACCTTGGAGCTGTCCGTATTCAAAGCAGGTGCCGACGACCAGCACTTGAGGGATGCCGGCGGCTACGGCCGATTTGACCAACTGGTAGGATTGCGGCAGGTTGGCTTCGAGATGCACGAGTTCCTTGTAGCTTGGCAAGCCACCCCAGGCCAAGTGGATGAGCACATCGGCGTCGGCGTGTTGTTGGGTTAGACGGGATGGGTCCGTCGAGAGATCGAAGGCCGCGAATTCGACCTGATCATACCAGGGTAGTCGCCGAGCTTTTTCTCGATCGCGGCCGGTCGCGACGACCTGGTGGTGGCGATCGCACAGCGACGTTACCACATGCCTGCCGATGAAACCAGTAGCTCCGGTCACCATAACTTTCATGGAAATTTCACCTGGCTTTGATGGATGACGGTTTGGGCCCAGGCCACGTTCCTCCCTCGACGCCAGCTTGGCCGGTGGCGGCTGGCCGATAGCCACATCGAGCTTCCTTCGGGCAGGCCGTCGGCTAGGAGTCTATCCACCTAAGTCAGCCTGCCGCTGGCTACCAGTTCCTGCAGCGTCGGATTCTGTTGGTCTTTTTCCGAAATGACGGACGGTGGATGGGGCCAGCGGATGGCGATCGCTGGATCGTTCCACGATAAGCCTCGTTCGGCTGGCGGCGCGTAGTGGGCCGAGACGAAATAGAGCATTTCCGTGTCGGGTTCCAAAGTCATGAATCCATGAGCGAAACCGCGGGGGACATAGAGCATCTTGCGATTGCCCTCAGTGAGTTCGATCCCAAACCATTGCTGGTAGGTTGGCGAAGCAGGGCGGATATCGACAATCACGTCGAAGAGGCTGCCGCGAATGCAGCGGACGATCTTGATTTCGGCATCGTCGCCAACCTGAAAGTGCAACCCGCGAAGGGTATGCGCGGTGCGGCTGAAGGAATCATTGATTTGCACGATCCTCCCCTCCAGGCCCGCCTGCGCGAATACCCGGTCGCAAAAAATGCGGGCGAAGAAACCACGCTCGTCCGCCCGTGGTTCCGGCTCGATAATGGTAGCTTCGGCGAGTGGGGTGGGGGTCAATTTCATGGCATCGGCTCGATGGTGGCGGCGAAGGCTTCGATTTGCTGCCGAGTGATGGTGGCTGCAGCCGCCCCGCGATGGGTTTCCAAATACCAGGCCACCGTACGTTCGATCGTCGTCGGAAAATCCCAAGCCGGTTGCCAACCCAGTCGATGGTAGGCTTTATCAATTGCCAGGTTTAGCTTGGATGCTTCGTGCGGTTCGGCGGGGTTGGACAGGTCGACCCACTTCCCGGGGATCCACTTGAGGACTTCCGCGACTAATTCCAACACCGTACGGTTGCTGGTGAGTTGCGGTCCGAAATTAAAGGCCTCGCAGAAATCCGAGGCATCGGAACGACCGAAAGCTTGGGGCCGATCCATAGCGGCTGCCAACCGCAGGTACCCCGAGAGAGGTTCCAGGACGTGCTGCCATGGACGGGTGGAGGTTTTGTTACGGATGGGGATCGCTTCTCCCGAGAGCAAAGCCCGGAAGGTATCCGGGATGATGCGATCTGCCGCCCAGTCGCCGCCACCGATGACATTGCCGGCCCGGGCGGAGGCCAGTCGAATCGATCCCTGCGCCTGGAAGAACGAACGGCGGTACGAACTGACCACGAGCTCCGCGCAACCCTTGGAGGCGCTGTAGGGATCGTGGCCACCCATCGCGTCTTCCTCGCGGTAAGCATGCAGCCACTCCCGATTCTCGTAGCATTTATCGGTGGTCACCGCGACCGCCACACACGGTCGCTGGCAACGCCGCAGGGCTTCCAACAGATGGACGGTTCCCATCGCGTTGGTGGCGAAAGTCTCGACCGGAAATTCATAGGACTTGCGTACCAGGGGTTGGGCAGCCAAGTGAAAGATGAATTCCGGGGCGACATCCTGGACTACCTGGCAGAGTCGTTGGAGGTCTAGCACGTTCTCGCGATAATCACCCGCGAGTTGCGAAGGTAGATCCAACTGCCCGAATAGCCGCTCATGAGGTTCCGGCGACAAGGCATAACCGTAGACCTTCGCCCCCATCATCACCAGCCATTGCGATAACCAACTCCCCTTGAAGCCGGTGTGACCGGTAATCAGGACGCGGCGACCCGCATAAGACTCAGTCAGCATGCTCAGCTCCAGGATTTCCAGGGAGCCTGACCGCTGCTCCACAAATCTTCCAATTCCATCTTGTCGCGCAAAGTATCCATCGGCCTCCAAAATCCGCGGTGGCGGTAGGCGGCCAGTTGGCGTTCGGCCGCCAGCTTCTCCAGCGGTGCTCGTTCCCAAGAGGTGGCATCGCCGTCGAGGATATACTCGAAGGCCTGAGGCTCCAGGACGAAGAAGCCGCCATTGATCCAAGCCCCATCGCCTTCTGGCTTTTCTTGGAACTTCGCCACCAGATCGGTGTTCGAGCTTTCAAAGCCGAGGGCCCCGTAGCGGCCAGGTGGCTGCACAGCCGTCAACGTGGCGATGCGCCCGCTGCTGCGATGGAAGGCGACCAAAGCCCTGATGTCGATATCCGCTACCCCGTCTCCATAGGTAAAACAGAAAGTTTCATCGCGGACATAAGGGCGAACGCGGGCCAGGCGGCCCCCAGTCAAAGTCTCTAGTCCAGTATCGACGATCGTGATCCGCCACGGTTCGGCTTTCCGGGAATGTACTTCCATCGTGTTCCGCGACATATCCAAGGTGACGTCGGACATGTGGAGGAAGTAATTGGCGAAGTACTCTTTGATCACATACCCTTTGTAGCCAGCGCAGATGATGAAGTCCTGGATCCCGAAGCTGGAGTAAATCTTAAGGATATGCCAGAGGATCGGACGACCACCGATTTCGATCATCGGTTTGGGACGAACGTGGGTTTCTTCCGAAATGCGTGTCCCCAGCCCACCAGCCAAAATCACCGCCTTCATGGAAACGGGGGGATGGATCGATGCCATATTGGATACACTCAGCAGCTTAGCGAAAAGATAGATTGCAAGTAGTGAACGATCAGCCGTGTCTGGTGGGAGGCGGTGCTCGGTAGTTCCCCAACCGCCGGTCCTCCCAACGCTTGATGATAAAGCGAGAAGGACTGGCTGGCCCGCGCAGCGGGGCTAGCTTTCCCTTTTATACGAACTGCGCATGGGCGGCGGCGACCTCGCTCGGGGACAAACGGGAAACAGCCGAAGGGGAATGGGCTTGCGGTCCAGGGGATGGACCGGGCAGCCAGCAACGCTCGAAGTCGAGGCCATCCACGGCTTGGCTGAGCGAGGTAAGGTTCGGGGCGAATCATGCTGGCTGTGTGACTAAGCGGATGCGGTTAGGGAAGGCGGAGGCAGCTCGGCCTGGCCTAGCCCCAGGACCCGTTCGGCTAATTCCAGAAGCTGCTCGGAACGTTTCGACCAGGTCTGCTCGTCGAGGTGGTAATCGCAGTCGGGTTGGTGCGCCGTCCGGGTGAGTTGCGCCAGGGCGGCTTTCCAGCCACTCACCGTGGGGTCAATATAGGTAGCTTGCTCGCCGAGCACCTGGACGATCTCGCCGATCCGCGAAGTAACGACGGGACGGCGAGCCTGCGCATAGGCGTAGGTTTTGCTTGGACAACGTACCCGGTTGAGCAGGGAATCACGGATCGGAAACAGCAGCGCTTCGGCGTGTCGCAGTTGCTGCCACAGGGCTTGGCCGGTAGTGAAGCCTGGAAGCCGGACGTTGTCGAGTCGGTGTTCGGCGGTAAATTGCCGCCAGCGGTCGAGATCGGGACCTTTGCCCAGCAAGACCAGTGGAGGTGACAAACCCTCGCTTTTGAGCGATCGCGCAGCCTCCAGCAACAGGTCGTGGTCATAGGCGGGATAAAAATTACCCATGTAGACAAAGGTCGGGAGATCGAATGGGCTCAGCCCGTCGTCGTGCGGCTCGAGGTAGGTCGCGTAGGGGATGTAGGTCGAGGCGTAACCCAGCGACTGGAAAGCTTGCTGCAGGTATCGGCTGGCGACTACCAAGCCGGCAGCCCGGTTGCGGGCGTGCCAGTCGAGGAAACGATTGAGGGTACGATAGCTCCAACCACGGTCTTCTCGCTGGCATGGCCATTCGTCCCAATCGCAGATAAATTTTTGCCGCGGTAAGGTGCTCAGGGCTGCCCAGCTTTTCAACGAGGGATTGATGAAATGAACGATATCGGGGGCGACGGCGGCGATCGCTTGCCGACGTGAATAAAATTGCTTCCAGCTCGATGGATTGCTGACGATGCAGCGTTCGGCTTGCGGTGGCAACTCCAACTCATGGACGTTGTAGTCCAGTTGATCGACGAAAAAGGTGACGCGGTGCCCTAGTTCAAGGAGGCCCTGGCCGAAGGCCTTCAAGCGGACGAAACTGGCATTGCCTTTCCAGCTGCCGCTGGACAAGAACGAATAGTGCATGGCTTGTCGAATGACGGGCGTCGCCGATCACGCATCCTGATCAGGCAACGGGCGTGGGAAGGCTTAGTGTTCGGGTGGTGTCGGCGATGGCGTCGTGCCAAGCGACGGCCGCTCGCTGACAACCACCTCCAGCAGTTGGCGAAAGCGGTAGGACCAATTGGCTTTACTCAACACCATTTGATAATTGCGTTCGATCAAGGCGGCGTGGTTTTCCGGATGCTCGAGCAGTTCCATGATTTGTGTCAAGGGATCCTGCATGTCGGCGGTGATGACCGGGTTATAGCCGAAATCATCCTGGAGTTCGCTCGGGCAATGACCGAGGATCAAGCAGCGGGAGGCCATCGATTCGAAATAACGCATCGTTACCGTCTCGACGCTGCCCGCCCGTTCCGGATGGGTCATGGATTGAGGGAAGCAGATCGAGAGTTTGGCATCGCCATAACCCTCGACGAGTTCGGTCAGCGATGGAAAGACGTGCTCACCTGGTGCCTTTTCAAAAAGGTGGACTTTTTTCGCTTGTTTGAGACCCGGCGTAACCCGGTCATGCCAGTCACGATGCTGTCGACCGAGTTCCAGGACGTCGATCGAGCGTTGCCCAAGGGCACGGTGCGGATGCCAGCGTTCGGGAAAGGTAGCCTCCGGCAACCAGTGGCAACGCAACTGCGGGCAACGCCGCGAGAATTCATCGGCGGCAGCGCGAGCGGTAAAAAAAGCGGTGCGTGTTCGTTGACGGCGGAAGACCCGCTCCCACTCGTCCCAACGGCTGGGCCAGCAATCGAAACATAGCGGAATGACTTCCGCCCAATAGGTCACTGGAAAGTAACGATACTCTTCGACATGCATCACCGGGACGACATAGACCTGCGAACGCAGGCGGGCGACCGCGCGAACCAGGCGGCAGCGGGCAGCGACCTTGGCGGCTAGCATCCACCAACGATTGCGAGGGTGGACCGCCGATGGTAGGCCTAGTTGGCCTAAGGCCTGCTCCATGTCGCGATACCACACCATGCTGAAGGTATCGGGGACTTGGCCAAAGGCCAGGTATTTGATCCGACCGGAACCCAAGGCGGGAGTCGGAACATGGGCCGGCATCAGCTTGGGTACCTGGCAGTGAGCTTGGGTAGTCGCCAAAAATGGTCGAGTACTAAAATAGCAATGGGGCAGTCTCGGTTGGTCTGGAATACGGTGCTCCCGGGCCGGTTACCGCTTGCTCCCACCCACGCGCACCCCTAGCTCGGATCGACCCAGGCACACCGGTTGTGGAATCCAGGGTGGGCGGAACGTTTCGCGGGGGACGCTTCCCAAATAGCCAGCCATGGGCGGGCCGTTGGCGACACTAGCTCTTGGCCTTCAATTCCTGCTTAGCCAGGTCGAGGTCATGATCGGTCATGATCTTGGCTAAATTAGCCAAGTCGGTCTTGGCCACCCAGCCCAGTTTCGCCTGCGCCTTGGAGGGGTCCCCCAACAGCAGATCGACTTCCGCTGGCCGGAAATAGCGGGGATCGATCTCGACGAACTCCTGCCAGTTCATCCCGAGATAATCGAATACCAGGTCGAGGAATTCCCGAATGGTGGCGGTCTTGCCGGTGGCGATTACGAAATCGTCCGGCTCATGATGCTGCAGCATCAGCCACATCGCTTCCACATAATCCTTGGCATACCCCCAGTCTCGCTTGGCGTCGATATTTCCCAGGTAGAGTTTTTTCTGCAGCCCAAGCTTGATCCGGGTCGCCGCACGAGTGATCTTGCGAGTGACGAAGGTCTCACCACGGCGCGGCGACTCGTGGTTGAAAAGAATCCCGTTGCAGGCGAATAAATCGTAGCTACGGCGATAGTTGACCGTTTGATAAAAGGCGTAGACCTTGGCGCAAGCGTACGGGCTTTGCGGGTTAAAAGGGGTGGTTTCTTTCTGCGGCGTCTCCAAGACCTTGCCGAACATCTCACTGCTACTAGCCTGGTACACCTTGACTTGCTTGCGTTTGTTCAGCAGTCGTGCAGCCTCCAGGACGTTCAAGGCTCCCACGCCGTCGCTCATCAGCGTGTAGACGGGCTGGTCGAACGAAACTCGAACGTGGCTTTGGGCCCCGAGGTTATAAATCTCATCGGGTTCGATTTCCTGGACAAGGTTCGTCAGGGCCTGGCCATCGGTGAGGTCGCCGTAGTGCAACAGCAGCTTGGGATCCTCGTGCGCGTCGCGATAAAGATGATCGATGCGACCGGTTGAAAAACTGCTGCTACGTCGAACCAAACCGTGGACGAGGTAGCCTTTGTCGAGCAGCAGTTCCGCCAGGTAGGACCCATCTTGACCGGTAATACCAGTAATCAAAGCCGATTTCGTCATAGGTGGTTTGCGTCCGATGAGGGGGTGGGCTGGACGATCAAGGAAATCCAGCGGGAAAGGCTGTGAAAGGGAGACTAGTTAAAAGCGATCGCAATTACGAGTCGGGGATCGCTTTTTTCCGCGGTTGACTCGACAAACAGGGCTTAAAGGCGCTACAACCTTACCGGTCATACCGCCCGCAAGCTTCCCTGCGCGTGGTGCTCGACGAAATCGCGATAGGTAGAGCGGATGCCATCTTCCAGACTGATCCGCGGACTCCAGCCGGTAGACCGCAGCAGCGAGCAATCGGTCAGCTTCCGCGGCGTGCCGTCGGGCTTGGTCGGATCGTTGGTGATCAATCCCTCGAATTCGACTACCTTCGCTACCAGCCGGGCCAGTTCCATGATGGTTTGATCCTCGCCAGAACCGACGTTGACCCAATCGGGCGGGTTGTCCAGTTTCAGCAGGTGAATCAAGGCGGACGCCAGATCGTCGACATGCAGGAATTCACGGCGTGGATTGCCGGTTCCCCAAATCCTCACCGAGGATTGGCCCTGCCCCTTCGCTTCATGGAAGCGGCGAATCAGGGCAGGGAGGACATGACTATTCTCCGGATGGTAGTTATCCCCGGGACCGTAAAGGTTGGTCGGCATCGCCGAATGGAACACCGCTCCATACTGCCGTCGGTAGTACTGGCAGAGCTTCAGGCCAGTGATCTTGGCCAGCGCGTACGCTTCATTGGTCAGTTCCAGCGGCGAGGTCAACAGGGCGTCTTCGCGGATCGGTTGTGGAGCCAGGCGTGGATAAATGCAGGTGCTGCCGAGGAAGAGGAAACGCTGAACACCGAATTCCTGGGCAGCGGTGATGGCGTTGACAGCCATCCGTACATTCTCGACGAGAAATTCGACCGGATAAGCATCGTTAGCATGGATACCGCCGACCCTTGCGGCCGCGAAGATAACTGCATCCGGGGTGTCTTCGGCAAAGAAGGCAGACGTAGCTAGCTCGTCGGTCAGGTCCAGTTCCGTTCGGCGTCGGGTGATCACTTCAATCGAAGGATCGCTTTCCAGCAACCGACATACGGCTTGGCCTACCATGCCGCGGTGCCCCGCAACAAATATTCGGCGGTAAGGTAAGTCCAGATTCATCGGTCAGCCTTAGATGGCATCGAGTTGGCAGTCGTCGAGGGCGACACTCGCCCCCTGTCCCATGTATCGAACACTTACCAACAGTCTAATCTGGTTTTCCCGCCGTAAAACAGTCCCCTCGAAGCCCTTGAACGGCCCGGTCTTTACCCGGACCCGCTGACCGGGTTCGATCCTGGTCTCCGGAGCCAAGGGGGCATCGGTCGCAATCAAATCGCGAATTTGGCGAAGGTCGCTCAAAAGCTCATCGGAGCGGGATACGGGCATCCATCGCGACACCGACCCGGTGCAGACGGCCTGATATCGCGTCGTCTCCTCACCACAGACGAAAACGTAGTTGGGAAAGAGCGGTTCGATGCTCGTCCTCAGCCGTCCGTTGGGAGCACGATAGCGACGCGGGATCGTCGGTCCATAGAAGGGGATTTCTAACCCTTCGAGCTGCCGCATCAACTTCTTTTCCTGGCGAGACAGGGTGTACATTACCCACCATGGTTGGCTGCTAGCGAGCCCACTGTCGAGCAAATCAGTGGGGAAAAGGTCGGTCTCTTGTTTCAGGAGGGGCATGGCAACGTCGGTGGCTTCGGGATGGAATCGACAAGGCTGGCGAGGTAACGATTCTCTTCTCCCGAACGGCCTCCACCCGCTAGGAGGTTTTGGAAACTATTCCGTTTCCGAACTCATCATAAGCTCGAGCTTGGTTTGGTGAAGGGCGTAATTGGGTATTCGCTAGCCGCAGTGGGTCCGAACTTCGTTCCCTTGGGTGACGTTCGGTATCCCAGCTTCAGTCTTCCTGTGCGGTAAACTTCCCCGTTTGCGTAAAGTACACACTCCGGTTCCCCAGAGTTTAGGACGTCGGAGGATGGATCGATTTCATCCGCGGGAAAGTCGCCGCTATTTTAATCATGGGTTTGCGGAATGTAAGCGTTTTACTACCTGTATGGACCAAACCTTCATGTTCCCCATCCGGTGGCCTAGGCCGCTTTCCGAACTTGGATCGGGATCTTCCTCGCCCCGGAAATCGCTGGCGGTGGCCCTGCGGCCGCAGACTTTTCCGCGACCAAGTCGACTTCCAGTTCGTTTCGCAAGACCTTGATGTGTGGCGGGGCGGTGATCCCTATTCGGACCTTTTCACCGGAGACCCGGACGATCGTCAAAACAATGTCCTCGCCCAGATGGACACTTTCGGATTCGCGGCGTGAGAGGATAAGCATTTGGGGACTTCCATTTCCTTAACAAGCGTGCGGGGTGGTTACGACCTCCTCGACGACCTCACTTAACGCGTAGGAACAGGTTCGCTGCCCGCGTGAGTCGTAGAGGAGTACTCTGGCTGCATCGAAGTCGAAGACAGCCGTCAGTCGGATATTTCTCGGTCCATGCAAACAATAAAAAACTCCGCAAGTCACTCCTTGACGGGTGAGGATTCGCTGCGTCATCGGGAAGGCGTCCGGCAGTAACCCGTTCTGGTTGCTCAGTTCGTTCATCACAAACTCGCGGATTGCATCCAAATCGTAGCGTTGCTCGAAACCCATAACGGGCCATCTCCATGGGGTGCGAATCGAAGTTACCTGCAGATCGATTGCTTGCTAACAAGATTGATCGGCAGACGTGTCTATCGACTCCCTGAGCTCCTCGGTTGAGAGCCGATTCAGATCCTGAATACCCGCTACAAACAATCCTCGCTGAACTGGGAGAGATTCATTGTGGTGTGAATGCAAGGATCGCACCGATCAGGGAGGGGGGGAAGAGCCAGTAGGAGTTGGTGAAAAGCTGACAGGCGGCGAAAGGGTAGGGATTTTTCCCGGTGTGATGCGCAAGGAATAAGGGTTCTGCCGATCATGAGGGGACCAGCCGCGCTGCAGGGACGCGACAACCAGGGGGAATTCGCGTCGCTAAACCGGTTGCTGTCCACCGGAGGTTGGGATCTTCGGTATAGTTAGGTAAAGGTCGAGCGCGGAGGCGTCGACACCCGCGCTGGATCGTCGTGGTTCACGGCTTTCAGGACTCTGGTAACCTTCACGGAGAGACATTCCTTGGGCACCAACGAAATCGGCCCCTCGGAGCCAACCGCTGGTCCGCCGCAGTGGCGTTATCGGCGAGAAACCTGCGGCAGGCTGGATTGCCACCTCTTGGTTCCGCCGTCGGACCTGACGCCGACGGAGGCTTGGGTGCTATGTCATGGCTTCGGCGCTCCAGGAGATGATCTGGTGGGCTTGGCCGAACCGCTGCTGGAACGTTTGGTGGCCCGCGATCGGGTGCCGGTGCTGGTGTTTCCGGAAGGGTTGCTCGAACTTAGCGATTATGGAATGCCTGGTGGCCGAGCGTGGTGGCCGCTGAGTATTGCTCGCTTGATGCAGTTGGCGTCGAGCAACGATCTCTCGGCGTTGCGGGAAGAAGTACCCGATGGGATCGATGAGGCCCGCGAAGCCTTGGCGCAGACGATTTCGCTGGTGCTCGATCGTTACCTGTTGTCGACATCGCAGTTGATTCTGGGAGGTTTCTCCCAAGGGGCGATGTTGACCGTCGATACCGCCTTGCGTGGCTTGCCAGCCAAGCCGCGATGCTTGATCGCTCTTTCGGGGGCTTTGATCTGTGAACCGATTTGGTCTGGTTTCAAGGAGGCGTTGCGGCGGGTCCGAGTCTTGCAGACGCACGGACGGTTCGATCCAATCCTTCCGATTCAAACCGGTCGTTGGCTGAGGGATTTTTTCGAAGCCGCCGAAACTACCCTGGACTACATGGAATTCGACGGTCCGCACACGATCCCGATCGATGTCTTGGCCCGGATGCTCGACCACACCGCGTCGAGCCCTTCCTGAGGAGCAACGGTTTTTTCGTATGCCGCTGAGGTTCTGCTGCCGCTTCGCAATCGTACTCCTCCAGGCCGCGATCGAACCGCGCGGGGAGGGTAGGCGGTCGAGCTTGGATGGGGACGCCGAGTTCTTCCGCTGGCAGGGGGCAGGCGAGCGCTCGGTGGGTGGCATCGCGCTCAGCGCGGTCTTGGCATCGCAGATGGCCGCCGTGGGCCTTACCGGGAACCGCGGCGCCGTGAACGGCTGTTCTTGGAACCGGGCTTCTGGCCCGCTGAGCCTCGCGATTTCGAGGGTCTTCGCGGCAATCGTCGTTCTCCGTCGCCGCTGGCCGGTTGCCTGCCGCGCCCGCCGGGGCCTGCCGACTTCGAAGGGTTGCGACCACTGACGGCCGATGGGAGTTGCTCTTTGGCAGCCCCCGACCGCCGCGGACTATTCTTGCCCGATTTTTTTTTGCCTGGGGTTCTTTTCAACGAGCCTGGGGTTTTTTTCAAGGAGAAACGCGCAGATTTTTTCGCGGTTCGCGTTCCCCGGGGCTGGCCAGACCCGGCTTGCTTCCGCGAGGGTCGCGCAGGCTGATGGTCGTAGTCGAGGACCTGGCCGCCTCGTCCCCGACCCGCCTCGGAGACCAGGACAGTGTCTGGGCCGAGCGGTTTAGCGAACTCCTCGCTGTCGATACTTTCGTCATCATCTTCGAAGGAAGGAGGTTGGCTACTTTCGAAAAGCCCTTCGTCAGCGTTTTCCTCATCCGCAAAATCGTCGTCCATCTGGCTGCGATAATCGCCGGCGAAAGGGCTGGCGGCCAATAGTTCCTCATCGTTATCCCAAGCGAATGGATCACGTGGCTTGGCTTCTTTTCCTTTCAAGGTCGGCCGTGGCGATTGGACCGAATCGAGCATCCCTTGGGAATCGTCCGACCCGGTAGCGGTCCTGAGGGTGGGTGATTTAGCCTTCGGTGAGCGAACTTTACCGGCTGGCGGCGACCCGGCGTTGGCCTCGCCTGCTTCGGAGTCGGTCTTGGCTTTACGCCGTCGCGCTTTGGCGGCTTCATCAGCGGCCCGGTAGAGAGCGGCGACTTCATCTTTGGAGAGTGGGCGATAGGCGGACTCGGGCAGGTCCGCCAATTTGAGCGGACCGATCGCCAGTCGTCGCAAGGTGATGACTTTGTTGCCCAGTCGAGCGAGAACGCGACGAATTTCGCGATTCTTTCCCTCGCAAAGGGTGATTTCCAATTCGGTGCACCCCTTGCGCTCGCGGCGAATCTTGGCGCCTTCGACCCTTGCTAGCCCTTCGGCCAAATGAATTCCTCGCTGAAGCCGTCGCAACTGCGGCGTCTCCAGTTTTCCAGCGACCACCACGAAGTAGGTCTTAGGAACACCATGCTTGGGATGGGTCAAACGCTGCGTCAGTTCGCCATCATTGGTCATCAATAGCAGCCCGACGCTGGATGCATCCAGCCGCCCGACGGGAAACAAGCGTTGATGGCCTGGGATGAGATCGACAGCCCGCGGACGCCCTTGGGGATCGCGGTTGGTGCACAGGACTCCCGCCGGTTTGTTCACCGCGTAGTAGACGGGTCGAAACTTCTTCAAGGCGATCCCATCGACGCTGATTCGGGCCGTGGCCGGATCTACCTTGATCCCCAAATGATCGATGACGGTCCCGTCGACTTCCACTCGCCCTTGTTCGATCAATTCATCGACCTGCCGCCGTGAACCCAGTCAGGCGGCGGCCAAGATCTTGTTTAACCGCTGGGGACCGCTCAGCG
>JBILTQ010000069.1:0-18013 GCA_044371435.1 Pirellulaceae bacterium | reverse complement strand
TCGAAACCCTGATCGAGCGGGCCATGGCCGACTTTCGCCCCGAGGTGCCACTTGCCAAACAAGGCTGTACGGTAACCTGCTGCCTTGATCGCCTCAGCCAGGGTAATTTCCTCCGTAGCCATATTGATTTTAGGAAGGTCGCTGCCGTAGCGATCGCCCTGCGTCCAATTGGAGATCCCACTCCGCTGCGGATGACGCCCCGTCAATAGTGCCGCCCGCGCTGGACAGCATACCATGTGTGCATAGGCTTGCGTAAAACGAATGCCGGTCGCTGCCAATCGATCGATATTCGGCGTGACAAGGTCCGTGGATCCGTAGCAATTTGCATCCAGTGTCCCTTGGTCGTCGGTGAGCATTACGATCACGTTGGGCCGTGGGACAGCAGCCATGCAACGGTCGCCAAGATATGCCGCTAGCGATAGAAAAAGCAGGAGCGACTTCATAGGTATCTTGTCAGCTTTATCTTCTAAGGAGCACGTTTGGGCTTAGCCGTATCGAGTTGCGTTGAGTAAGGTTGGGGCTCGACATCATTCGGCTGAGCGGAACCAGGAGTACTGCGGCCAGTCGTTATATAGTTGACGAGGAGCGACTTTAGCTTGGCGACTATTTCAGGCTTCTCCGCATACCGGTTGTGACGCTGAGAGAGATCATCTCGCATGTTGAAAAGTTCGCCGGGAAGCGAGTGCGAAGCGTAACCACGTTCGCTCTTGAGCCACTCTGGTTCGCCATGCTTCCCGTTGTCGTCCCCCTCGGGAGCATCGATCAAGACCCAGTCTCCTTGGCGAATGGCGAACTTACCCTTGGCACTATGGTGGACCGTCGCCTCGCGAATAGGTGCGTTGAGTCTCTCGCCAAGTAAAACCGGTAAGATGTTGACGCTATCCTCGGCGGCGTCGTCGGGTAAGTTCCATCCCAGGAGGGCAGCGACGGTCGCGATGAAATCGACGTGGCACATGATTTCATGACTGACAGCACCCGCTTGGATTTTACCTGGCCAGCGGGCGATGAAGGGAACTCGATGGCCACCCTCCCAGGCATCACGTTTGGCACCACGAAGCTCCCCTGAACTGCGATGATGAAAGCGCTCAGCGCGGTCGTAGACGCCAGGTTTGACTTCGCCGGTGATCTCGGGTCCGTTATCACTGGTGAAAAACACCAGCGTCTTGCCGGCTACCCCGGTTCGCTGCAAGGCATCGAGTACCTGACCGATACTCCAGTCGGTCTGGTGAACAAAATCCCCATAGGCACCGACCGTTGTCTTGCCAATAAAATCCCGAGTTGGTACGACGGGGTAATGTGGGGAGGTGAGGGCGAAATAGAGAAAAAAGGGCTTCTTCGCTTGAGTCGCTGCTTCGATCCACTGTACCGCGTGGGTCGTCAGTTCCGGCAGAATGTTTTCCAGCTTCCATCCAGGAAGCATCGGACCTGGGATATTGAAACCGCTACCAGCGGTCGGTAACGACGGCAGGCCGACTGTGCGATCGTTTTCGATAAAACAATAGGGAGGATAATTCGGTACGATCGTGCCAAAGTAGTGATCGAAGCCTCTCGCGACGGGGCCATCATTGATCGGTTGGGTAAAATCGACATTACCCAAAGCATTCTTGACTCCTCCAACCGTCGCTTTGCCGTCCGTGGTAACGAAGTTTTGCCCGAGATGCCACTTGCCGATACAGGCCGTTGCATAGCCGTGCTGCTGAAGCAGTTTACCTACAGTCAGACGCTCGGGCGGGATGAGCGGCTTGTCCCAAGGCCCTAACACATTGCGTTGCAATCTGGTACGCCAAGCGTAGCGGCCGGTAAGCAAGGCGTAACGCGTGGGGGTACAAACCGATGATGGCGAGTGCGCATCGGTGAATCGCATCCCTTCCGCGGCCAACTGATCGAGTCGCGGCGTAGGGATCTTGGAATCAGGGTTGTAGCAGCCGAGATCTCCATAGCCAAGATCGTCAGCAAGAATACAAACAATGTTTGGCGGTTCGGCTGGTCTAGCCGAATTCGCGGCGCAGACAAGGCATAAACCCAGAACCGCGAATAATGGCGATTGTGACGGAAAAACAGCTTTGATGAAGAGAAGGCGGAAGTGCATACTCAGCGAGGCCCCTGTGGCAAGTTATCCAGCAGGTATCGGAGGATGTGCATGCGCACGTGCACCAGCGTCCCCTCGCCTTCCCGCAGGCCGTGATCCCGATTGGGATAGACCATATAGTCAAACGGCTTTCCCAACGCGATTAAGCGATCGACGAGCCCCTCAATGATTTGAAGATGAGTATTGGTCTCACCGGAGCCAGTCATGATCAAGAGTTTACCTTGGAGTCCCTGTGCAAAGTTCAGGGGAGCCGAGCGTTCATATCCGTCAGGATTGACTTCCCGGTGGCGCATATAGATCTCTTGAAACCATGCATTGTAAAGATGCGGCTGAGGCTTCGGGACCACGGCGATTCCCACATGATAGGAATCGGGTTTGCGAAAGAGAGCGTTCAGCGTATTCGAACCACCGCCGCTCCAACCCCAGATTGCGATGCGATCGGTATCGACAAACGGGTGCTGTTTGGCGATCGCCTTCAGACCGGCCTCCTGATCCTCCGTCGAAAGGGGACCAAGACTGCCAAAGATGGCGCGTCTCCAGGCGGCGCCCTTGGGTGCCGGGGTTCCGCGATTATCGATCGACACCACCACGTAGCCTAGCTCGGCGACGACGCGATGGAAATCCATCTGAGCTGCCCCCCACTCATTCAATACTGTCTGCGCGTGAGGCTCACCGTAAACATAGATGAGCACCGGGTACTTTCGGGCGGCATCGAAATCCTTAGGTTTCAACATCCAGGCGTCGAATTCGATACCGTTACCGATATCAACTTTCAAAAACTCGGCTGGCTGGCAATTCAGTTTTCCCAGCCTGTCGCGGAGGTCGTCATTGCTTTCTAGGCTTTTTACGACTCGATGTGAGTCGACTTCGATCAGCTCATGCACCGGTGGGGAATTTAGCGTCGAGAAGGTATGAACCGCCCATTTCGCATCGGGTGAGAAGGCATAGCCATGCGTACCGATTTGATCTTCGGGAGAGATGCAGTCCAATTCCCCCGAACCATCCAGGGGGACGCGGTAGAGATATTTTTGCGTTCCGTCCCTCGGCGACGCATAAAAATAATACCATCCTCGCTCTTCGTCGATTACCGCGCGCTCGATGATATCGTAGTCTCCCGGCGTTAGCAGCTGTCCTTCCTGGCCGTCGCGCGAGTAGCGGAAAGCATGCCTCCACCCATCTTTCTCGCTGATCACGATGAATTCCTGGCCGCCTTGTATCCACACTACCCCTGAATTCTTTCCCTGACTCGACTCAACCCACGCTGCATCAGATTCCGAGAAGAGCGTCTTGACCTCGCCGCTCACACTGACCAACAGTAGGTCGCGTTTGTCGCGGAATCGACTGAACCTTTCGACCAGCACTTCCCGGGAGTTGCCTGCCCATGCGACTTGCCCCAGGTACATCCCTTCCTCGGGGCACTCCACCGGCAGCCAGATCAATTGCTCGCCGTCCGTGTTCACTACGCCTATACGTAGCCTCTCAATCTCGCCGCCCACTCGGGCAAAGCGACGCTGTTGAAGTTCTGGGTAAGAGGGATCGCTCGGAAGCAAGACGGCTCGTTGCCTGACGCGGCTGAAATCCGCTTCGATGAATACAACCTTGGACCCATCCGGACTCAAGCTTGGATGGCGATACTCGACATCACGTCCAGGGGGATTGGAGGCAAGTACGATCTCCTGTTGTTTCCCCGGGGCGATGGCCACGAGCCTGGTATCACGAGACTCCAGTCGGAGCGGTTCCTCCGATAACCGCTTTCGGCTACTGAAGTCTGAGGCTTTTTCTTTTTCCAACGCGGAACGACGTTCGCCAGTGCTGGCATCATAAAACCATGTCTTTGGCTCGTTCGTCTTCGGATCTACTTCCTCGACCACAAATCCGGAACTGTCGCTTAGCCAATTCGGTTGGAAATTCTTGGGGCGAAACTCACTCCGATCATAGATCGATTTCAATCGAGATTCGGCAAAGCTCCGCCAAACTGCGTCGTCAGCGGTTTGGCCGACTCCCTGCGGAGCTGCCTCAAACATTAGGAATGATAGGCATAGCGATAGTTTTACGAGCGGACGCGTCGGGGGAAGGTATCTGCAATTCATGGCTGAAAAATTAGTGGTGAAAAACTACGAGACGTGTGGACCTCTGTAGGGTGCTACAAGTTTCCTCAACCCAATCCACTCACCCTCGGCCAAGGCCAAAAGACAGCCGGTTCCTAAAGGCAAGCGTTCAACATCCTTGGCGAAGCGGGAATCGGTTCGGCGGCCTGCAGTCGTACGATTGCAAGACCGAGTTACACTTCTGACCAGTGCTCTTTTTTAGCCGCTGGCAGGGAGGCCAGTGCTCGGGGTGGGAAAAATGGCGAGTAATTTTCACTCGAGCACTTCGTCTCCGGACTGAAAACGCGCACATGATGTTTAGGCCAGGCTTGCTAGTCGCGTCCGATTCTTTATGTTTTTCGCCACGCCGGTGAACACTGCTTGATCTGTCAAAACCGATGGCCCTAGTGATAAGTCTGATAAAAGACACGCAGGCCGTCCGGGATTCGGTATTCACTACCCAACCATGGTAACTTATAGTTTCCCATTGTCTTGCACGCTGGAAATCATTGGCCGTCGAAATGCGCACAATCGAAGCCGCTCGCGGATTATCCTCTGTTTCGATAACGGCGCTGGAGCAGCTTTTTGACCAGGTGCCGGATATCGCGTTTTTCGTCAAGGATGCACAAGGCAGGTATGTAAGTGTCAATCACTCGTTGCTTGCGCGGCATGGATTGGCAAGCAAGCAGGATGCTTTGGGTAAGCGACCTTCGGACATCTGCAGCGGGGATTTTGGAAAAATCCCTTCCGAGCAAGACGAGCTCGTCTTAAGTTCAGGCATGCCGATCGTTGACCATTTGGAGATGCAGTGGAAGATGCCAGGGTCTCCGTCCTGGTGTTTGACAACCAAGATCCCGCTGAAAGATGAGTTGGATCGGCTGATCGGGATCGTCGGATTTTCGAGAGATATCCGAACGGCGGTCGAACCATCGGCTGTTCCCGCCTCTTTTGCTCGAGCTCTTGAAGTTTTCGAGGGCGACCTTTCCGTGGAAGCATCACCAGCTGGGCTGGCCAAGCTGGCAGGGATGCCTAGTCACCGCTTCGCAAAAACCATGAAGCTCATCTTCGGGCTAACCCCCACACAGTACATCGCTAAAAGCAGGCTTGGCAAGGCGTCTAACCTATTGCTGCAAACCGATAGGACGATTTCCGAAATAGCTCATATCTGCGGCTACTTCGATCACAGCGCGTTCTCACGTGCATTCAAGAAAGCCACCGGGGCCAGCCCCATAGATTTTAGGCGTCAATGGCAGGAACGTTGAAAGGTTTTTCAATAGATGGGAGCAAGCTGGAAAGGAGAGTTCCTGGATTCGAGGGCCGGCGACCCTCCTCGCAACGACTTTGGAAGGGAATGCGATCCGTGAAGGAGTTGGAGTCATTGGCTGCATCTCGAATCGATCAAGGACCGCGTTGTTGATGAAACTAGACCCAAGGTCGATGCCGAGTTAGCGGATGTTAGGTGTTTGAATGGAGTTGCCGCCTTTCCGTGGCCTCGCAGGAGGTCACTTGATGGCTTTCAGTACGAGCACGGCAGCAGCGGGTTTTTCGGGCAGCGTGATGGCGAAGCCGCGCATGAGTTCCTCGCCGGTGTGGACTTCTTTGCCGCCGTCGAGGTTCTCGATTTCGTAGCGTTGCTGCGGAGCGAGGCCGCGCAGTTTCACGGTGAGCGTGTCACTCGTGGCATCGGGACGGCGGAAGGCTTGCACGACGCCTTCATTCAAATCGGCGCGATGGAACTGCCATGCGATCCACGAAGTCGTGTCGAGGCTGTGGGGGGTGAGCGGGAAGTAGTCGCCGAGCATGAGCGGGGCGATGCGGCGGCACTCGGCGTAGCCTTTCCGGACAGCGGCGATGGACTCTGTCGTCTTGTTCCAGCCGCCGGGGATGATCATGCCGAAACCGGTCAGGTAATAGCTGCGCACGGAGTAGCTGTCGGTGAAATGCACACCCGCTCCCTGCCAAGGCAGCCAAGACGAGAGACCATAGGTTTGCGATTGATTGCCTTCGCGTTGCAGCGGTGCGTCTTTGAAGTTCATCACCGACCAGTCGCTGCGCAGCAACGGGACAGCGCGGCGCATGGTTTCCAGATCGTTGCGGCGTCCGCCGGAGGCACAGGAGTCGATGCGCAGGTTCGGATGGCGGCGACGCAGTTCATCCCAAAAGGCGAGATGCCCCTGCACGTGGAGATTTTCGGTGATGCCCTGACGATCCGGCGCGTCTGCCCTGCGCCAGGCGGTGCCGTAACCGTCGCCGTTGAGGTCTTCGCGATACCAGTCGAGGCCCTGCGATTTCACCATGCCGTCGATGTGTTCGATGAGCCATTTCAAGGCATCCGGGTTGCCGAGATTGAGCACGTCACCCGCACTGTTGCCGGGCAGAAGCCAATCGGGGTGGTTCTTGCCGATCCATGACCCAGGATCACCGACACGTTCTGGCTCGAACCACAGCAGGAACTGCATGCCGTTCTCGCGCGCTTTGTCGCTGAACGGTCGGAAACCCTGCGGATACCTGGCGGGATCAGGTTCCCAGGTGCCGGTGTTCAGCCACTCCGTCTTGCGCGGTCCGACGCTGGGATACCAGGTGCTTTTTGAATCCGAACCGGCATCGCGCCAGAGGATGTCCGGCTTGATGCCCTCATCGAGATACGCCTGCACGCCGGGCCATGTGGCGAGCGAGCCGCCCACTTGAATCTGAGTGGTGGGCGGCTGCGGCACGCCGCCGATGCGTGGTAGCACATGCGCCAGATACCACGAGCGCCAGAGGTTCTGCGCACGCACCACATCGTCGCCCTGCCAGAAGAGAAGCGTGGTGGACGGCGTGCGGATCTCTTCGCCCGGCTTCAACACGAGATGCGTGAGTTGCTGCCCAGCCCTCAGATGCAATGAACCATCTTCACTGCGCTCAAACTTCGCCTCCCACTGCCCCGGCCAGCCGACGGCGAGAATGATGCCGCCTCCAGGTGTTTGCAGATTCCAGTAGGGCCAACCATCCGGGCCATCGCTGGATTTTCCGGAAGCGTAGCCGCCTTTGACTGGTGGAGAGAAAACGTGACGCTCGCCGGTTTTAAGCTCACGTGTCCACGGCTGAAAACTCTCAGCCACGCAGGTGTCACCGCGAATGCCATGCAGTGAAAGCGCGTCTTTCGGATTTGCTGCGAAGGTAAAGTTTAGCCCTTGGATGCTCTCGATGAGGGGCGTGTCGTGATCGCTGGTATTGCGCAGCCACACGGTCCACTCGACGACGGGAAAGTCCGCATACTCGGTCGAGACAAGCCGGACTTGAAGGCCCGTAGTCGCATCCATCCATGAGCACGTGCGCTCGCGGCGCTTGGCATCAAGTTCACGGGTTGCATCGGTTCGCTTCCAATCACGCAGCAACTCGTCCGATAATTTTCCGCCTAGTATGAAGCTAAATGGCAACTTTGCACGCTCCGCGAAGACGTTCGCCTGCGCCCATTGCATGGCGGCAGCGTTTTCCTTGCTGATAGGATCGGCGGCGTGCAGCACCGCCAGCGATGCGAGGAGGACGGTGAGGAATGAGGGGGTTGGTTTCATGGTGTATAATGGACCAGTCATTGATTTGAGGTCCCTTCGGGCAGCTTGGGTCTTTCTGGCGTCTTGCCATCTTTGCCGACGGGGTATTGAGCGCCTTGTGTTTCGAGCGCGGTGATGAGTGCCTGCATCATCCGGCGTAGACGCTCTGGCTCGCGAGTCGCCAGATTGTATTGCTCGGAGAGATCGTCCCTCAGATTGAAGAGCTGATAATGCCCCCCGTCGGAGACGATGCTCGGGAAGTAATGATAGAGGACTTTCCAATCACCCTCACGGTAGGAACTGCAGTAGATGGTTCGCCCTGTAGCGTGCGGGTAGTGCAACAGGAAGGTTTCGTTGTGCCTGGGGTCGGGTCTGCCGGCAAGGAGAGCGTCGAGACGCTGGCCGTCCATGACGTGCGCGGCGGGCGCTTTAACTCCAGCAAGGTCAAGGATGGTCGGGAAGAGGTCATAAATCGCGGCGAGCTGGCTTTGAATGGTGCCCGCCGCGATCGGCAGGCGCTGTTGATTCGGATTACTGATGTTCGGCTTGGCCCATGCAGCGATGAATGGCACCCGCAATCCACCCTCGTAGTTCGAGCCTTTCTTCCCGCGCAGCGGTGACGCGCTGGCCACTTCGATGGCCCCACCCCAGGGGGAATCCGAGCCGTTGTCTCCGAGAAAGAGCACAAGCGTATTTTCCGCGACACCGAGCCTGTCGAGATGGTCCAGCACGTCACCGAGGGACTTGTCCACACCCTCGACGAGCGTTGCAAAGGACCGCGCGTCCGCTTCCATCCACGTGTGGCCGACCGGTGTCAGTTCCCACTTGTTGTAATTTTTGGCGAAACGCGGATCGGTCTCGAAATGATGATTGTCGGCCGAATGCGCGGCGTAATGCGAGAGGTAGAGGAAGAACGGCTGGCCCGCATGAACCGCGTCGGCGATCTGCGCATTCGCCTCCAAAGTGAGGGCCTCGGTCAAGTGCGTGGGAGTGCCGTGATACTTCTCCAGCCCCGGCACGGCGGAGCGCGATCCTTTCCCGGCACGATCAAGCGGATTGGCGGCAGCACCGGCGTTGCCGTAGTTCTTCTCCCCGAAGTAGGTGGCCGGCGAGCCCCATGCCCCACCCGCAATGTTGATGTCAAATCCGAGATTCCGCGGATCGCCGCCCTGCGAGCCATGCGGGCCGAAATGTCCTTTGCCAACCTCGATCGTTCGGTAGCCAGCCTTTTTCAGGAGGCGTGGCAGGGTCACGTCCTCCTTGGTCAGGCCATTCCAATTCCAATTCGGCGGACCGTGCGGGCCGGCGTTATTTGTGAGGGGATGGATCCAATTCGTGACGTGATGACGCACCGAGTTCTGACCGGTCATGAGCGCGACTCGGCTGGGCGAGCACACGCTCATGGCGTAGAAGTTGTTGAAACGGATACCCTGGGCGGCCAACCGCTCCATGTTCGGGTTATGCATGAATTCGTTAAGCGGATAGCGCTTTGGCTTGCCTGCCTCATCGGTCAGGAAGGGCACTGAGGTGTCCATGATGCCTTGGTCGTCACTGAGGACGATGACAATGTTCGGTTTCGTGGAGCTATCAGGATCGGCGGCGCGCAGTGCGGGCACGGATGCGAGCAGCAGAGCAGTGAAGAGTTTGAGCGCGTGTTTCATGGTGTGTTCTTATTCCAGGCGCTTCGGCAGATGCGGCAGCAACTTGTCGAAGAGGGCTTGCTGCTCTTTCAGCACGACGGCGTGTTCGGTTTTACCTGCGAGATTTTCGCGTTCGAGAAGATCCGTCTGGTAGTCGTAAAGTTCGATGGACTCGACTTGACCGGTGATGCGAGGCGTGTCGGTGCTGAGATCGGCGCGGCGCCACTCGATGTAGCGGTAGCGTGGCGTGCGCAGCGTCCACCCCATCACGCCATCCTTGCTGGCGTTGGGAGTCATCTGGCTGATGGCAGCTTCGTGCAGCGTGGTCCCCGAATCGCCAAGCAAAGGCGTGAGGCTGGTGCCTTGCAGATGCGCTGGCTTCGGCAGGCGGGCGAGATCGCACAGCGTGGGATAAACATCGAGGAACTCCGTGATGGCGTTCACCTCGGCACCCTGTTTGTGGCCAGGTGCGGCAATGATGAGCGGCGCGCGGGTCGCGTCCTCGTAGTTGGTGACCTTGCCCCAATGCCCGTGCTCGCCGAGGTGCCAGCCGTGGTCGCCCCACACGCAGACGATGGTGTTCTCCAGCACCCCGGATTCCTCCAACGCGGCCATCAACAAGCCCACATTCGCATCGGCGTAAGACACCGAGGCTGCGTATCCGTGGATGAGTTCTCGCTGAAGCGATTCTGGGATCGGGCCGGTCTTCGGCACATCCGACCACGCTCGCAGCTCGCCGGAGTTGCTGTAAAAGGCGAGGTCGTGCGGGCTTCCGGCGGGCATCGTTTGAAAGGGAGCGAGCGGCAACGTCGCCCGGTCGTAGAGGTCCCAGTATTTCTTCGGCGCAAGGAACGGCAGATGCGGACGCAGGAAGCCCACCGCGAGGAAGAACGGTTGCTTTGCCTTCGCAAACTCCCTGATCTTGGCCGCTCCGGTGCGCGCCATCGCACCGTCGTAGTAGGCGTTGTCGGGGACGTCAGCGCTCTCCACCGGCGGCCCTTGCGTGCCGGGTGCGGCAGCGGCGAGTTGCTGCTGCGTGCTTTTGTTCTGATAACCGGGCGGCTTGCCGAGACCGCCGGGAGCTTCATCAAACCGACGCACATACGGCACCGACCACGAAGCGGTGTCATGGCCGTCGTCCACGGTTCGTCCATCGAAGACCTTGCCCATGCCGCAGGTAATCCAGCCGTTGTTCTTGAAGTGCTGCGGCAGCGTGACGATGTCCGGGAAGCGTTTGCGCAGAAGGTCGTCCTGCTTCGCGGGATTGACCACGATGTGCGTGGTGTCTGGCCGCAAACCTGTGAGCAGACTGAAGCGCGAAGGCGCGCAGAATGAGACCTGGCAGTAGTTCGCCGTAAACCGCAAGCCGCGCGATGCAAGACGGTCGATGTTTGGCGACTTGATCCACGATGCGTTGTAACAACCGAGCAAAGGCTTCAGATCATCGATGGCGACGAATAGGACGTTGGGTTGCCTGGGCACCGGCACATCGGCTGCGTGCGAGCCAGCAAACGGCGCGAGTAGGAGGGCGGTGAGGAGGAGATGGAGAGCTAGTTTCATGATTGGGGCCAAATCAGAGTGCTAGTTGCCGATGGAACCGTGATTCATCCCCAGCTTGCTTTTGATGCGGTTCTTCAGCGCGGCGTCTTTGCTGATGAGCTTGCCGGCTTGAACGTCTTCCTCGCGAAAGCGGGCGAAGAGGATCTCCGCTGCGCCGGTGCGATCGCGATCATAGTGGACGTAGATGTCGCCGTTCGGAGCCTGGGCGATGTCGGGGTAGGAGACGTTGGTGCGTTCGTCGAGCAGCAGCTTGCCGGACCAGGTCTTGCCATCGTCGGTGGTGAGGAAGGCGGTGAGTTCCTGTCGCTTGGGCGTGGCTTTCGTGATGTCCTGGCCGTGGCGGATGACGAGCAGGTTGCCCGATTGCAGACGGCGGATCACAGCCTTGCTGTTCACATGCGGAAAGGCGGTGGACTGCGGCTGCCAGGTCTTCCCGCCATCGGCGGAGAAGCTCTGGAAGGTTTCCTTCATGCCGCGCGAAAGCATCCAGAGACGTCCGTCGTTCAACTCCGCCACGGTGTGCTCGTTGAAGCAACTGTCCTTGTAAATGATCCCGCCGCGATAGCGCCAGTGACCGCCTTCATCATCGGAGACGAAGACGTTTGAGCCGCGCACGGAATCGAGTTCGTGGTAGCAATCCGCGAAGGGCTTGTCGATGTGCCAGCGCTCCCACAGTGACACGGGTAGAATCCATTCGCCGTTCTTGCGCACGATGGGTTTGTTCAATGACGCGCCGAAGCCGATGTAAACCGGCTGCGTCCACACGGGCTTCTCCGCATCGGGATCATCGCAGCGCACGAACCAGTTGCTGCAACTGCCGTCGAACATGCCGACCGACTGATGGAAGAAAAGCCAGAGCCGACCCTTTGGATCGCACCAGAAGGAGCCGAGCCGGGTGCCAATCGAGAATTTCCGTGTTTCGGGACCGGTGCCGGTGGCGACTGTGTAGGAAGCTTCCGAAAACACGCCGGTTTTTGAAATGTGGACCTGTGGGTCGATGACGAACACGGGGTCGCGCCACGATTTGCCATTATCATCGCTGTAGCTCGCGACCAGATACGCGTTAGGCCCGTCTTCGCCGCCTGCCCAGCAAGTCCAGAGGCGCCCTTTCGACGTGGACTCCAAGCTCGCGGCCATCGCGAACGGCAGATACTTTTGCCCATAGGCGGGCATCGGGTCGAAGATGAGCTTCGGTGTGGCGTGGATGCTGTTGAGCAGCTCCTGTGTGACTTTGACGGCGGGTTTTGGTGCGTCAGCGGCGTAGATCGTGGCCAGCGGCGCGAACAGCAGAGCGGTAAGGAGTGCGAGGGCGGGTTTCATGGTTCGGAATTGTTCCTTTTGACTCATTTCACCAGGGCATCGAGTTGTTCAGCAAGCGCGGGAATCTCCGCCGCAGCTTCTACGGTTCCAGCGAGGTTCACCGTTTCGGTCGGGTCGGTTTTCTCGTCGTAGAGTTCCTGGCCGACGATGTGGCCAGTTTTGAAGTCGCGCCACTCATGGTAGCTCCAGCGGTCCGTTTTGAGCGCGTAGCCCATCACTTGCGGCAAGGCCTGCGGACCGCCGCCCCAGTAAAGCGCTGGGCGCGGATGCTGCGTGAGCGCGGCGGTTTTCACGGAGGCGCTGGCGTCCTTCAGCACCGGCACGAGGCTGGTGCCTTCGAGTTGAGATGGAGATGGAAGACCGCTGAGATCGGTAAGCGTGGGAAAGATGTCGATCGACTCGCTGATGGCGCTCGTCTTCGCGCCGCCCTTGCCTATGCCAGGAGCGCTGATAATGAGCGGCACTCGCGCGTCCCAGCTAAATAAGGTCATCTTTCCCCAGACGTCGTGCTCGCCGAGGTGAAAGCCGTTGTCGCCGATGATGACGACGATGGTGTTGTCTCGGAGCTTCAATTCATCGAGCGCATCCAGCACGCGGCCAAACTGCGCGTCGGCGAAACTCATCGCGGCATAGTAGCCATGGCGGATCTCGCGTTTTGCATCCTCATCGAGCGTACGGCGGGCACTCGGCTCGCCGAGGATTTCGTGGTTCGCGTGAAAGGCGACGTCAGGGGCGTTTCTAGGCCGTGCTTCCGGTTCGATCGTTGGGATGTCTTCACGGCGATACATGTCCCAGTAGCGTTTCGGGATCTTGTAAGGCGTGTGCGGCTTGAACAGGCCAAGGCAGAGGAAGAACGGCTCCGGCTTCTTCGCCAGCGCCCGCAGCTCGGTGATCGCGAGACTGGTTGACACGTTGTCAAAGCAGGCTTCGTCCGGCACATCGCGATTCTCGCATAGCAGATCCTTGGCGAGGTTCGGCGGCAGCGGAGAGCCCTCTGGCATCGCGAACTCATCCTTGGTTTTGCCACCAGTACGACGATCTGGAACGCTGAGTTTTTTGAAGTCCGCTTCCTTGCCGTAGCCACCAAGCACCTTGCCGATGCTCATGGACGTATAGCCGTGCTGCATGAACCACTGCGGAATTGTGACCGCATTCGGATGCAGGTCGTAGAGATACTTCGTCATGCTCCAGATGCCCAGCGAGTCCGGCCTGCGCCCGCTCATAAAGGAAGCGCGTGAAGGCCCGCAGATCGGCTGCTGGCAGAAGTTCCGCGTGAACACCGTGCCGCGAGCCGCAAGCCGGTCGAGATTCGGCGACTTCGCAATCGGATCGCCGTAGCAGCCAAGGCGGTTGTTGAGATCGTCGAAGACGACGAAAAGGACGTTGGGTTTTTGTTTGGGAGCATCAGCGGCATGCAGAGAAGTCAGCGTCGCGAGCGACAAGGCAGCGATCAGAGTTAGGATGCATTTCATAGTTGACGTGATGAGATATTGATGGGTTTTGATTGGCTTCATGAGTTAGACCCTGATGTGCCCCACATTGGCAAACCTCCATAACACTTTCTGCCAAGGTTCGATGGATGTAACCGTCAGTTCTTCATCTCGAAACTTTGCACGCAACGTATCAAGCACAATAGAAGTCTTCGCGCTCGTCAAAGCTTCGTGGAGAATTTGCAGGTACTTCTTGCTCAAATCACGGTCGCTACCGCCTCCCTGCAATGCATAGAGATAGTTCTGGAGTGGCAAGCGACCGCTACCGACACCCGTGTCGAGCTTGATACCTTGAGCGACGGTTTCCAAAGCATCGCCGGTGGTGTGTCGTGCGTAGATGGCTCGGATGCGTTCGAGTGCTTCGTCGGTCCAATCCTGCGAGGACGTACTCGAGGAAAAGCGGATACCATCGCGGAGTAGTACCATATGCCGCAAGACTTCTTTGGCCGCATCGAGATATCGAGATATTTGGTTAGCGGTGTTGGCGACATGACCAAAGCTGCACCGACGTTAATGAACCCCGCGCCCGCAGCGCCATCGACTGGGAATTCTTGAGCTGGGTCGAGCGTCTCGATACCGGTGAGGTCACGCAGCGTATACGTGTACTCTTGATTCGACAATCGACGCAGCACCACCGGCCCCGGTTCTCCAGCATTGGCTAATGCAGCTTCATCGAGCGTCTTCCGAACCCAGCTTATCAGTTGCTTTTTTTGTTCGCTCGAAAGTTGCTTTGCATCCTTGGGGGGCATCTCACCTAGTTCAAGTTGATATCGTACTTGTCCACAGATCTCGGTATGTTGTTTGACAATACTTGCGGAACGGAACCGTTGCAGGTCGAGTTCGCCTTCCACTTTCTCGATCGAATGGCATGTGATGCAAGAATCGCGCAGGATGGGCTTTATCGAGTTTTCGAAATTGTCGGCAGCACAATAGGCAGTAGGAGCTAGGCAGTGCGCAATTGTGAGTAGGCAGTAGAGAATTCGGGATTGGGGAATGAGGAGTTGGGAGTGCGGAGCTAGGAATGCAGATTCGTTTGGTTGCAATCTGTTTCTCATTTTTATTCGCAAACTAGCCCTGAAAGATGGGATTGGAAAATCTCTCACCGACTCCCTAATTCCTACTGCCTACCCCCTTTCTCTATGGCTTTCGATGTGCTCGCGCAGTTCGGCCGAGGCTGCGGCGACGTCACCGACTGCGAGTCGATCCACAATTCGCTGGTGACTTTCGACGCCAACTTTCCATTCTGCTTTCTTGACGCTCTCGCGGAAGCGTTGAAAGAAGACATGCAGCAAATCGCCGAACGCGACGAGCGGTTTTAATCCGCTGACTTCGAGCAGCGTACGATGGAATTCGATATCGAGCGCGATCCAAGTTTTCAGATCGCGGGCCGAACGGAAGCGGTCGACCAGGGTTCGCAGTTGCTGTTCGATGGAGCTGTCGGCCTTCATCCGCCTCGCCACATGTGGTAAGACGCCCGTCTCGAGGATCACACGGCTGTCGATCAGTTGTTGCGGATCGGCGTCGAGCAAGTCGGAATGAAAACTTAAGTGCTCCGTCACTCGTCCCATGTCGATGCGCCCGACGGTGAGCCCGACCCCAGTCTTGGATTCAACGATCCCCAAAAACTCCAAGGCTTTCGTGGCTTCGCGAAGGCTGAGTCGACCGATGCCAAAGGTCTCAGCAAGTTTCGATTCCGTCGGAAGCTTGTCCCCCGGACTAAGTTTCTGCGAAACGATGTACTGTTGGATCTGGCGGGCGACCTGGTCGCGAACTTTGGGACGGCGAAGAGTCTGCATCTAAGAATTCTCACGAAACGAATTGCCTTGAAAACTAGCATCGAATAGATTATCAGACAATCAGATACTTGTAAAGGGATTGTCGACTTCCGTTCCGCGAAAGGTCTCGATTTTCTCCCTTTCGCGGAGAGGCTGTGAATCTATTGCGAGAGGCTTTTGATTGTTGCCTTTTACAACGCAAAAGGAGCATTATCGGAAAGAACTTTCGCTCCGCGAAAGTCGACAATCATAAATTCACAGTCTCGGACCGAAAGACGAGGTTTAGTCAGCCTTTTCACGACAAAAAACCCTTATGCCGATGGCCGCTATCAAGGATTACACACCTGTGACCTATGCCTCCGGAATCGTCGGCAACACGCTCCGTGAACTCATCCATCTCATTACCACGAGCGAACTGATGCAACCGTAAAGCTTCACGCCCAACACTATGAAACCCACCTTCACTCTCCTCGCCGCGCTGCTGCTCACGCCGTGGGCGCTGCAGGCCGCCGACGCGCCTGCATCTAGAAAACCCAACGTCCTTTTTGTCGTGTTTGACGATCTGGACATCAAGCTCGGCTGCTATGGTGACACGTTTGCGAAAACGCCCAACGTCGACCGTCTAGCGGCGCGAGGGATGGTCTTCGAACGCGCCTATTGCCAACAGCCGATCTGCAATCCGTCGCGCGCGTCGTTCATGACCGGACGGAGGCCGGATACTCTGGGCCTCTGGAGCATCCCCACCCATTTTCGCGAGCTGCACCCGGACATGGTAACCATGCCCCAGTGGTTTATGCAGCATGGTTACTTTGCCCAAGGAATAGGGAAGATCTACCACAACTGGGCGCAGAAGATCCAGGGCGATCCGGCGTCGTGGAGCGTGCCTCAGTTGATGCATTGGGACCGGCACGACACCGAGGCCCCTATGTTGTCGGCGGGCGTGCCGCTGCCGCCGAACCTGGCGCGCGATCCTCATTGCGAGTGTCGAGATGTGCCGGACGAGGCGTATTTTGACGGCCGGATCGCGAACTTGGCGATGGATGCCTTGCGCAGCCTCGTCAAGAAACAGCAGCCGTTCTTTCTCGCCGTTGGCTTCTGGAAACCTCACGACCCGTTCAACGCGCCGAAACGTTACTGGGACCTCTATCAGCGCGATCAGGTCCCCGCGATCACTCCCGCTGAGCGCCCCAAGAACGCTCCGGACCTTGCCTTCCACATTAACCACGAGTTCATGGGCCAGCCACCGAAGAACCGAACGCTCGACGAAGCGGCCAGCCAGGAACTGCGGCACGGTTACTACGCCGCGATCAGTTATGCCGATGCGCAATTGGGAAAAATCCTCGATGAACTCGAAAGACTCGACCTGGCCAAGAACACCCTGGTGGTCGCGATTGGCGACAACGGCCTGCAAGTCGGCGAGCATACCTCCTGGGGAAAGATGACGCTCTTCGATCTGGATACCCGTTTGCCTCTCATCATCGCCGCGCCCGGCGTGGCAGAGTCCGGCGTCAAGACGACGTCTATCGCGGAGCTGATCGATATATATCCCACGCTCGTCGAGCTATGCGGTCTTCCGAGTCCCGATGGACTGGACGGCATCAGCCTCGTGCCCGTGCTCAAGGACCCCGCTGCTACGGTGAAGACCGCCGCGCTCTCGCAGCATCCGCGCCCCGCGCTTTACTGGGGTGGCGGACCGCAGGCCTTGCCGCAAGTGATGGGCTACGCGCTCAAGACCGACCGTTGGAGCTATCACGAGTGGCGAGACTTCAAGACGGGCTACCTGGTAGGCCACGAACTCTATGATGAAACAGCCGATCCGTTCGAAACGGTGAACCTGGCTGGTACCGTCGAAGCCGCGGCGCACATTCCAGCGCTGGCTGAGCAGCTCAAAGCGATGACGAAAAGAACCCAACCATGAAACCCACCCACACTCTCCTCAACGCCCTGCTGCTCACGTTCCTGGCACTTCACCCGCTTCGAGGCGAAGACGACTGGCCACAGTTTCGCGGGCCGAACTGCACCGGGATTTCAGAGGGAACGAAGCCTCTGCCGGTTCGATTCTCGCCGGAAGAAAATCTCTGTTGGAAGGAGAAGATCGGCGATGGAGTTGGAGGGGCCGTGGTCGCGGCAGGCCGCGTTTTTGTCACCGGCATGACATCGGATGAAACCGTGAGTCTGTTTGCGTTCGACGCTGCAACGGGAACGCAATTGTGGAGACGTGATTGGCAAACGGGACCAGTGGCCTCAGTCCACAAGACAAACAGCAAGGCGAGCGCGACTCCTGCGGCCGACGCTGACCGAGTGTATTTCTATTTTCCGACCCTTGGCATGCTGGCAGTGGACGCACAAACCGGCGCGGATGTCTGGCAATATAAAATGCCGACCCCTTTTTTTGTTCTCAAGTGGGGTGCCGGGGTGTCTCCAGTACTGTATCGCGACCTCGTACTATTTTGCCAAGACGACGATCTCAATTCGGCGTTCTACGCCATCGAAAAGGCAAGCGGGGCTCTGCGATGGAA
>JBILTQ010000627.1:0-18031 GCA_044371435.1 Pirellulaceae bacterium | reverse complement strand
CCATAGACAAGGCCCGGTTTGATACCACCTCCTGCCAGCCACATCGTGAAGCACATGCCGTGATGTTCACGTCCGAAATTGTTCTTTTCAAGTTTTCCCTGACAGAACACCGTGCGGCCAAATTCGCCTCCCCAGATAACGAGTGTTTCATCGAGTAACCCTCGCTGTTTCAGGTCTGTGATGAGTGCCGCGTTCGCGCGGTCTGTATGGGCACAATAATCCGGATGTTGCTTTGGCAAATTGCTATGATTATCCCAACCTCCCTGAAACACCTGCACAAAACGCACGCCTCGCTCGATCAGTCGGCGAGCCAGCAGCACGCTGTGCGCGTAAGTACCTTGCGTCTGAGAATCATCTCCGTAAAGTTCTATCGTCGCCGCAGTCTCAGTACTCAGGTCGGCCAGTTCGGGAACGCTAGTCTGCATGCGAGCGGCCATTTCGTATTGGCTGATTCGAGTTTCGATCTCAGGATCATGCATATCGCGATAGTGCAGTTGATTGAGTGCTGAGATATCCTGAATGGTGCGATCTCGCAGCTTTGCATTCATAAAATCGGGATTGCGTAGGTATCGCACCAGTTCGTCGTCACTGCCACCAAAACGAATGCCCTGAAAGCGGGACGGCAGGAACCCCGCGCCCCAATGTCGATCGACCAGAAACGATCCTCCCTTCTTCGTGCGAAGCACGACAAACGCGGGCAATTCTTCGTTTTCGCTACCCAGCCCATAGGCAGCCCACGCTCCGAAGCAGGGACGTCCGGCAAGTTGATGGCCGGTTTGCAAGAACGTTATCGCGGCGTCGTGATCCACCTGAGGCGACGTCATCGAATGGATGATGCAGACATCGTCAACGACCTTCGAGAATTCGGGAAAGAGCTCGCTGATCCAGACACCGTTTTGGCCGTGTTGTGAAAACTTCCATGGTGAAGCCACCACGGGAAATTTGGTCTGTCCGTTTACCATCCCAGTGAACTTCGCGTTCCCCATGACGGACTTGGGCAAATCCACCCCATGCCATTTACGCAGACCCGGCTTGTGATCCAACAGATCGATTTGCGACGGGCCGCCTGCCTGAAACAGAAAGATGACTTGCTTAGCCTTTGCGGGTAGCTGCGGAAAGCCGTCCACCCCAGGCGCATTGGATTTTGAAGTGGACGCTTCCAGCAACTGATTGGCTGCCACCGAACCCAGCAGACCAGCAGTGCTCTGAAAGAACTGGCGGCGGTAACTTCCGGCTAGGAACCGCTCGGCAACAACTTCAGAATTTTGATCTTGAACTTCACCCTCCCTCTGGGAGGGGCGGCCCGCTTCGGGCCGGGGAGGGCAGGTGCTGGCTGGTTGATCGGCCCGCGACTCGCCCCTCCCTGAGGGAGGGTGAAATTTGGAAGTTGATTCCGAACGCTTGTTAAGTGCTTCTCGATTCATAGCGTTACTCCAGCGTCATGGTTTCGTCGAGATTCAACAACACGTTTGCCACGGCGGTCCACGCGTTGGCTTCGCTTTCCGCATTAGCGCGGCAGTTGCTTAACGAGTCGCGAAGGATTTTTAGTTGCGCCTCACTGGGCATCCGAGAAGTTGCAACGCGAAAAGCCCAGATCAGTCGGGCGATGTCTTCCTGTTCTGATTCAATAATGCGTTTTGCGAAAGCCTGGGCGCAGGCGATCAGGCCGGGTTCGTTAAGGGTCACCAGCGCTTGCAGAGGCGTGTTGGTACGGCGCACTCGCACATCACACTGATTCCGGTCGGCGACATCAAAGACGGCAAGCATGGGATGCGGCGCATTGCGTTTCCAGAAGGTGTACAGGGTGCGTCGATTCGTATTGACTGGGAAAGAGAGCTTGACTTCGTTTCCATCCTGATTGAGCAATGGTTCCAGTAACACTGTCGTGCCACCAATGTCGCGTTGCAGAAGACCAGACATGGCTAGCGACGAATCGCGGATGACACCAATGGGCAGTCGATAGCGAGGACCACGAGCCAGCATTCGATTCTCCGGATCGCGTTTCCACTGCATCGGTGGCGCAGACGAACTCTGTCGAAACACGGCGCTGGTGGCAATGAGTTTCAGGATCGCTTTCGTGTCCCACTTCAGCCGAATGTATTCGGTCGCAAGCCAGTCGAGGAGTTCATGATGAAGAGGTTCTGCGGACTGCGTTCCAAAGTTTTCTGGCGAGTCGATAAATCCACGTCCCCAAAGCTGCTGCCACAGTCGGTTCACAGCCACGCGCGCCGTCAGCGGATGATCGGGCCGCAGAAGCCAATCGGCCAACGCAATTCGATCCATCTCTTGCGACACAGGCGCTGGCAAGATCGCGGGTGTCATCGGAGTCACCGATTCGCCCAGTTGGTCATAGGCGCCTTTCGTGTGGATGTGCGTCTGACGTCCGGTGACCTCTTGCATGACCATCACTGTTGGCAACGTGCGAATGAAAGCGTCTCGTTCTTCCATCGCCTGGTGATGGTCATCCGCGAGCTTTCGCAGTTCAGGTGGTCCACACTGTTCTAGAAAATGGTATCGCAAAAAAGCGTCGTCGTTGATCGAGCGATCTTCGAGAGGCACCGTTGCGATCTCGGCCAGGCTACGACGCTCGGCCAGAAAGGAAGACTCTAACTTTGAGAGTTCGCGATCATAAAACCGCAAGTCAGCGATCGACCCTACAAATTTGGCCAGAAACGGTCCGCCGCCGACAATCAGATTTCCCTTGAGTGGGTCCTCAATGTTGTCGCCGGTCGAACCTTCGACCAGCAGCATGGATTCCGCGACGCCGTTCAGTGTCGCTCGATAAGCGACACCCTGACTGCGACCATCGGAACTCAATGTCACGTGCTGCCACTGACCGACTTGAATCGGATCGATACTGATGAATTCGACGTAACTGTTTACCCAGCGACAGACGTGCCGCAGGCGAAGCTTGCCGCCAACGATGTCTGCCAAGAGTCCGCCATAAGTGCCCTCGGGTTTGTCGACGTTCGAGAATAACGTGGCATCATTCGCACTGGTCGCCTGGAACCAGAACGAAACGGTCCAGCGAGATTTTCCCGTGATCAGCTTGTTGACAACTTTACCCAAGTCTTTCGTTGTTGAACCGTCCATGGTGAACGGTAAGTCATTTAGAAACTGATGGGTCAAGCCTCGCCGTACTCGTTCCGAGTCGAACGGAACAGTCCGCGTATTGTCAAAGGACTTCAATGTGGCCTCCCAGCGTTTCTGTTCGGCGACGATGTCTTCTTCTTTCAACGCTAGGGACTGTTTCGACGTTGCCACGCTTTCATCCAACTGAGCTAATTGCCGACGTTGGTCTGCGGTGGGAGCATAAACGAATGGGTGCGAGGCCTGACGGATCGCCATGCCCCATTCCGGAATTTTGTCAAAGAATGCCAACAGGGAATAATAGTCTCGCGAAGGAATCGGATCGAACTTGTGATCATGGCACCGCGCACATTGCATCGTCATCCCCAGCCAGATCGTACTGAAGGTCTCCAAGCGATCGGCTGCGTTTTCGAAGCGAGACTCATCCGGAATCGTCCCGCTTCCCGTATCGTACCGATGGTTTCGCAGAAAACCCGTTGCCATCAAGAGATCGAGCGACTTCGGATCGCGAATCACGTCACCCGTTTGCCAGCCCTGAACGGACTCAGGCAGCAACAGGTCGCCGGCCAGCATTTCGCGAGTCATCTGATCGTACGGCTTGCCGGCGTTCAGCGAAGCAATCAACCAATCTCGCCAACGCCACATCACTCGTTCGCCATCGGACTGATACCCGTTGGTGTCGGCATAGCGAGCCGCGTCCATCCATCCCCACGCAAAATGCTCGCCGAATTGCTCACGCTCAAGAAGCTCGTCGACCCAATTGGAAATGGCGAGATTTCGATCAAGCCGATAGTGTTTGACAAACTTGTCTACTTCCTCCACAGTCGGCGGCAGACCGTTCAGCGCCAGACTCAACCGCCTGACTAGCACTTCCGGTTCGGCTTCGACCTGTGGGACAAGGTCGGCAGAATTAAGCTTTGCCAACACGAAATGATCCAACGGCGTTTGACACCACGCAGAATCAGAAACCTCGGGCAGCGATGGTCGCTGCAGCAAAGCATAGGCCCAGTGTTCATCGTAGCGAGCACCATCAGCGATCCATTGACGCAACTGTTCCACCTGCTGCGGGGTCGGCCTGCGTGGGGCGTTTGGAGGAGGCATCACCTCGTCCGGATCAAGAGAAATCAATCGCTTGATCAGTTCGCTCTCATCTGGCCGTCGTGGAACGATCACTCCACCGGCCTGCGCACCATCCGCCGTATCCAGTCGAAGGTCCGCTTCACGCGACGATTCGTCGGGACCATGACACTCAAAGCAACTGTTGGCCAGAATCGGACGAATATCTCGACCAAAGTCCGGAGGACCAGCCAACACCACCGCCGATTGCGCTGCGATCGAGATCGCCATCAACTTGTACAACAGCCGAAACATCATCGCTTGCCACCTTCTGCCTTTCGAGCAGAATTGCCGTTCTTTCCAGGAGCACGACCTGATGACTCTGTAGCATCAAGCGGCGGCAAGCCGTCGAGGACTAACGTCAGTCGTTTCCGAGCCAACGTGGCTTCCTTCGATGAGTCAGAAGTCACCGGTGATTGCTCGAGCGGGTCCATTTCCACATCGAACAAGCGACCATCGTTGTAAAGCTTCCATCGTTGATCGCGCACGCACCACTTTGGCTTTCCGCCTTTGGTTGGAGCCGTTTTGCGTTTGCCGGGAGGCGCTTCGGGGGCCGGCTTCCGCGGATCAGAAGAAAGAAGGACCCACTCGCGCTGCGAAGCTGTTTCACCACGAGCCTGAGGAAGAAAGCTGCGACCATCAAACGGAATACTTTTAGGCAGAGTCACCCCGCCCGCATCCGCGATGGTCGGAACGATGTCCGTCATATCGACCAGCGAGTCCGAAACAGTGCCCGCCTTCAACTTTCCAGGCCAGTTCACAATAAGCGGTACGTGCGTCCCTGCATTGGTCAGCTTAGACTTGCCCCCGATGATCTTGCCTTTGTCCGTCATCGTTTCGATTCCCTGAACAGTGCCGTTGTCTCCGGTGAAGATCAGCAGCGTGTTCTCGCGAATACCGAGTTCGTCGAGCCGTGCAGTGATGCGACCCATGATCTTGTCGAGATAAGTCACCATGTCGCCGAAGTGTTTTCGATCTTTCCGTCCGTCGGGATTGGCAGAATCCGGCGTTGCATCAAAAGGCTCGTGGGTGAGCCAAATCGGAAAGTAAACAAAGAATGGTTCTTCGCGATGACGCCCCATGAAATCGCAAACAAAGTCGGCGAAGAAATCGGGACCGTATTGTTCGGCTCGCAATTCAAAATCCGTGCCGTTTCGCGTCACGTTCATGCCCCAGTGACTCTGACTAGGTCGATGAATCGCGTACTCGTCAAATCCAAAGTGATCAGGCTTGTCCTTGCCGAGTTGCCATTTGTGCGCTAGGCAGGTGCGATAGCCAGCCGACTTCATGAAATGACCGAAGGTCTGCTGATCGGATGAGAGTTCTGAGAAGCGAGTATAATTTCGGTAGTTATAAAGCCCCGTCATGATCTGCACGCGAGTCGGTGTACACAGCGGTTGCGAATAACAATGCGTGAAGCGAACGCCTTCGCTGGCTAAGCGGTCCAAATGCGGTGTTTTGTAAGACTGGCCACCATTGGTCCCCAGACACTCGTACCCCAAGTCATCGGCTATCACCAACACGATGTTAGGACGCCGCATCGGCAACGTGACGGCATTAGCGGAACGGCGCAAGCCGTCCGGTGTCGTGTCGGCTTTAGCGGAACGGCGCAAGCCGTCCGGTGTCGCAAAACCGGAGGGCTCGCGCCCTTCCGCTAATATCTTGACGGCGTCTTTGCGGCGAGTTGGTAGTGGTGCGTTAACATCGGTCAACCATTTGCCGAGCGAAGCACGCAGTGATTGTGCGAGTGGCCGCTGAGATTTGCTTAGATCGTTGGTTTCGCCAGGATCAGCATCCAGGTCATAAAGTTCGTCGCGATTGTCTTCGTAAAAGTGGATCAGCTTATGGTTCTTCTGGCGGATGACGCTGCACGGCGTTTGCTTGTAGGAAAGGTTGTAATGCGGCAGGTGCCAATGCAATGCCTCGCGAGACAGTGTAGCGCGAGGATCCCTCAGCAGCGGCAATAAGCTGACTCCATCGCAGGCTTGATTGCCAGGAACGGACCGGCCGGCGACTTCCGCAAACGTTGGCAGCAGATCGGTTCCAATCACCGCCGTCGAACAAGTCGCGCTGGCAGGCGTGACTTTCGGCCAACGAATAATCAACGGTACCCGTATTCCACCTTCATAGAAGGTCCCTTTGCCCATTCGCAACGGCGCGGCAGTTGTGTTGTCAAGGAACGCTCCGTTGTCCGAGTAAAGTACCACCACCGTGTTGGTGGACAACTGCAGTTCATCAAGGACCTTCAGTAGGCGGCCGATGCTGGTGTCGGCATCTTCAACCATTGCGGCGTACGAAGCCTTCACCGGGCAATCGGCAGGCAAGATGGTTTGATATTTTGCCAAGGTTGCGGCATGCGATTGGTTGCTCACATGCGGCGCGTGATGTGACAGATAAAAGAACCACGGCTTATCGCGATGTTCTCGTATGAAGCTGATTGCCGCATCGGTAAGCCCGTTCATCTGCTTGGGATCGTCCCTTCGACGCTCGGCTCGTAGAACATGCTTGAACCCCACGTCGCCAGGCGACGGTTCGTGATGCCACTTGCCCACGAAGCCGGTTTCGTAGCCTGCTTCGTTAAGGATTTCCGGAATGCAAGTCACCTCCTTCGGTAGGCGATGCTGATTGATCACACCGACCAAGGGCTGTTTGTCCTGCAATCGTTGGTACGCCAGCTTCTCGGCAACCATGTTGTCGTTCGGAGAAACCGTGTAAATCCCGTGACGTGGACTCATCTGGCCTGAAATGATGCAGGCGCGAGTCGGAGTGCAGACGGGTGCAGGCGCATACGCGTCGGTGAATCGCATCCCCTGAGCCGCCAGTCGATCGATGTTGGGGGTCTGAATCCATTTCGATCCGTAACAGCCCACATCACTCCATCCCAAATCATCCATCAATACAAACAGGATGTTAGGACGCTGCGGTGTTGCAGCCTTCGCAACTCCAACACCGGAAACGATCAACGCAATCGCGCATAGATAACCCATTGTCGAACGAATCATACTCGCGACTCCAGCTCAGAAAGGTTGCCAGTGCTGCTGCTGAAGCGATCTGTTTCGACGCCCAATCGCTGCAACATCGTCACGAACAGACTCGACAATGGCTTGTTATTCAGGCGATCGAATGCCAGATGGCGACCGTGATGAAAACCACCACCGGCCAGCAAGATCGGCAGGTTGGTTGTATCGTGCCGAGCGGCATTACCTAGGTTTGACCCGTATAACACCATGGTGCGATCGAGCAGCGACTCGCCCTGCTCCTTCGTCTCATTCAGAGCACTGAGCAACCGACCAAGTTCCTGTAGCTGTGCTGTCTCGATGATCTCCAACTGCTTGCGTTCGTTGTCGAGACTACTCTTATGCGTCAATGCATGATGTGGAAGCTCAACTCCGGGCAGATCGACTTTCGGATTGAACGCTTGCCCAATGATAACGGAAATAAGCCGCGTACTATCGGTTTCAATCGCCAGTCGCATAACGTCAAACATGGACTGAGTGCGTTTGATCAAGAGCTCGGGTTCCAAAAAATCTTGGGGCGGGGGGAGGTCGACTTTCGGTCTCGGTTGTTGCTCCCATTTTTCGGACTGAGCCAATCGCTTTTCGAACTCACGGACGGCAGTGAAGAACTGATCCAGTCGTTGACGATCCGTCGGACCAACATCTTTTTGCAATCGATTCAATTTCTCACCGACGGCATCCATCAAGCTCTGTCCTTCACGAACTTGTCGCATGCGTTCTTGCTTCTCCGCCTCGGATCCGCTCATAAACAACGCTGCGAATGCGTGAGAAGCACGATTCTCCGGCGGGATTCGCACTCCGTCGGCTGTCCACGAGAGTGAGTTGGTTCCTTGTCCAATTTGCAGCGATAAACTTGGGAAGCGAGTCTGCTGCCCAATGTGATCGGCTGCGTATTGATCGAGTGAAATCGTATTGCGAAAACCACCACGCGTAGGATGCGGTGCACCCGTCAGAAAACATTGCTCGGCTGCATGAGCTCCATCGACTTCAGGATGAGACATTCCAGAGAAGACGGTGTACTTGTCACGCAGTCCATCCAAAATCGCCAGATATTTCGACGCCTTGTAATTGATACCCACTTGGCGTGGGAAAAAGTTCTCCGAGAGCATCCCCAGATCCGTCATGATATTGACCATGCGTTTGGGGGAGCCGTTTGAGCCTCGCCTCTCGGTGGCAATCGCTGGGACCATCGCGTCCAAAAACGGCAACGTCAATGAGACGCCCGCAGCACGAAGAAACGAACGCCTTGGTAGTTTTCGATTCGTGATGGTGTTGCAAGTGGTTGTGTGATTATTCATTAGTGGTGAGAGTATTCATTATTGGTAGTGAGGCTATTCATTGTTCGTAGTCTGGCTATTCATTGTTCGTAGGCTCTGTTTCATGATTGTTTTCTGGCTTTATGTTTGTTTCTGTGTCTCTCTTCACCCTCCCCCTGGGAGGGTGAAGTTTGATTATCTTTCTCGAAACATTTTGCTTTGCACGATCTCATGAATCATCGCTCGGATTGGATACCCGGCGGGACGAAGTCGCTCTAGGATCTGTTCATATTCTGCTTGGTCAGCAAAGCTTATCGGTGCTCCGGTTGCAATCACGACAAGCTTCCGGAGCAGGTTCTCTGCGAGCTGCTTGTCATTCTCCAACAGCAACGTGCGAAACTCATCGACGCCTGAAAATTTTCGACCATCAGGCAGTTCGCCATACGATTCGACCGGCAATGCCAGTTTGTATTGAAATGGTTTGTTGTCCTTCGATCCGCTGACCGGCTCACCCGATTGCGTCGAACGATACTTGTCTCGCCAACCGCCCATCACGTCGAAGGACTCTAAAGCGAATCCAGGCGGGTCGATCAAACGATGGCAACCGGCACAACTTGCGTCGGCGCGATGTGCTTGCAGTTGTTGTCGCACCGTTGTGGCTCCGGTGAGGTCCGGTTCAATGGCAGGCACCTTCGGCGGTGGTGGAGGCGGCGTAATGCCGAGTAAGTGTTCAAGCACCCATGCGCCACGCGTTACCGGCGACGTGGTCGTTCCGTTTGCTGTTACCTTTAAGATCGCGGCTTGCGTCAATAGCCCACCTCGATGCTGTTTGTCGACGAGAGCAACTCGTCGGATCGCAAATGAATCGGGGCTCGGCAGTCGATAGAGCTCCGCTAGTCTTGTGTTGAGCATCAGAAAATCGGAATCGACGACATAACGCACCGGCAGATCGCGTCGCACCATCTCAGCGACGTAACTTCTTGTTTCTGCGAGCATCGATTCCAACGTCAGTTGGTTGTACTCGGGATAAAGGTCTTCATCCGGCTCGGTCAATTGCGAATCTTTAAGCGACAACCAATAGTCACACAGATGATCCGTGAATCGATTCGAGCGTGGATCGTTCAACATCCGTTCAGTTTGCTGTCGTAGCGTGTTGGAATCGAGAATCTTTGACTCGGTTGCGACTTTTCGCAGTACATCGTCGGGAATGGAATTCCACAGGAACAATGACAGACGTCGGGCTAGTTCAGAGTTGTCTAGTTCTGAGACTCCCCTCCCCTCGCTTCGCTCGACCCTCCCTGGGGGAGGGTTCATTAGGAGGAAATCGGGCGATGTTAATGCGGCTCGGTACGCAGCAAACATTGCTTCGATGAAGTCGCCGGTGGATTTGTGCTGTCGCTGAAAGGACGCCATGGGTAATTCAAAATGCTCTGGTCGGATTGAGCGCCCGTAGGCTCGTTCCATGAATTGCCCAAGTAATCGACGAGCTTCTTGTTGCGGTTGCGCAGGCCGAATGGAATAGTCTCGTACCGCTTTAGACTTGGGACTGTCTTTGGGAAAGCTGCGAACGTTCAGCTCATATTCTGGAAAGGGTACTGGAGGAACATCGTCCTTGTCCGAACGCTTGGGTCTTTTAGCGGGCTGTTTTTGTTGCTTGCTTTGGTCAACCACTGACTGCTGGAAGCTTGCGAGTAATTCGTCTTGCGGAGTAAACGTATTTGCACTTCCAAGTTTTGATTTCGTCGCCATTGCTTCTAAAGGCAAGTTGCCAAAGAGGGCGGCGTGACTTGTGGGTGGCCATTGCTCATGTAAGGGACCTTCGATCTCAAACCACTGCAAGACCAAGGCTGGTCCCGTGATCAGATCATACTTATAGAAGGGCGTTCCAATATTTAGATCCTTGTGTGGCAGCGAAGCAGCCGCGTATTCAAACCTTTCACCGGCATTGAGCCAAACGATCGCTTCGCGCGTTGCCGGTTCATTCGGAGGCATGTCGAATGTCGCGACCAATCGATTCTCTGCGTAAAGACTGAGCGCCTCATTACGTTTACCGGGAAGCAATTCGCCACGGTCCCAGTTCATGCCAAACGCACGGGCTCGCACTCGATAATATCCCGAATGCGATGGTGCTAAACCATTGATCCGTTCGGCTCGATACATCAGCGTCAATGCACCGTCAAAATAAGGCGGTGGATCACACGTCCATCCCGGTTGGCGTTTCTCGAAGTTACCATCGGAGATCATAAAAGTTCTATCGCGATGGTTGCCAACCATCGCGATGGCTTTCGTCTGTTGAAACTGCACTTTCAACAGGTTCATTTCGCGGCACGTCACGCGTCGGATTTCGATGGTGGGCTTGAGCCGAGTCGGCGCGATCGCCGATTGCAAAGCCGTATCGGTTGCTTCCAACATCTTCGCCATCTGGACGTGGGATGTTTCAAGCGCTTTGGAGGACTTGGCCAAACCGTGTTCCAGTCCATCCGACGGCAGGATGCTTGCCAGTTCGATATGAGGAAGATGCAGCACGTCACGCAGCGATGCTTCGAACTCAACGCGACTTAGTCGTCGAACTCCCGAGCGACCATTCGTTTGACGCACTTCGGCCTCAACAACCGAAAGACGTTTGGATAGCTCATCAAGAAAGCGTTGCCGGTCTGGCTCTTCAGGTTGATCAGCATCTGCTGGCGGCATCTGATGTTCCGCCACTCGCTGATAAACCATCGACCATTTGCGGAGCGACTCGGTATCCGAATTCGGCGAAGCCAGCGATACAAGGTCCAACTCACGTTCGGCTCCCGTTCCTTCGTGGCAACCAGCGCAGTGAGATTTCAAGAACGGACGAATTGCGTCTTGAGCTTGATTAGAGACTGGATTGAAAGCCAAGCACAAGGCGATGCAGGAGACGACGATCAAGGATTTCACTTCTTCAATTCTCCTAGACTGGCTTTGGCAACTTCGCTTGCACCCCATGCGTTCCATTTCTTTGCGATCTCCACGCGATCAAGCAAAGGTGCGTCGTTGCGAACATCGACCAAGCCGCTTCGGCCTCCTGGATGCGGCGTCTCAAACCAGCCGCACCAGCCAAATCCGATGACCTGCGGGTGCTCGACTCCCAAGGTGACAAGATCGATATAGCATCGTTCGTATTCAGCCAAGTCGGCTGCCTGATAGCCAGCCTTGGCCGGTTCGCCTTCGTAGATCCCGACTCCTGTATCAGCAAGTAGGATGGGACCATCCCAATGACGAGTCGCTGTCTCCAATCGCATCTCGATCATTCGCCGTGTTCCCATGACGTTGACACTCAAGACGTCAAGGTATCGCTTCATGATTTGATAAGCCCATGGCGACGGCGTTGGTTGTAGATGCAGCGTATTGCGGTCACCAAGGATGAGATGATTCAGATCGTACTTGCGAATCGAATCGTGATAGACACGATGCCATTGTTCACAAATGAGTTGCAGGAACGCTTCTTTGTCTTCGAGTGCTCGTGACTTCGAAACGTAACCATTGAGCGGCTGGTCAAGCTTTTCAATGTCGCTCCAGTCTTGAATTGGAACGCCGTACGTCTCGCGCCAGCGATCGATACTGCCGTAAATCCGTCGCATCAATTGAACCCATTGCTTCAGCCCCGCACTCCCAGGGCGTGTACAATCGGCGATCCACGGCTCAGCCGACGGAGCAGCGATATTCCACGGTGGATTGTGGCAGAAGTGGTACCCGATCAACTGCTTGTTGTCTTTTAATTGACCGCATACATTCGCACACTTCGCTTCGACTGCTTCGATAAACTGCTTTCCAAATACATCGCCCATATTCGGTGGTGACATGTACTGCTTTGGGACTTCCAGAAAGATCGTGAACGGCATCTGCGTCGCGACGTACCAATCCGGTTTCCATTCGTCGGTGCGAGTGACCAGTTTATCTCTTGACTTCGTCCCCGACAGCGTAGCCGGATCGATATGCGAAGGCCCGATGCTCGGCGGAAGATAATTGAAGCCCCAATCGAGATGACGTTTGGCAAGGTCGCCCCGCCAAGCCTCGGCTGATCCATGTTTATCTTTCAGATTCCACGGCATATGCGTTCCGTCGCCGAAATGGTTCACGCCGCGTATGAGAAATGGCTTGCCGTCTGGATCGAACAAATAAAACTTGTTATCTACCGCTTTGATGTGAAAAAATCCATCGACAGCCCATGTTTGCTGGCACAGCTTTGCGTCCAGCGCGATGAGAGTGAGCAGTCCCACGATCCAGCGGAAACAAAACGTAGGTGTATATCCTTGCATTCAATTACATCTCATTTCGTCGACACTCGATTCGACGCATGCTCCTTCATCGGTACAACCGATCGCCATGTCGGACCGATGCGTAACTCATCGACGATCCTGGACGCAGTACCTTGCGAAGTAAGTACAACCAAATCGAGCTTGGCAGAGAGGTTGAGACCTTTACTAACGACATGCCAGACCGACGGCTCGGCGTAGGTGAGTTCGTCAGATTCGGAGAAGATTCGGAAGCTGACTTCGTCCTCACCAATGGCTCGAGATATTGCCTTTCCAATCCACAGCGTTGTCTGATCGGAAGGTGTGCGAACCGCCGAGAAGAAACCAACCCCGAGTCCCGTGCGTATCTGCGGATTCAGTTCCGGCGAAATGCCGAAGCTCAAACTCTCTCCGTAGTAATCTTCACTGCTGCGGAAAGTGAGCCGAATACCTTCCTGCGGTTTAGCTTTGCGGGGTCGATTCTCATAATCGGGCTCACGAACCATCAAGCTGAAGTAATAGATGGCATCCTCATTCAGGTTGAGCGGTCGCTGCATTTCGCGAATTCGAAAGGTCTTTCCGGGAGGCAGTCGCAACATCCCCAGTTCGCCACGAGGCACAGGCCAAGTAACGTTCATCTCACCGTGGACGATTTCCAGAGTGTCGGTAACATCTTCATCTTCGCGAAACCCTTCGAACACAGTCCGTTGACGCCACGGCCCAACCCAGCCCTTCCCGCGACGGCTTTTACTCAGCGGAACAATGCCCTCTTCGTAGAAGAACCCTTCGTAGGCGAGCATCAAATCGGCTCTGCCTACCGGATTCACTTCGTTAACAACCGAAGCAAAGCTTTCGGCAGTCGAGTGAACTTCGCGTGGTTTTGATCGTGGATCATTGATGATGACAGCCTGGCCAGCCTCCAACACTTGGGCATTTGCATTCGAGGTCTTGAGCGGGCGAACCGACACTTCGCCTTCCAACACATTCAACGTAGTCGCACCTGCACTGGCAACTCGGACTGCGAACTCGGTCCCAAGGTCGATCAACTCGCTGGAAGGTGTCTGAAGACGAAAACCAGTTGCTTCATCTGTTGCTCGTACCACCACATCGCCACGATGCAACTTTGCTTCACCGGGAGTGAGCAACTCCAAGTCCGAATCGCCACGCAAGATCAGTTCAGCCCCTCCATCAAAGCGAAGCACGGCAAGCCCACTGATCAGCCTCAAGCGTCCGCCCAGTCGTTGTCCTTCAGCGAAGCTCCGGTCGTCTCGCCACTGGCACCCCTCGATCAATAGCATCGTCGCCACGTCGAAGGATTCGATGGCAGCTGGCCGAGAAACAGGTCCGCTGTTCCAGAAAAAGACGATTGCGATGAACAAGGTCGCTGCGCACGCGGCGAGCATAGCCAAGCGCTGCACCGGAAAACGGCTAGAGACCACGGTGGCTTGACCTGGCAAGCGTGCAGTCTGTACAACGTCGAGGATTTTGTCGACGTCTACGGAGTGATGCACATGGATTCGATTCAGGATCGCATCACATTGGACATCGTCGCATGCTGTTTGATGCAGCACACCCAGCAGCCGATGTTCAGCCAGTCGCTGCGATGCGTAAAGGGCTAATTCGGGCAGTTCACTCAGTGCCGCGTCCAGTTTCGCGAACTCGTCCTGTGTCGCTTCGCCGTCGAGCCAACGCTCCAGCAATGCGACTTCCTCCGGCCAGCGCTGCGTGATGTTGGATTCACTCATGAGAGCCCTCCAAACTCAACTTTCTCATGACGCAATCGTGCAACTGTTGTCTCAGGAGACAGAGTTGCTTGCGAATCGCCCCTTCGCTGCGGCCCAGTAAATCGGCTATTTGAGCGAACGATCGGCCTGATTCGTATCGCTCCCGCAGCACCTGCCGCGAGTGTTCAGGCAGTTCATTCATGCAGTCACGCAGATGATCCGCCCGAGCACTATCGTCCAGTTCAGCCTGCAACTGCATTTCAGTCGCCCGAGCCAACGCAACCGGCACGTACTTCGTATGGTAATCGGCGAGCCGCCGGAGCCTTGTCGTTTCCATCATCAGTTGGTATCGGGCAATGGCAACCAACCAGGCCTGCAGATTCGTGCCGGCCTTGAACTGCCCAATACTCTGAAATGCCTCGACAAAAGTCCGCTGCACGACCTCATCGACATCGACTCCAGGCAGGCTTCTACCCGCTACAAAAACTCGGACGGCGGGTAGCATCGAATCCACGATTTCGCGGAACGTGTCGCGCTGACCCGACTGTACCAGCCGAACCGCCTGCTCTAGTCGTGAATTCGGCTCATTGCTCAAGTTAGCATTCCATCATCAAATCGCCGTCGCGTTCTGCACTTTTGGACTTAATTCTATGTCAGTATATCGAAATAGCAGTTCAAACCTATTTGTTACTCAGAAAACATCTAACGAGTAAAAATTCAGAAAAAGCAACACTTCTCGCTGATCGCCACCATCGTCACCCTCCCCAAACGCAGTTGGGGGAGGGTCAGCCAGCGATAGCGTGGCTGGGGAGGGGAGGACCGCAGCGTTTGAAGGCCGATCGACCAAGCAAGCCCTCCCCGGCAATCTCGCTGAAAGCTCGGTTGCCGACCCTCCCGGACGCTTCGCTGGGAGGGTGAAGACACAATGCGGTGGCGATCGACGAGAAGTGTTAAAAAAGAAAGGAAAGGGACATGCATTGCGAGCCCAGTGCTATTTGGCCGTTGCAATACATGTCTTAGTTCTGCCTTCTGGGACTCGATCATGAGAAGCTATCCCAACCGAAACGGCGGGATAGATCTTGCGTTGAACTGAACGGCGTGATCGGTCGAATCGCAAGTCACCCTGCATTTCTTATTCGAAGTCAATCGCCGATCGATGAGTCTAACGGTGCTCTTTCTCAAGACATTTGAGACTATTTAGTGCGAGTTTTCGCCACGTGGCGAAAAGCGTCGCTCGGCGCCGAGAGAGATTATCGATTGACCAAAGACATGCGAGACGCTGCATCAAGTCTCAAGCTTTCACTTTCGGAAACCGCGATCACACTTCGGCAAAGCTACGCCGATGCACCAGGACAAGCGACATTCGTTTGGAACATGGGGTATTCCGCACGAGATGCCGCCGAAGAGATCGACCAGTTCTTCCAAGAGATCCTTCCAGAGGCGACGAGCGACAAGGTTCTCGCGCTTCGAAAAAGTAGGGAAGGAAAGTGATTCGATCGAATTCAAATAAAAATGAGGGAGGATAAGTCATGGCAGAACGAAGATCACTTGCCGCAGCAGTTTCAACACCAATACCTGAAGTCGATGCAGAGATCGTTCGCTCCTTTGTGACGCAGAATCAACATTCTGAACGTCCAGTCTCGGCACCGATAAAGATCTCGGAAGAACCGAGAGCGACGCAACGCGATGAAGGTGCAAAGATGGAAGCGTCTGAAGTTCGAGTGACTCGGTCAAAGTCAAAGAAAGCGCATCGCTTTGAACCCGTCGGATTGATTCCTGTCACCATACGACTTCGGCCTGAGATTGCGGGGGCATTGAAGCGAGCATCCTTAGAGCGACAACTTGAAGGAGAGGAAGTTTTTACCCAGCAAGATTTGGTTGAGCAGGCCTTGGAGCCATGGCTTTCAACCCAAGGATATCTGTAAGCGAAGAATGCAGTTCTTCGACCGATATCTAAAAATCGGACGCATCTAGTCATTCGTCGTGCCTACCAACTGCCGATTCAATCGTTAGTCTCAGCGATTGAACTGAACTATGACGTTTGCGACAAACTACTTCCACATAAGGAAGTGCACACGATGGACGACGTATTTCCCGCGATTGAAGAGGATGAAGAGCGGGTAGTTCTACTGGTTGGAGTCGGGACTGCTTTAGCGCTCTACGCCGCTGAATATGCCGTTGCACTCAGATTTCTAGATCCTCAGCTGAACGTTCGCATCAGGTTGATATTCAATAAGGAAATTTACGATTTACAACGTGCTAAGGACTTCTCCTCTTGTAAGGGAATCATGCAAAGGCTGTTCTTCACGAGAGCTCAAATTACCGTGGGCGAGATGTTTCGCAAAGCACATGCCGCCGTTTCAAAGCAAGATGGCAATCTAAGCTGGGTACATGCCGTTTGGCGACTGTTCCAACCGCATCCAACGGAGCAGGAGTTTCGATCAATCATGACCCACCTCGTTGAAAGTGAGTTTCAGGCAATTATGGATTCCGAGTTTCGATCGATCAAAAATGCATCACTGGTTTACGGAGATTTACTCAAGTTTTCCTTGAACGTCGCCGTTTCTCTAGCCTACGGCCATTCTCTAAACTGGTATCAGCCTCGAATCAAATATGGTCTGCTCGATATCACTCCGAATTGATCGGGGGTAGGAACAGCATTTAGGGAAGAACATGATTACACGTCGACCTCGTAAGCGGCGTAGCCTCAAAGGTGTTGGACTAACAGTTTATCCGGGTGTCGTGATCTGTGTCAGAGATGTCAGAGATTGCTCTTGAGAACTCTCAAAAGCCCAGTAGAACTCGACAATCGTTTAGAGAGCAGCGGATGACTTTCCGCTGACGGAACTCTATGACAAATAACGACTTGCATATCGAAAATCCGATTACAAAATCGAACCTTCGGAACCGAGGGTTATAGGTTCGAATCCTATCGGGTGTACTCTTTTTTATCTGCGAACTGATGCTGCCAGGCCAGTCCGTTCAAAGTGACTTACTGGTCTTCGCCGTTTCAACCGTGAAAAACGCCTGTTTTTTACGGGGTTGGCTTGGTGTCGAGGCTCTCAAGGCTATCACAGTGTGGCGCCGGTCCATCTATTTCTCGGCCGGAATCTGGCCCAAACCGCCGAAACTATCGCGCTCTCGCCTAAGAGAGGCGTTATAAGTTCATTCGCCGTTTGCTTCGGCTCCCCCGAACCGAATATGAAACAACAGCTCCGGGTTAACAGCAATTGGCGATCTGTTTCGAAAACGATCACTTCGATTTTCGAACTTAGACTCTCGATCGCATAACGTGACGCCCTCGGGCTTTCATCGTGTCGCGCCGTCGGGGTTTGTCGACAACCGTCCCCCAACGAAAAAACGCCGCGACGTTGGGCGGACGTGGCGGCGTTAACGGGGAGTTTTTTGAAACGTTCAGGCCTAGGAATCAGATTTGATCGGTTGGCACAACTGCCTCGGTACGATTCAGCAGATCGATCCACATTGTTCGTTGGTTGCCCCAATCGTGCGTCTTGGCGATCGGCCGGACTTCACGTTCCAGAATCGCGTCGCGACCACAGACAGTTCGA
>JBILTQ010000068.1:0-18068 GCA_044371435.1 Pirellulaceae bacterium | reverse complement strand
TTGCTGGGCGGCTTGCAGGATGAAGGTGTGATGGCGATCCGAGGCAAACCGGTAGCGTTCCGATAGTCCGTGATAAATTAGGAGCGGCAAGCGTAGTTGCCAGGCCAGCTGTCGCGCGACCTCGAGGGCCGGATTCTCGTCGAAGCGAACGGCCGTTTGCATCCAGTAGACAACGAGTTCCGGCTGACTTGAGGGCAAGCCTTCGGACACGACCCGCGTCCGCTCGAGCAGGTAGGGAGGAAGGTGGTCAGCCAATCGCAGCATGAGTTTGTCGGTGGTGAGTGGGGTAGCGTCGAAACATTAGGGAGATCCCAGCGAAAACAGCTGGTCCCGGGCGAGGGGGCCAGGTTTCCGCCGCGTCGGGAACGCTCGTATAGTCCGCCCGCGGCAAGCGTCACCAAGGGAAGATCAGCGTTCTGCGGGTGCCGGCGAGCTATTCTAGCTTGTGCCGGTCTGGTTGCATCTCTAGCCTGGCGGGCGGCCCCAAGGCTCGGAAGAGTCGCCCGGCTATCCACCGAAGTATTTTCGTCAAGCAGACTTAGGCATGCCGGTGATATGCTAAAGACAGCCGTGTGAGCTTGGGGCATGCTTGGTTGAGGCATCGGGCTGGTCGGTTGCACAACCAATCGCCCTGGAGAGGGCGGGGTTGACGTCGGCTGAGAATGGATCATGAACGTGCCAGTGCAACTTGTTTGGCTCAAACGCGACCTGCGGTTACGCGATCATCGCCCTCTGGCCGAAGCAGCCCGACGCGGGCCGGTAATCGTTCTCTACGTTTTTGAGCCTTCGCTTTGGCAGAGCGGCCATCTCGATCGGACCCACTACGAATTTGTAGCCCAGTCCCTTCGTGAACTGGGGAACGCTCTCGCGGCCTTGGGAGGCCGGCTGATGATCCGCTGCGGCGAGTTCCCGGAGGTCCTGGCGGACTTATTTGCTAGGCAACCCTTCGAAGCTATCTTCAGCCATCAGGAAACCGGCGACGGGGTGACGCATGCCCGCGATCGCCGCGTTCTAGGTTGGTCGCGACGGCAGGGGATGGTTTGGTATCAGTTTCCGCAGCATGGAGTGGTACGAGGCCTGCGGGATCGTGCCGGATGGTCGAGTTCTTGGCAGCGACTGATGCGTCAACCCGTCGTCGAAACGGTTGCGGCCGTGGATACTCCGCCAGGACTTGGTTGGGGCGAAATTCCGACACCGGAAAGCCTAGGTATCCCCACCGCGATTCCGGGAACGCTGCAGCTTGGCGGGGAAAGCCAAGCCCATTGCCACCTGGCTTCGTTCCTCGGGGAACGCGGCAAGGACTACCGTCGATCCCTTTCCAGCCCGATGACGGCGGCCGAGCATGGCAGCCGGCTCAGTCCCTACCTAGCCTGGGGCAACCTTTCGATACGGCAAGTTCATCAGGCAGTGTGCCAACGCCAAAAGCAGCTATTGGAGATCAAAGCCCAAGAAAGAGTAGCCGTCCAACCATGGTTGGATTCCCTTCGTTCCTTCGGTTCGCGATTGATCTGGCACTGCCACTTCATCCAGAAACTGGAATCGGAACCCGAACTCGAGTTCCGCAATCTTTGTAGAGTTTACGACGGATTGCGGGAGGATGATTTCGATCAGGAGCGTTTCGAACGCTGGCGTTTGGGAGAGACTGGTTATCCGATGATCGATGCTTGTATGCATTACCTTCAACAGCATCGCTGGATCAATTTTCGTATGCGGGCGATGCTGATGTCTTTTGCCGCTTACCAACTCTGGTTGCATTGGCGGTTGCCAGCTTTGTGGTTGGCCCGTAATTTTCTCGACTTTGAAGCAGGTATCCATTATCCACAATGTCAGATGCAGTCGGGGGTCACTGGGATCAACAGTATTCGAATCTATTCTGCGAGAAAGCAATTACAGGATCAGGACCCGACCGGAAGCTTCGTCAAGGCTTACTTGCCGCAGTTGGCCCATGTACCGCTGAATCATTTGGCCGAACCATGGCGGATGAGTCTGGACGAGCAACAGCGGTATGGTTGTTTGATCGGCCGCGACTACCCATCACCCATCGTCGAAGAACGAGCTGCCATTGAACTCGCCAAGAGGCGTATCTATGCAGTGAGACGAACGCCAGCGGCATGCCTGGCAGCTCAGGCCGTATATCTTCGTCATGGAAGTCGACAATCGCGTTTTCGCGATCCGTTACCGGGTAGCGGATCGTCAGGTCCGGCATCCTCATCTGCGGTTTCAGCGAGAGCTGGCGTTGGCCATCACGATCTTCGACAGCCCTTCCTTCCAGGTTTTGACGACGAATGACTGCAGCCGTTCTGGTCTATCCCCACCAGCTTTATCCCCAGCATCCGGCCCTCGAGCGGTCGCGTACGGTTTATCTGGTCGAAGATCCGCTCTTCTTCTCCCAATACGCTTTCCATCGACAGAAGTTGATGCTGCATCGCGCGAGTATGCAGGGCTATTGTCGAGAGTTGTCGAAAGCCAAGTACACTGTTCGCTATCTCGAGGCGGATAGCTTGAAGCTTAGCCAAGACGTGGTAAGACGGCTGAAGCAAGATAAGGTCTCGAAAATCTACCTGGTCGATCCCGAAGACAATTATTTGATGCAACGGCTTACGCGAGGCTGCCGCGAGGCTGGGATCGAGATACAGACTTCACCTAGTCCTAACTTCCTTACCCCCACCGAGGTTTTTCAGGAATGGCTGGGAGATAAAAAGAAATTATTTTTCACCCAGTTTTACATTGCTCAACGCAAACGCTTGGGGTATTTGTTGAACGAGCAGGGGGCTCCGATTGGCGGGAAGTGGAGTTTTGATACGGAGAATCGCCGCAAGCTGCCCAAGGGACAAAAAGTCCCCGCCTTGTCGGCTCCTCGTCCCGACCGTGTGGCCAAAGAGGCCCGGGCGTATGTCGCGGAAAAATTTCCGAAGGCCGTCGGTGATGACCGCGAGTTGCTCTATCCGACCTCGCGGGAAGCGGCCTTGATCTGGTTGGAAGAATTCATCGAGCAACGCTTGGCCGGCTTCGGCGATTTTGAAGATGCCATTGCTCGCGATGAGGCAATTCTCTTCCACGCCTGTTTGACTCCATCGCTCAACATCGGCTTGATTTCTCCAGAGGACGTCGTCGAACGGGTGCTAGCCCAGGCCGATCGCGTCCCTTTGAACTCACTGGAGGGCTTCCTGCGACAGGTGATCGGCTGGCGTGAATTCATACGGGCCATCTATCGCCAGCGTGGTTCCTTCCAGCGGACGAGGAATTTCTGGGGGCATACCCGCAAGATACCGGCCAGTTTCTATGAAGGGACTACTGGGATCGAGCCGGTAGATGTGGTCATCCAACGCGTGTTGCAGACCGGATACTGTCATCATATCGAACGCTTGATGATCCTCGGGAATTTCATGCTCTTGTGCCAATTCGATCCGGATGCCATCTATCAGTGGTTTATGGAGCTGTTTATCGATGCCTACGATTGGGTGATGGTGCCGAATGTTTACGGGATGAGTCAGCATGCCGATGGTGGCTTGATGACGACCAAACCGTACCTCAGTGGATCGAGTTATGTGTTGCGGATGAGTGATTTCCGTCGAGGAGCCTGGTGCGATATTTGGGATAGCTTGTACTGGAATTTTCTCGACCAGCATCGCTCATTCTTCGAACGTAATCCCCGGATGAGTGTGATGACCAAGCAGTTGGATCGGATGGGAGACAAATTAGTCGTCCATCGCCGGCGGGCTGCAGATTTCCTCGTCCAATGGGAGCCGTAAGGCTGGCTAGGAGTCGTTCTTCGGAGGTTGCTGCCATGGCTTTCCTGCGTCTCCTCTAAGCGAAGGAAAGCCATGCTGAGGGTCGAGCCTGTTGTCGGCTCATTCGCTCGAAGCTCCCTGGAAATCGCCGAAAGTTGTCACCGCATCCCGGCATGGGGTGAAGGGCGTTGGGGGGCGGTCGATGGTTCGGCGTAGGACGCAGGGACGTTTCGGTAGTAATCACCGACCGGCGGCGTTAAAATGGATCCAGTTCGATCCTCGCGGATTTTCTCGGTAGGGATGACGGATGCTTGATTTTGTCAGTCGCGCTCAGGCGCATATGTGCAACGGGGTAACTCGTCGGGACTTCCTTCAGGTGGGAACGCTCGGAGCCATTGGGCTGGGGTTGCCGCAGTACTTGGCGGCTCGGGAACAGCAGGCTATCGATCCGAAGAAGGATCGTCGATCGGCCATCATGATTTTCAATCTGGGTGCACCCAGCCAGCTGGATACTTTCGACATGAAGCCCGAGGCCCCGGTTGAAATCCGGGGACCTTTTCGGACGATTTCGACCGTTTCCCCCGATATCCAGCTTTCCGAGATCCTGCCGCGTCATGCGAAGATTGCCGACAAGTTTTCGTTGGTGCGTTCATGCTTTCATCGCGGGGCGGCCGTCCACGATTCGGGTTGGCAGATCATGCAGACCGGGCGGCAGTTCTCCGGTGGCGTGAACACGCCTCACGTGGGTTCCGTGGTCGGTTATCTACGGGGGCGGCGCACGGATTTGCCCCCGCACGTCGTCCTCCCGGAAACCATGGGGCGGGGGGGCGGTAATCTGCCCAATGGCCAAGCCGGCGGTTTCCTGGGGAAGGCGCATGATCCCTTTGCCTTGATGGCGGATCCTTCTCAAAAAGACTTCCAGGTCCCGGATTTGTTGCCGCCATCGACAATTGGCCAGGCTCGTTTGGAGCGGCGGCAGCGGATGCGCGAGTTGGTCGACTCGACGGTCAAATCTTTCGAAGCGAGTGAATCAGCCAAATTGATGGACGATAATTTTCATTCGGCTTACCGACTGATGACCAGTGCTTCGGCTCGGGCCGCATTCGATCTCACCCAGGAACCGGAGGCGGTGCGTGAGCGTTATGGGATGAATCGTTTTGGGCAGTGTTGTCTCTTGTCGCGGCGTTTGATCGAAGCGGGGGTGCGTTTTGTGACGATCAATTCCTTCCTCACCGTCTTCAACGAGATCACTTGGGATATCCACGGCAGCAAGCCCTTTACCTCGATCGAAGGGATGAAGACCATCGTTGCTCCCATGTATGATCAAGGCTACTCCGCATTGATTGAGGACCTGGCTCAACGCGGTCTGCTCGACGATACGCTGGTCGTGAATCTGGCCGAGTTCGGGCGGACTCCGAAAGTCAATCCGGCGGGTGGCCGCGACCACTGGCCGCAGTGTTTTACCGTCGGCTTTGCCGGAGGGGGGGTCCAAGGTGGTCGAGTCGTCGGAGCCAGCGATCCCATCGGAGCGGTCCCGGCGGACCGTCCGACCGAACCACCCGAAGTCATCGCGACGATCTTGCACAGTTTAGGGCTGAACATCGAAAGTCATCTCCCAGGACCAGCTGGTCGACCATTCCCGCTGGTGGACTTCGGTTTTCGCGAGATCCGTGAATTGTTTTGAAAGCCACCGCTAGAAAGAAACTTGTCGAGGACCATCGACCCATTCCTCATCGCCTTTTCCGGTGGGATGTCGAGGCTCGGCGATATGTCCTGATCCTGCTACCGGCGGCAAAACCGATGCCGCCAACAGACGGGCGAAGGCTAGGGAAGTAAAGGTATCACTGCCAACACCATGACCGCATCTACTTTTTTTTCGGAAGAAAATGTCTCCTCGCCTTCGACCAGGAGGCCTTCGTTCCCAGGCTTAGCGCTGGTTGCGACCGCGGCATTCTTGTGGGTTGTTTCGTCGATCGGCCTGGCCGCAGGAGAGGGGATCCAGGTGTTACCCACCGTCGTCGAGCTGACGCATCGCGGTGCCTGGCAACAGCTATCGGTCCAGCGACTTCGGAATGACCAGCAGCTGGGGGCAGCGGTGCACGATGGGATCGAGTGGCAGTCCGAGGATCCGACGATTGCCAAGGTGATTGCGGGGAGGGCCGTCGCCCAAGGTGATGGGAAGACAATCCTGCGAGCGATCGTCCACCAAGCCGATGGGACCAGGCAGACGGCTTTGGTCGAGGTGCGTGTCCGACAAGCAGATCGGCCGATGGTTTGGGAGTTTGGTAATCACATAGAAGCGGTCTTGTCGCGAAACGGCTGCAACATGGGAGCCTGCCATGGAGCGTTGGCCGGGAAAGGGGGGTTTCGCCTTTCCTTGCGGGCATATGACCCCGAGTTGGATTTTCACAATATCACCCGCCAGGACCGCGGTCGACGGGTGGAACTGAGAGATCCTTTGCGATCCTTGTTGCTGGCCAAGCCCAGCGGCGACCTGGAACATCGAGGCGGGATCCGGCTGCGTCCGGATGGGCACGACTATCGAGTCCTGGCCGAGTGGATCGCGGCTGGGGCTCCTAATACGCGGGCTGCCGAGCCGGCTTTGGAGAGAATCGAGGTGTTGCCCGAGCGTATCTGGTTGAGCCCTGGCGATCAGCAGTCGATCCTGGTTCGGGCCCATTATGATGATGGCCGAATCGAGGACGTGACGCATTGGGCCAAGTTCTCCTCCAGCGATGAAGGAGTGGCTACCGTCGACGAAAATGGGAGGGTCCAGGTGGTCGGTCCGGGGGAAGGAGCGATCGCGGTTTGGTTTGCCAGTCGCATCGCCATCTCACGGCTGGCTGTGCCCTATACCACCGAGTTGGATCCGATGGTTTTTCAGCAGTTTCCGCTGGCCAACGTCATCGACGAGAAGATGCACCAGCAGTGGCAGGAGTTGGGCCTACGGCCATCACCGCGAACTACCGATAGTGAATTCCTGCGGCGTGCTTTCGTCTGCACCATCGGGACTTTGCCAACCGCCGAAGAAGTCGACGAATTCCTGGCGGATGAGTCGGATTCCAAACGCGAACAATGGATCGATCGCTTGCTCGACCGGCCAGAGTTCGTCGATTACTGGACATATCGCTGGTCAGATGTCCTGATGCTGAACAGTACCTTGATCAATCCCGAGGCGGTCAAGGCGTATTACGATTGGTTGCGTGGGCAGATAGTTCGGAACCGGCCTTGGGACGAGCTGGTGCGAGAAATTCTCACCGCCCGCGGGGAATCGCTAGAGAATGGGGCCACCAATTTCTTCGCGATCAACCAGGATCCAGAAAACATGACCGAGAATGCTTGCCAGGCTTTTCTGGGACTGTCTATCGGTTGCGCGAAATGCCATAACCACCCCTTGGAGAAATGGACCAACGATCAGTATTACGCGATGGCTAATATGTTCGCCCGGGTAAGGGCCAAGGGCTGGGGGGGCGATGTGCGAAATGGTACGGCTGATCGAACGTTAGTTATCTTGGATCGAGGCGATTTGATTCAACCTTCGACCGGCAAACCGCAACCGCCGGCCCCGCTGGATGCCCCCCCCTTGGACCCTGACGATCCTACCGACCGTCGCTTGGCCTTAGCCGACTGGATGACTGCTCCCGAGAACCCATACTTTACCCGCGCGGTCGTCAATCGTATCTGGGCTGCTTTTTTCGGGATGGGGATTGTTCATGCGGTAGATGATTTGCGGACCAGCAACCCAGCTAGTAATCCCGAGTTGATGGAAGCGCTGTGTCGCGAATTGCAAGCTCGCGATTACGATCTCAAGAGTTTGATGCGGTTGATTCTGAACTCCGAGACCTTCCAACGCAGCAGCCAGTCGTTGCCGGGGAATGAGGCCGACCGCCGGTTTTTTTCGCATTATTTTCCTCGGCGTATGATGGCCGAGGTCTTGCATGATGCGGTGGTGCAAGTGGCTGGGGCACCGAGTGCCTTTACCAAGACCGAATTGCCAGGAGCCGACATCAAAGATACAAAATTTTATCCGCAGGGGACGAGGGCGATTCAGCTCTACGATAGTGCGGTCGTCAATTCTTTCTTGAAGACCTTTGGTCGCAATCAGCGGCGCATCACCTGCGAATGCGAACGCAGCGACGAGCCTAGTATCGTCCAGGTCCTGCATATCAACAATGGCGACACGCTCAATCAGAAATTAGCGATGCCCGGAAGCCATGTCGAGGCATGGATGAAGCGATTCGCTGGCGATGATCGCGGCTTGATTCGTCACGCTTTCCTTACAGCCCTCTCGCGCGAACCAACGGCTGGCGAGATAGAGGGTTTTGCGGAGGAAATCGGGCAAGCCGAGGAAGGCGAACGACGAATCGTCGTCGAGGACTTGCTGTGGAGTTTGATGAGTAGTCGTGAATTTTTGTTTGTTCACTAGCCGTTACGAGGAAGGCTATCGGTCCCAGACACGCGGCGGATGTCCTGAAAGACGCCGCAGCTCTCGGGACCTACCGGCCAAAGCGATCGATGAAGGTCTCCGGCAGTACACCGACGAAGGAGTCAGGAAGATTCGCCGATGATGGTTCCTCTTGCCATGGAAAGAAGCTGAGTTGTTGCTCCACGAATCGTTGGCGGCGATCCGCCGCTATGCCAACCTGCAACCCAAGGTAGGGATCGTGCTAGGGAGCGGCTTGGGGGGGCTCGCCGACGTGGTCGAAGCTCCCCAGGTGATCCCTTATGCGGATATTCCCCATATGCCTCGACTGACCGCTGCCGGTCACGCCGGGGAATGGATCTTGGGTATGATCGGTGAGGTGCCGGTAGTCATGATGCGAGGTCGGGCTCATTTCTACGAAGGGCATGATCCGCTTCGAGCGACCTACGGGGTGCGTTTGATGCGCGCGATGGGGGTGGAGACCTTCGTTGCCTCCAACGCTGCCGGAGGACTTAATCCGAGGTTTCAGGTTGGCGATTTGGTGTTGATCGACAGCCATTTGGATTGGCTGTATCGCTCGAGTTTGGAGGATCGCGACGAACGTATGGAGCAAGCTCAAGCCGCTGGCAGCCTGATGCGATGCGGACGACCGTACAATCGCAGCTTGATTGCTTTAGCGGAAAGTCAAGCGTTGAGATTCGGGTTTCGTTTGTCGCGCGGGACCTACCTGGCGACTCTGGGACCGACCTATGAGACTCGAGCTGAGTATCGAGCATTCCGTAAAATTGGGGCGGACATGGTGGGGATGAGCACCGTCCCTGAGATCCTGCTGGCAGCTTCGCTCGGCATGCGCACCTTGGCTTTTTCGGTCATCACCAATGTGGCCGCCCCTGACGTGCCGGCGGTCACTTCGCACGACGAAGTCTTGGCGGCCGGGCAGGCAGCCCAGGCGAAGCTGATGAAGATCCTGCGAGCTTGCTTACCGTCGATGTGAAGAGAAGATGCGGGCAACGATGCTTTCGACCCTGCCATCGACAAGCTCTGTATGCAGCATATCGCCGACCTCGGCTTCCTGGCAGCTACGCACTACTTTTCCTGAAGGCTGGAGACGGCAGATACTGAAGCCTCGGCTGAGTGTCTGTAGCGGACTGAGGGCTTCCACCGTAGCCGCGATGGTAGCTATCCGATGTCGCGTTCGATCCAGCTGCCGATCCATACTCTGTTCCAAACGCAGACTCAACTCATCCAGTTTTTGCATTCGTCGCTGCAGGGTTTCTTCGGGCCGAACGATGACCGGACGTTGCTCGGTCGCCACCAGTCGCAAGCGAAGCCTTTCCAGCAGGCTTTCCATGGCATAGCCCAGGCGGCTGCGCATCGCCACTAGCCACTCACGAACCTCATGTTGATTAGGCACAATGCGTTCAGCAGCTTCGCTAGGGGTTAGCGCTCGCAGGTCGGCTACCAGATCGCTCAGAGTTACGTCGATCTCATGTCCTACGGCTGAGACGGTCGGGATACGTGACTTGGCGATGGCTCGAACGACGACCTCCTCGTTAAAACACCATAGGTCTTCCATCGAGCCTCCCCCTCGGCCAATGACTAGAACATCGAGCGGTGGTGAAAGCTGATTGGCCAACTGGATCCCAGCCGCAATTTCCTGGGCTGCTCCCGCACCCTGAACCTTGGCTGGAATCACCAGCAATTCAACACTTGGCCAGCGTCGCCGAGCAACCTCGACGAAATCGCGGATCGCGGCGCCGCTAGGGCTGGTAACAAAGCCGATCCGACCTGGCATCGAGGGAATCGCACGTTTGCGGGCTGGATCAAACAACCCCTCCTTTTCCAGCCGGGCATGGAGTTGGCGGAAAGCGAGTTGGAGAGCCCCCAAACCCTGAGGTTCTAGCTTATCGAGGACAATCTGGTAAGAGCCGCGAGGCGCATAGAGATCGATACGCCCGAAACACACCACCGCCTGGCCATCTTCGACCTCAAAGCCCAGCCGTTCGGCGGTGGAACGCCAAATGACAGCCCGAATCTGCGAGGTCTCATCCTTGAGGGTAAAGTAAAGGTGGCCACTGCGCGGCCGGGAGAAGTCGCAAATCTCCCCACATACCCAGACTTTCGGCAGTCGCGCTTCGATCGCGGCGGCAATCTGCGCGTTCAGCTGGCTGATGGAAAAGGGAGCGTCGGGGCTTGCGCCAAGCTGTCGACGACCGTGATTCGACGGCGGATCGCTGGCTTCGAACTCCGGATCTTCCCACAAGAAGCGGCTCATCCGGCTTTGGCTAACTTCCGCTGGCTCAATGCCTGAAGATAATCGACGACGATATTCATTACCTCCTCGTTATAGAAGGTCTCATCGTAGATTTTGTTCTTGGTTTCCTCTTGTTTTTTGAACTGCTCTTCCTCTTCCTTTTCCGCATCGAATTCCGCCCGCCTGGCCAGGAATTGGGCTTCGCTCAACGAAGCATATTTTTCCGACTTCTGTTTCAGATAGGCATCGATACGGCGTTGCAATTTCCGGAAATCCTCGGACCGCGCCACCCGCTCCTTGGAGAGCGCACTCAGACTGGTTCGGATGGTGTCATCGACCAGACCATAATGCTGATGTGGTCGCTGAGGTAAACGATCCGCGGGCAGGGCATAGTCAAGGTCGGCTTCACGCAAGCCTTCCATGTTGGCGGTAATGGAAGGTAACTCGATATCGGCGGTCACTCCCTCCCGTTGGGTGCTCTGGCCGTCGGGGAGGTAAAACTGCTGGATCGTCAATTTCAACGCCCCATAGGACTTGGCGGAAGTCGTCCCGAAAATCTCCTGCCCGACGTCATACAGCTGCTGGACGGTACCCTTGCCATGGGTGGTGGGGTCACCGATCACCAAGCCACGGTCGTAATCCTTGATCGCTCCGGCAAAAATCTCGCTGGCGCTGGCGCTCATGGTGCTAGTCATGACAATCAACGGGCCATCCCAAGCCACACCCCGGTTTTCATCTTCGTAGGCCATCGACTGACCTTCTGAGTTCTTGACTTGAACCACCGGTCCGCGGTCGATGAATAAGCCGGTGCAACCGATCGCTTCCGATAACGAACCGCCCCCGTTTTTGCTCAAGTCCAGGATGACAGCATCGACGCTCGAAGCCCGAAAATCCCTCAAGATCGCTTCGACGTCCTCGGTGGTGCTGCGGCGATTCGAACCGGGCCGGTTCCCTTCCATGTCGAAGTAGAAACTAGGTAATTCAATGTAGCCGAGGCGGTAGGGAGAGCCGTCAGCTTTCAGACCGCGATTTAGGATCTCGCCGCGAGCAGCGCTGTCCTTGAGTTCGATCTTGGCTCGGGTGATTTCTAGCAATTTCGTTTCGTTGCCAACTTTAGGTTGCACCGACAGGCGGACTTTGGTGCCGGCTGGGCCGCGAATCAACGAGACCACATCATCCAGCTTCATGTCGACCACATCCACCATCTCGGGATTGCCTTCCTGACCAACCGCCAAGATCCGGTCACCTTCTTTCAGTCGTCCATCCTTGTCGGCAGCACCTCCCGGCACCGTGCTGGCGATCACCGTGATTCCATCTTCGGACTTGAGGGTGGCGCCAATTCCCTGGAGTTGCAAGCCGAGCTGGATATCGAAGTTTTCTTTGGCGCGAGGCGCAAGATAGTTTGTATGGGGGTCGAGCGATTCCGTCAGGCTGCTCAAGTAGAGCTCCAGCAGTTCGTAGACATCCATCTGCTTGCGATTCTTTTCCAGGGTACGGAAGCGTCGATGGAGTTGCTCGCGAGCTTGCTCGTCGGTCTTCTGGTCGGCCTTCAACACCAACAGACTGTATTTGATCTGCTTTCGCCATCGCTCCTGGGCTTCGGTGAGATCGGTTGGATAATCGACGACGTCGCGATCGATGGCTACCTGCTCGTCGAGCGTGAAATCATAGGGGGTATCGATCAACTGGTGGACAATCGGCATGATTTGATCAATCCGTTCCAATTGACGCTTGAAGACGATATAGGCAAAGCCGATATCTCCGCGCTTGGCGCGATCGTCGAGTTGATTTCTTTCGGCGTTGAATTCCTGGATGTCCGACTTGAAGAAATAAAGCTTCATCGGATCCAGGGCACGGAGGAAACGGTCGAAGGTCCGCTGCGATAGCTCGTCATCGAACATTCGCCGGGAAATGTGGTTTTGTTCAACCAATTGCTTCACAGTTTTTGCGATGATCCGGTCTTCCGAACGTGGACCGGGCGATTCGGCTACCCGAGGCAAGGATTCCGCCCACAGCAGCGTGGGTTGGCTGCCTACCGCGCTGAGCAATACCAAGCCGGAGACCAAGGAGGGCAGAAGTCGCTTGGTAGGGAAGCAGAGGAGGGGCATAGTGGATTCCATCAAGGAAATTCGGATCAACGACCAGACCAACCTCTCTATGGTAAGGAGTTGGCAAACCGGTAGCAACATGACTCGAAGGCGAAAAGCGGTCGCGAGCGCGCTCTTGCTGCTTGCTATTCAGCCAAGCCGTTCGCCGGCGAGGGCCAGGAAGGTTTCAGCCAACTGTCGGCCTGAGCCCAAGCTCAGCGGCACCAGCCATTGCTGGTGCGGGTGAAGCTGCTGCCAACGATCGACTTTCTGCCGCAGTTGTTCCATCAACTCTCCTTCGAAGAGCAGGTGCGGTTGGATCACGATCGTACTCGCCGGTTGTTGGGCGACCTCTTCGAGCAACTCGTCGACCGACGGGCTACCGCCGGCGAAAAATCCAGTTTGGCAATAGTCGAGCAATCTTTCGTCGGGGGATTTCAGGGGCAATGCCCGCCGGCGGCGGCTGAATTCCCGCATGGCTGCTAAGGCGGTCTTATCGCTGGTACCGCGACCGACCATCGCCAAGGCGATCGTCCGTCGACCCGTTGGATCGGGAGAAAGCTGACGGCATGCCAGGCGGCGGGGGCAGTTCCCAGCCCACAGGCAGCCCTCGCGGCGGAGGCAGGCGAGGGCTTCCTGGAAACGGAGATGGGAAAGTTGGAGGGCGACCGGATGTGTCCCGAGCGGAGTGGACTGGCCGATAACCGTCATCGACCAGTCACGGCAGGCCGCGGCCACCGCCTCCGGGATGTCGCTCCGCGCGTGTCCGGCTTCGAACAGCAGGATCGGCACCACCAAAACCTCGCGTACGCGGCGCGCATGAAGTTCCGCCAGGGCCGCGGCGATATCGGGCTGACTCAACTCGAGAAAGCCAGGGGCCATCGGGATGGTCGGCTGTTGCGCCTGCATTTCCCGGGCAAGTTCGAGCAGCTGTTTGACTCCTTCGGCCCGCCTTGTTCCATGACCGACGATCAACAGCCCACCACCTTGCTCACGAAATTTTTCCCAGCTCATAATTTCATCGTTTGCTAGCGTAAGCCTAAGTAGTTCCGCATTCACCTGAGGGCTTGGAGATGATACAAACCTTGGGTCGACGCCGAAAAAGTATCGATAGGATCAAATTTGGATTCAGTGATCTCGCCGCCGGGATTCGGGTTGGGGGATCAGGTAATCGTCGAAGGGAATGGAGTCAGATGATTTCTCGGGCCTTGGCTGCATTGGTGTTGGTCCATGTCGGCATCTTGATTGGTTGGTGGTTCCAGCTTTCTTCCCAGCCTTCGCCGGCGATGGCTCAAATCCCGCTCGGCCAACCGTTCGCGTCGACGGTGTCGCCGACCTTCGTCGCTCCCTCGTCGCGACCAGCGACGACCGAGATTCCTTGGCCGGAATACTCGCCCGAGGAGTTGATCAATATGAACGTGTACGAGGCCTGCAACCGTGGAGTCGTCAATATTTCGACGACCTTGGTGCGGCCGACGTCGTTCTTTACCGAGGCCGCTTTCGAGGGGAGCGGAAGCGGTGCGATCATTGATCGACAAGGGCATTTGACTACGAATTATCACGTGATTGAAGGGGCTCGGGATATCAACGTTACGTTATACACCGGCGATTCCTACCCAGCCATTCTGGTGGGAGCTGATCCTGATAACGATATTGCGGTCTTGAAAATCTCCGCCCCTGAGGAGCAACTCTTTCCTATCCCGATCGGCGAGTCCTCTTCGCTGAGGGTTGGGCAACATATTATCGCCATCGGGAATCCCTTCGGTTATGAGCGGACCATGAGCACCGGCATTATCTCGAGTTTGAATCGCTTGATCACCTCGAAGACCAAACGCAAGATCCGTTCGATCATCCAGGTCGATGCAGCCTTGAACCAAGGGAATTCCGGCGGTCCCCTGCTGAATTCAAGAGGCCAAATGATCGGTATCAACACCGCGATTGCAACGAGTACTGGCGATAACGCGGGGATCGGCTTCGCGATACCGGCCAACACCATCGCCAGGGTCGTACCGCAGTTGATCCAGCATGGTCGCGTCTCGCGTCCAGCCATCGGTATCATCCATGCCATCGAAACAAGGGATGGACTGCTGATTCAGAAGATCACGCCAGGAGGTCCAGCCGAAAGGGCCGGGCTGAAAGGGCCCAGAGTTTCGCGGCGGAAATTTCGAAATGGTCCGCTCCTGTTCGAACAAGACTCGATCGATCAAAGCTCGGCCGACCTCATCGTCGCGATCGATGGCCAGTCGGTAAAAACCGGAGATGACTTGCTGGTACACATCGAAACCAAGAAGGCGGGCGAGGTGGTGCGATTGACGATCGTCCGCGAAGGACGCCGCATGGAGGTGCCGGTAACTCTGGGGTCGGACGAATAGCCGGTCGAGCTCAACGGCCAGCTGGGCAGAAGGCTACCCGCCAAGTTGGCCGGCATCGATGCTGCCCCAGCCGTTCCGCCGGCGACGACGATGGGCTGGAGAAAAAACTTTCGGGCTATTGCGGTAGAGGTTTCCCTTTGGTTTCCGGAAGGAAGGCCACCGCGACGATCGCCAGTAAAAAGATGGCACTCATGTAAGTGCAGGCGTCGCGGAAAGCGCCGATGCGGGCTAGGGTTGGCGAATCCGGATTGGCTAACACGGCTTTTTCGGCGAGTTGACTTTGGAGTTGACCGAGGGTGAAAGGGCCCGTCGCTGCCACGTAGCGACCGACGTTATAACAGAAGCTGGTACCGGTACTCCGCAGGCGGAGCGGGAATAGTTCGGGCAGGTAGATAGCGAAGCCAGCAAACAGGGCCATTTGGCAAATGCCCATGACGCTACTCATCCATAGATCCTCGGCGCCGTTGAAGGTCTGAAAGTAAAAGATGGTCGCTACCATTGCGGCGATCGCCGCCAACACAAAAGCCAGTCGGCGACCGATGGCTTGGGCCAGGTAAGTGAACGATATCATGCCGATAAAGGCACCGATGTTTTGATAAATACCGTTGCGACCGACCAGCTTGGCGGCTTCGGCAGCCACCTGTTCTTGCGGCACTCCTTTCTCGGTAAGGTTGTTGGTGATCACATCCCGCACCAAGTCTGGAGCAAAGAAACCGATTCCCCAGACGCCGATGATACCTGCCACACACAGCAGCATGCCGAAAAGTGCCCGATGGCGGATGGTAGGATCTCCGAGCAGTTCGGTGTAGGAACCGAATTTCACCCCGTTGGCTTTGCCCTCCTGGCGGGCTCGGACCCAGGCTTCTGGCTCCTTGAGTTTCAGTTGCAGGAAAACGCAAAGGAAAGCGGGCAGGGCGCCCACCAGGAACATTACCTTCCAGCTCATATTAGCCGCAATGGTGCCACCTTCGACCAAGCGGCCGATGAACAGATAAATCAGTCCCGAGGAGATATTGCCAACGGCCGAGAGGGCTTGGAGCGTTCCTAAGGCGCCAGTCCGAGCCTGGGCTGGCAAGCTATCAGCGACCAAGGTGACCGCCAAGCCGAACACACCGCCGACCCCCATCCCGGTGATGAAACGGTAGATAGCGAAATCGATCCAGCCGGTAGAGAAGGCCGAAAGCCCAGTGCAAACCGAGTACAGCAGGACGGTCAAAGTCAAGGTCTTGGCGCGTCCGAACCAATCGCCGACCGATCCGAAGATCAGCCCACCAGTAGCCCAGCCGACCATGAAGATGCTGGTGGCATAACCCGAGTAAACCCCGATCTGGCTTCCATCCAGCCCAGGCGGGAGCAGGTATTTCAAGGCGTCTTTGCGCACCAAGATGAAGATTTGCTGATCAAGACAATCGAACAGCCAGGCCAGGGACGCCATCGCGAAGACAAACCAGTGGTAGGCGGTCAATCCTTGCCACCATTTGTGATTGGTCGAAACATCGTTCATAACGGCTGGCTTTCTTGCGGAGGAAAAGGAAGGGGAGGTCGAGGTTAGCTGTTTCATGCCCCCTCACTCGAGGGCTGTTGCCTCTTCAGCTCGGATGGTCGGGGCAACTCGGATGGTCGGGGCGGGAACTATCGGCCGAATGCTCTTCGATCCAGGTGGCCAGCATCAGCATTTGAAAAAGCTGCCCCAAGTGTAATTCATCGACTCGGGGAAGGAAGAGCTTGGTGCTGGGCTGATGCATGACGTTCCAGACTTGCTGGGTATGCTCAATGGCTGCCTGCATTAGGCCGGGCAGTTGGTTTTCACGGCTGCCCTTCAATATAGCATCACCGGCTGGAGGGGACGCGATGGTCAGCGGGTCGAAGCGACATTCGTCTACGAGCAGTTGGTGGTACAGCCGGGTGGGGTAACGCCCAGCACCCGTTGCTCCGGTCCTTTCGCGACTTGGCAGGTCGCGCGGCACGACCATGGTCATCGTCGGGATCCCGGCCGAACCATCAGCCACCAAGCGATCATACCACATCCCGACCCTTTCCAAAGCTTGGCTCCAGACACTCAGGACACGGCGATCGATCCCGCCCCGCTTTTGTAATAAATGATTGATGGCCACGAACTGCAGGATCAGGTTTTGCCGACCCGCGGCGGCGGCGAAGTGTTGGTTCATCGCCTCGGCCCCCTGCAGCAATTCGATGACGTTGATCCCTAGGACGGCCGCCGTGAGCAGCCCACCCACCTCGAGGATCGAGTAGCGTTCGCCTGGGGCGTCGGGCAGGACGAAAATATCCCTCACATCGAGACCCTGGAGCGCCTGACCTAATAGGCTGCCTCGGCGCGTTACCGGGAGGAGCCGGTCCGCCATCCCTTCGCTACGCCTTCCGCCACTCTCCCGCAAGGCCTGGAGGAAGGGAAGCAGGAGGCTGGTCGTTTCCCAGTCGTCGCGGCCTTGGTCGATCACGATCAGGCCCCAGCGGCTGAATTCGCTGTCGCTGTTCGAATCCCGAAGAGTTCCCAGCCAATAGAGGAGCCCCTGGGTCGTGTCGTTGTCGAAATCGTTGCCGGCGAAATAGAGACGCGGTTTACTCCCTCGTTCCCCTCGCGTCAGTTCATTCCAAAACGGTTGGCAACAACTCTCCATCAGCGCTCGTCCGCCATGGTAAGCCAGTCCGCTTCCCAAAACCACGACCCGGTCACACGCGGCATGGAGGCGATTGGCGGCCTGGAAAATGCGTCCCAACTCGCTGTGCATGCGTTTGGCTTCATATTCGGCGAGAAGCAGCCGCGGGCGAGCGAAGAAATAAGCCGCGTCAGTTTCCGCTAAATAATCGCCATCAACACGTGTGCGTGACGGTCCTCCTGGGTTGCCACCCAAAACCCTGTCCCGCACCCAAGCAAGCTCGGCGATGGTCCGATCGACGTCGACGAGGGATAAGCCACAAGACTCCAGAAGGGCTCCGCCGATATCAAAACGGAGGGGTTCGAGCTTGTTGCGGCGAAGCTTCATACGAGTCGCGGCCGACCAGGGCCTGCTGCCTTTTCTTATCCGGCTGAAGCTTGGCCCGCGCTGATGCCTGGTGGCTCACCCCGAGAGAGTTTCGTCTTCGCCGAGCAACTGATGGGCTATTGGCGGAGGGACAGAAGTCCCCAACCGCCAGCGCTTAGCATCAGCCAAAGGCCTAGTCCCAGGGATACGCGGCGGA
>JBILTQ010000370.1:0-5529 GCA_044371435.1 Pirellulaceae bacterium | reverse complement strand
CACCCGGACCTCCAGCGACACTGGCAAACAGCGGTTCCGACCTCGCGCAACCAGGTCAAGGGTTGGGGCGGGAAGATGGCCGATATGTTGACCGATCCGGCAGCTAGCGGTCCGTCGCGGTTTTACTCGGCTATTTCCTTGCTCGGCAGCAACATTTGGGAAACCGGCGACCGTACGGTTCCCTATGCGGTTTCGGCGCAAACGGCTACCGGCATCGGCGGCTCGGTGCTGCTTAGCGGGTATGCTCCCTTCCCTTCGACTGAGTACAATGGTCTGTCGCGAATCGACAAGGCTTATTCGGACATGCAGAACGACTTGGTCAACCAGACTTACGTCGACTTGCTGGAGAAGACCATCGCTGCCAATCGCTTGGATGCTCGCGATGCGGCCGATGTGTATCAGGCCGCCCTGCAAGGGGTGACCCTGCCGACCGAGGTAAGCCCGGGAGTGTCGGCTCTGCCGTTTGACACCAATGGGTTAGGAGCCCAATTGGCTACGGTAGCACGTACGATCAAGGCTCGGGCCGCCTTGGGACAAGACCCAGGACGACAGATCTTCATGGTTCAGGTCGGCGGTTGGGATCACCACGCCAACCTGCTTCAAAACCAAAATACCATGATCCCCGGGATCGACCGCGGTTTGAAGTCATTCCATGATTTCTTGGCGGCTGAGGGATTGCTTGACAGTGTCACCACCTTCACCATCTCCGACTTCGGTCGTACCATTTCCTCCAACGGCATCGGGACCGACCATGCTTGGGGGAACAACATGATCGTCATGGGTGGTGCCTTGAACACCGGGACGGTCGCTGGTCAAAATCGGATCTGGGGGACCTACCCGCAGATTCGCCTGGGGACGAACTCGAACATCGATACCTCGACCCGCGGGACGTACATCCCGACGACGGCGACCGACAGGTTCCACGCGGAGCTTTGCCAGTGGTTGGGAGTTCCGAACAACAGCGGCGGACCGCTCGAAACGATCCTGCCGAACATTCGGAACTTCTACTCGGCGGGTGGAGCCAGCAGCCACCCGATCGGCTTCCTCAATTACTAAGGGAAGATGGTCAAGGTCCGCTCGGCCTTGGTAGAGAATTTCGGAAAAGGCTTGCCCAGGGGCAAGCCTTTTTTGTTGGCAGTTCGACTCGGACCGTGAGGGACCATCCCACCGAAGCCTTCACTCGGGATAGAAAACCGCGTGGGTCGGCAGTGGATGGAAGCGAGGGAAGGGTGGGGCTGTTTTTTTCTCCCGTTGCCTGGCCGCCCAGATGGCCAGGGGAGATTGATGCCAACGCTCTTCCCAACCGGCTGACCACATTGCCAGGCGTTCTCGGCCGAATGCCGGAAAGGAGGCTGAGGAAGCCTTCTCGCAGGCGATGGCAGCGTTGCTTTCATCGAGTCGGTCGCATGAAGCGAGTTCCGGATCGCTGACCATCGGGGAGGGTGGGTTGGCCATTGGTTGGACCCGCAGGACTCCGCAACCGGGGGACAACCCAAGCATCAGCAGCGCCAGCAACTTTGGCTTGGCAGAACCGCCCAAGCGACGTTTGATGTTTTGTGTGAATTGGATTACCATTCGAACCACGTTGGGAAGGCTAACCTCATGACGCTGGTTGACCAGGGTGTTTAGCGAGTCTCTTGCATCGCTCAAGCGTTCCGGTGGTTCGGAACCAGCCAGGAGCGGGGGTTCGGCCGGGTGTGGGGATGACGAATATTCAAGCGTCGCCCCAGGTCCACCTGGTATCCCTGTATCGATAGTATCGGTAGTATCGGTTAGCCTGACTTGGTAACTTGAGTCGAGTTTATCGCCCATAGATTGATGGCATTCCCTAACCTTTCCATCCCTCCAACCTCGCGATCGTTAGCCCGTTGGCGTCCGCTGCACATCGGGAAGGTGGAGATCGGCTTTCCCGTCGTCCAAGCGGCCCTCAGCGGTTACAGCGACTGGCCGATGCGTCTGTTGGCTCGGAGGCTCGGGGCTTCCTATGCCTTGTGTGAGGTCTTGCTGGATCAATTCCTGCTTTCGATCAAGGACCGCCAACGAACACGCCACTTCCTCTACAACACCTCCGAGGAGCAACCGGTTGCCGGACAATTGATGGGGGCTGAACCGTCGCAATTTGCGGCCGGGGCAAAACGTTTGGCTGAGGCGGGCTTCGCGGTGATCGATATCAACTTCGGTTGTCCGGTAAAGAAGGTGCTGGGACGGTGCCGTGGCGGGTTCCATCTCAGCCAGCCCCAGGTAGCGTTGGAGATCGTCGAACGGACTCGCGAAGCGGTCCCCGCGGATATCCCGGTAACCTTGAAAATGCGGCGAGGGCTCGATGATTCCGCGCTCAGTCGCGATCGTTTCTATGAGATCCTCGACGGAGCCTTTGCTCGGGGCGCGGCAGCCATTACGGTCCACGGTCGAACGGTCGAGCAACGCTATGTGGGCCCTAGTCGCTGGGCGTTCCTGAAGGAGGTCAAAGATCACGTCGGGGCCCGAACAATCCTGGGGAGCGGCGACCTCTTTACTGCCGCCGATTGTTTACGGATGATCGAGGAAACGGGGGTGGATGGGGTCACCGTCGCCCGAGGCGCCATCGGCAACCCGTGGATTTTCCAGCAGGCCCGCGCCCTCTTCGCCGATCAGCCGCTCCCCGCCCCTCCGACGCTTTGGGAGCAGCGAGCGGTCATTGAAGAGCATTTCCGTTTGGCCGAAGAACTTTACGGCGAGGAGCGGGCCAGCGTGCCGATGCGCAAGTTCGGGATCAAGTACGCGACCCTCCATCCGGAACACGAGCAGGTCCGGCAAAGTTTCGTCCGCATACGCTCGCGGGCCGAGTGGATGGCGGCCCTGGACCGATGGTATGCCGAGGACCTACCAGGATGTTATCCCGACCCGGCCCTCCACGCCGGGACCGCCGAGTGCGGCTGAGTTGCCACAAGGGCTAGGTCAGCGCGATTGCCTGCCTTGGCCCTCTCCGAAGTCTCATCCATCGCCACGTCGCCTGGGCAACGGCCAGTTAGCCGGCGGGTTTAGCGGCTGAGGCCAAGCGTTGCAATTCTTGCAGTGACGTCAAGCCGGTGGCCACCGCCAGGAGTCCCTCGTCTTGAAACGAGAGATGCCCGAGCTTCCGGGCATACTGGCGGAGCGTATCTGGGGTCTTGGCGTACTTGATGAAGGCCGCTTTGAGCTCGGGCTTGACTTCCAGCAGTTCGAAGACCGCCAAACGCCCAAGGTAGCCTCGCCCCTGGCACTTGGTGCAGATCTCGATTTCCACCGGGTTGCCTTTGGCATCGACTCGTTGTTCGGGTGGCGGGGCGACGAACGGCTGGTAGAGTTGGTTGACACGTCCGGCCGGAACCCCCAACTTCTGCAAGAGCTGCGGCGAAGGCTGGAAAGTCTGCCGGCAACTTTCACACAGCCGGCGTACCAATCGCTGATTCAGCACACAGTCTACGGCATCCAGCAGTTCCTTGGCATGGCCGCGATAGCTAGTCAGCAGGGCCAGGATGGCGTCGATCGGATCGTTGGCGACGATTCGGGTCACGCAGTGTTTATTCTCGGCCTTGAGCTGGAACAAGACCTGCTTGACCGACTCCTCGTTGTACAGCGAAGGCATCACCAGGACATCGGGCTGCTTGAGGATCACTTTCGCTAAAATGTCCTCGGGTTTTTCCTGAGCAGTTGGATCGAAATAATTCGGATTGATGTTGATCATCTCCGGCTCAGGCTCGCGTTTATTTTCGATCGACTGCCAATCGCGCATGTAGCGGTCGGCCGACTCGAGGGCGACTCGCCAAGTCGTGGGGAGTCCATGGCCGGCTGGGGCGCTGATCAAGACGAGCCCATGGCCGTTCAGGTAACCTTTGAGCGTTTCCTGCATTTTCTCCCGCATCCCGAGGTCGCTCAGGCTCTTGAGGGTCGGTTTTTTCGGCTCGACCGAGATCAAAACCCGTTCGCCGGTGCTGGTTCCCTGGCTGGTGACGAACAGGATCCAGTCCCCTTTGAGGAAGGCCGCTGCGCACTTCCCTTCCTGCTTGGCCCGGCGTTCGTTCGGATTCATCCCCCATAGCTTCTTGATCACCACCAAAGCGCTATCGCCGGTCGGCCGATCCATCGGGGCCATCGCTTCCCATTGACCATCGACGCGGGCGCGTACGGCGACTCCCTGAGCTGAAAAATCCATGAGGATCCGATCAGCCCGGTTCTTGATCGCCGTAGCCATCATCGAAAGGGCCAGCGGATAGCCCGGCAATTGGCGGGTGGCCACCAACACCCCTTGGGCTTCATTGCGATCAAAGGCCGTCGGCTTCAACTCCAAGGGTGGGAGTTGCTCTTCGGCACTGCTGGCTTTTTTCTTGGCTTTCCCGCCAAATAATCCCATTTTCGACTCGCTTAAATGATACCGGGTTGCGAAACGTTGATTCCCTTCAGCGCCATCTTCAAGGCATCCGGGTTCGGGGCTACTTCAAAGGCTGTCGGTCGATCGATCAGTCCATCATCGATCAGTTGCTTGAGGCTCATGGTAAAGTCTTGCATCCCTTCCGCGGCCCCGATTCGAATCGCATCGGCCAGTTTCTCGTCTTTGCCTTCGAGGATCAGTTTGCGGATCATCGGCGAGAAGGTCATGACTTCGCAGGTCGGCACCCGCGAAACCCCAGGCTTGATCGACTTCAGCAATTTCTGAGCGATGATCCCCTTCATGTTGAAGGCCATGGCGTTACGGATGGCACCATGCAATTCCTCGGGGAAAAGGTCGAGGATACGACCGATGGTCGTCGGGCCGCTCGACGCATGGATGGTACCGAACACCAGGTGGCCGGTTTCCGCGGCGTGGATGGCCGTCATGAAGGTCTCCTGATCGCGCATTTCACCGACCAGGATGATGTCTGGATCCTCGCGGACCGCGTGCTTCATGGCGATATTGAAGTCCTTGACATCGGTGCCGACCTCCCGCTGATTGATCAGGCATTTATCCTCGCTGTAGACGAACTCGATCGGATCCTCCAACGTCAAAATATGCTTGCGATAATGTCGATTGATCCAGTTCAACATCGAGGCGATAGTCGTACTTTTTCCCGAACCAGTCACCCCGGCTAGCAGCACCATCCCTTGATCGTACTTGCACAGCTCTTCGATGACCGGCGGCAGGTAAAGGCCTTCGAAGTTCGGAATAAAGTTATTGATCCGGCGAGCTACCAGGCCGGGTCTTCCCAACTGCTTGAGCATGTTGACGCGAAAGCGCCAGTTCACTCCATCCACCGACACCGTGTAGGAAAAGTCGGCCCCTCCCTCCTCTTCGAAGATCCGTCGATTGCGATCGTCGAGCATCGGGATCAGCAACCGGACCATCTCCTCGACCTCGATCGGCCCACGGTTGAGCGGCTTGAGATCCCCTTTGACGCGAACCATGGGGGGGGTTCCGACCTTCAAATGCAAGTCGCTAGCCTCGATCTTTACCGCCGCCCGAAAGAGCTTGTCGACCTCCAACTCCTGCTTGGTCTGAAGGAGACGCTTGGACAAATCATCCACTGACGGGGG
>JBILTQ010000369.1:0-5554 GCA_044371435.1 Pirellulaceae bacterium | reverse complement strand
GCGCGAGGCGATGGAAGCGGGCCCCGCCCAAGACTCTCCCACGACGCTCCCCCTGCTCAAGCAGCGCACCAATTCTCCGGCTGTATCCTGAGCCGCCACCAGCTTCTCGGCGTTTAGGGAGTACCTGGCAAAAAACGCGACAACGAGGCTTCGCCTTGCCCTCGTCAGAATTCCGCATTGCCCGGGGTGCGCGGGAAAGGGATCACGTCACGGATGTTGGCCATGCCCGTCACATACTGGACCATCCGTTCCAAGCCCAAGCCGAAACCGGAGTGCGGCACGGTTCCGAAACGCCGCAAGTCGAGATACCACCAATAATGCTCTTCCTTCAAACCGACGGACCGCATCCGCTCCTGCAAGACCTCCAAGCGTTCTTCACGCTGCGACCCACCGATGATTTCGCCGACCCCCGGAACCAGCACATCCATCGCCCGCACCGTCTTCTGGTCGTCATTCAACCGCATGTAAAAAGACTTGATGGCCGCTGGATAATCGAATAGGACCACCGGCCCGCGAACATGCTCCTCCGTCAAGTACTTCTCGTGCTCGGCCTGGAGATCGGTGCCCCAGGCAACCGGATAGTCGAAATGTTTTCCTGATCGCAATAAGATCTCCACCGCGTCCGTATACGAGAGATGGGTAAAGGGCTGGTCGAGCACCGCTTGCAGGGCCGTTAGCAAACCGGGCTGGATCATCTTCTCAAAAAATGCCATATCCTCGGCACAGTCCTGCAAGCAATCGCCGATCATCCGCTTCAAGTAGCGTTCGGCCAAATGCATATTGTCCATCAGTTCATAGAAAGCCATCTCGGGTTCGATCATCCAAAATTCTGCCAGATGCCGCGTGGTGTTGGAGTTTTCGGCGCGGAAGGTAGGGCCGAAGGTGTAGACCTTCCCCATGGCGGTTGCATAGACCTCCCCCTCCAGTTGACCGCTCACGGTCAAGTAGGTGGGCTTGCCAAAAAAATCCTGCTGCGTGTCGAGTTTGCCCTCGCGCAGCGGCAGTTGCTCGAGCGGTAAAGTCGTAACGCGAAACATTTGCCCCGCCCCTTCGCAATCGCTGGCGGTAATGATCGGCGTATGGATATAAAAGAAGCCTTCTTCCTGGAAGAATTGATGCGTGGAATAGCTGAGTCGGTTCCGCACCCGAGTGATGGCCCCGAACGAATTGGTACGGGGACGTAGATGAGCCCACTCCCGCAGTTTCTCAAAAGTGTGTCGCTTCTTCTGCAGCGGATATTGCTCCGGATCAGCATGCCCGGTAACCCGAACCTGCTCGGCCTGGATCTCGGTAGCTTGCCCTTCGCCGGGACTGGCTGCCAGTCGCCCGCGAACCACCACACTCGCCCCGACCCCCAGCCCTAGAATCTCCGCGCTGTAGTTGGCCAGGCTGGCGCTGGCAATGACCTGGATGTTGGCCAGACAACTTCCATCATTGATCTCCAGGAAACTGAAACCTCCCTTGCTGTCGCGGCGTGTCCGCACCCAACCGCGAATTTCGACCTCGGCCCCCACCAAGTCCGCCCGGCGGGCCTGGGCTACGGAAATCCACGATATACCGGCCGGAAGAGACGACGCTGGATTGGACACAAACAGGCTCCTCATGAGTTAGTTTGAATCGACTGGGCAAGCTGGGTGATGACCTGGTAACGATGTTGCGGATCGTAGCAATCAGGCTGACTTTAGGGGTGTCCAAATCGGTGAAAAATCTTCAAAAAATCCGGAATTCCTAAAGTTCCAGCAGCGAAGGACTTGCTCCAAACGCCCGCAAAGTCAAACACGAACTACATTTGAACCTGAGCGAGCTTTCGAACACAATGGGAAGTGTTGTCGGGAGAGCGAAGGAGTGCAAGGCGCGGAGGGATTCGAAGTATCGGCCTTTGATTAGCTATCCATCACGACCTTTCAGGTTTGGATCCCATCGAAATGAAGCGTTTTCACCCCTTCGTCGTCGGTACTCTTATCGCTAATCTGCTGAGCCCCGCCGGGCTGCTGCCTGCGCAAACCTGCTGCACCGTCGATGCCTATCGCGTCCAAACCGAAACGGTTTGGGAAGAGGTGCCTCGCACCAGCTACCGCATCGAGTACGAAGATATCATCGAAGAACGCGAGGTAACTCGCTATCGGCCCATCGTCACCGAGACGATGGAGAAACGTACCCGGACCGTCCGCCGACCGGTGGTCGAAACCTCGACGACCAACGAGACCTACACCATCTATAAGCCGGTGGAGAAGACCGAAGTTGTCGACAAGTCCTATCCGGAAACCACCTACGTTACCGAAACACAACAGCGGGAACAGATCGTTTCCAGCTACAAACCGGTGACCGAAACCGAGTATCGGGTGCAGAATGTCGTCGTCCAGAAACCGGTCACCGAAACCACCTATCAAACGCAATCCTATGTCGTCAACCGTCCCGTGACGGAGACCAGTTATCAAACGCAAAGCTACACCGTACAGCGACCGGTCATGGAAACCAGCTACGTGACGCAGAATTACACGGTGCAGCGACCGGTGACCGAAAGTAGTGTGCAACTTCAAAGCTACACGGCCCTGCAACCCGTGATGAGCCAGCAACTGGCGACGGTCGACAACGGCGGCTACATGGCTCAGGCTTACTACCAACCCGGCGACACGACCTACCGTTTGCGTTGGCAAACCGCTGGTCCGGCGTACAACGCGTTGACCGGTCAAACCAGTTACCGTCCAGGCGGTCTGAGTTGGGTCCCATACCAGGCGGCCGGACAAGCGTTCGCCCAGGTCTATTACCAACCCAACTATCAGTCCGTGGCCGTCCCCCAACTTTCCTACATGCCGACGACCATCCAGCAACCGGTACCGGTACAGACCACCCGCCTGCAATCCGAAGTGGTGCAACAGCAGGTTCCGGTGCAAGCGATGAAAATGCAAACCGAAGTGGTCCAACAGCAGGTACCCGTGCAGACGACTCGTATCGAATCCCAGATGGTCCAGCAGCAGGTTCCGGTCCAGACGACCCGCATCGAGCAGGAAGTTGTCCAGCAGCAGATCCCTGTCCAAGTGCAGAAGATGCAACTGGTTCAGGAAAAGGTATTGGTTCCGGAAACGGTACAGAAGCCGGTGACGCGGATGATCGAGAATAAGGTTACGGTCAAGAAGACCGAATGGGTCGCTGAACAGGTGGTTCGCCCGGTCACCGTCCAACGACAGTCTTACAAGCTGGAGACGGTGGAAGAGGAAGTTCCGGTACGGACCACCAAGATGGAAGCCTATGTCGAAAAGGTCCCGACCAAGGTCCGCGTGGCTCGGCGGGTTCCCTACACCGAAATGGTCCGGGTGCCGCGGACGGTATCCTCGCGCATCCCCTTGAGCTATTACGATCCTTTCAGCGCCGCGATTGTCTCGGATTATTCGACCTTTGCCGCCCCGGCCTCTTCGAGCGTGGTCAACGCCAGCCAACCGGCCGACAATCGGTCCACCGCAAACTCAACAAGCCCCTCCAAGGCGGCCTCGACGACTTCGGTTTTGAAGCCCGAAATTCAGAAGATCGAAACGGCCCCGGCCGATGAGAAATTGCCGTCGGCGGCCCCGCCTTCGCTCCAGTTACCCGATTGATCCCGCCGAAGGCTCTCCGCCATCCCCTCCTTTCGAGGATGACTCGAACAACGCGTGGTAGGAAAACTCGGTCCACGGCTCAGCGAGGCTCGGCCCTTGTCTCGGCCTCGCAGGCACCCGCAGTTCTTGCTTGAAATGGGTCCATCGACGACAATCCCGCTCGTGGCGGGCGGTGACTCTTCGCTCGTCGATCTTTTCGCTGCTGTCCAAAGTCCAACCGATGTCACGTCCGCGCCTTGCCCTCACCATGGGAGACCCCGCCGGGATCGGGCCGGAAATATGCCTGCGGGTTTTGGCGGATCCAACCGTCCATGCGACGTGCATCCCGGTCGTCTTCGGTGACCGGATGGTGCTCGAGGCCTGCGCTCGGCAAATCGATTGTTCGCTTACCTTGCCACCACGGTGCCCGCTCGATCGCATCCACCAGCTGCAATCGGCTGCCATCGTCGATCTGCAAACCATCGAACTGGAAGCGTTTCAACCAGGAACCATCAATGCAGCGACCGGCCTAGCCGCCTACACCTACGTCGCACGGGCCATCGATTGCGCCTTGGAGCATACCGTCCAGGCGGTAGTCACTGCACCTTTGAGCAAGGAGGCCTTGTTCCAAGCCGGTATCCACTATCCCGGGCATACCGAGATTTTTGCCGAACGCACCGGCGCCACCCGATGGTGCATGATGCAGTATTCCGAAGAGATCACCTGCACTTTTGTCACTGTCCATGTTGGCTATCACGAAGTCCCGGCCTTGCTGACTACTCCACGCATCCTGGACGTGATCGAACTGACCGCTGCCGGTCTGCAGCGTATTCGCCGCCGTCGGCCAAAGATCGTGGTCTGCGGTTTAAACCCGCATGCCGGCGAATACGGTCTTTTCGGGCAAGGTGAGGAAGAACGCATCATCGGGCCAGCCATCGCCGCCGCCCGCGCTCGCGGCTTGGATGTCGAAGGGCCGGTGCCACCCGACACTGCATTCCTCCCGTGGAAACGCCAAAGCACCGATGCCTTCGTCTGCATGTACCATGATCAAGGTCATATCCCGGTCAAGGCCCTGGCCTTTGATTCGGCCGTCAATACGACGCTGGGTTTACCGGTGATCCGAACCAGCGTCGATCATGGGACGGCGTTGGATATCGCCTGGCAAGGCAAGGCCCGTCCCGATAGCTTCTTCAGCGCGATCCGCTTGGCCCTGCGACTCATTGCTGGCTAAGCACGGGTCGCGATGGTTGGGCGTTTCCTCCTCTCCCCTCTTTCCTGGACGCTCGACATGCAGACAATGAAGGGATAGCGGTCTGTCGCGTTGCTCCCCTATCCACGAGGTCCTGAGATGTACCAGCCATGGATTACCTTCCTCCTACTCGCCCTGCTGTCGCTCGCTCATCCAGCCCTTGGCCAAGGCGTTGAGGATGAGAGATTCCGCGACCGAATCGAAGCCATGCGGGTGAAAGCCAGGCAATTAGCCAAGGAGGCCGAGGAGGTAGCCAAGCAGGGGCACGTCGAACAGGCGGAACGCTTGCAGCTCGAATCGCGGGAACTGCAGCGGAATGCCGAACGGTTGGCCGTGCCTTCTCCCAGCCGCGACAAGCATGCCCCCCAGCCAGCCGAAGTCCAACGACTACAAGAGCGTCTTCGTGACTTGCAAGCCAAAGGGAACGCCTTGCGAAAGGCCCGTGCCGCTGACGAAGAACTTGCCCCGGTAGAAGCTGAACTGGCTGAGATCTCCCGTCGCCTGCAGTCCCTGGAGCCACTTCCACCTCCAGGGCCATGGCAGCTTCCCGAATTCCGCGCCCGCCAGGAGAAGCTCGAGGTCGCCAGCCGCCGGCTGCAGCATTTGAGGATGGCGGCAGAACTCTTGAAAATGGCCGAAGCTCATGACGTGGCGATGGAGGTGATGAAACGCGTTGCTGGTTTGGAGCGGGAACTCCATGTAGCCAAACAACAACTCGACGCCCAAGGGCAAC
>JBILTQ010000067.1:0-18253 GCA_044371435.1 Pirellulaceae bacterium | reverse complement strand
TTGATTCAGCCCATCGACCTGGTGGGTTACCTGTTGTTGACTCGCGTCGCCCACAAGTTGGCTTATTATTCCGTGGCCACCTTGCCCTTTACCCTGGTTTTTTTCCTATGCCGGGGTTTTTTCACCGCTGTCCCCCTGAGTTGGGAGCAATGGCTGGCTTTCATCGCGTCGCTGTTGCTCGGATTTGCCCTGGGGTTTTTCCTGGAAGCTTGTTTAGGCTTGGCGGGCTTCTGGCTGATGGAGATCTCGTCGTTGTTGTTCGTCTATATGTTGATTAGCTTCGTCCTCTCGGGGCACATGTTTCCCCTGGATATTCTTCCCCAGCCCTGGAATAGCCTGGTGCAGTATTCGCCGCTGAAATACCTGGCCTATTTTCCGGCCGCCGTTTTCCTCGGGAAGGTGCAAGGGGCACGTTTATGGTTGGAAATGGGGGTGCTGACCGGGTGGACCTTGGGATTCATGCTGCTATCCCGGGTCCTCTATTACCGTGGGCTTCGCCGTTATAGCGGTTACGGAGGTTGATGATGCGCTCACCCTCTTATTTTAAGGTTTGGTGTACCTTCGCCAGGAACAGTCTGATTCGCGAGATGACGTTTCGCGGCAATTTTCTGCTGGATTGCTTGTCGAGCGCCTGCTGGACCTTGATGAATATCGGTTTTTACCAAATCATCTTCCACCATACGCAGTCGATCGGCGCAACCGGTTGGCGACACGATGAGTTCTTCGTGTTTTTGGGGACGACCTGGATCATCAACTCGGTCGTCCAGGCCTTCCTGATGCCCAATGCAGAAGAGTTTAGTGAGCTGATCCGTACCGGCGGGCTCGACTTTGCGCTGCTCAAGCCGATGGATACCCAGTTCCTGGTCTCTTTTCGCAAGGTCCACTGGTCAGCGTTATCGAATTTCCTGATCGGCTTGCTCTTGATCGTTTACGCCATGCGGCTGCTGCCATGGCGCGAAAGTCCGGCATGGGAGTGGCACTGGTATATCCTCCCGTTGTACTTGCTATTCGTCGGCTGCGGGATCCTCTTGCTGTACAGTTTGATGATGTGCCTGGCGGCCACCAGTATTTGGTTGGGACGGAATCAAAGCCTGTATGATTTTTGGTTCTACATCACCAACTTTTCGCGGTATCCCAGCGAGATTTATCAAACGGGCTGGGGGCTTCCGCTGTGGGCCGTGTTCACTTTCATTATTCCGGTGCTGGTGGTCGTCAACGTCCCTGCCCGTTGGCTCGCCCAGCCTATCCATCCGACGCGTCCTCAGGATTGGGGGTTGTCCGTCTTTACCCTCGCGGCGACCGTCGCCGCCTGGTTCTTGAGCCGATGGGTTTTTCAGAAGGCCTTGCAGAATTATCGCAGCGCCAGCAGCTGAGGCTTGGTCGACTCAACGGCGACGACGGGATGGGGTGAATCAAAGGCGGCTTTTCTTGCCGAAAATGGCCTTTCTGGTATTCACTTGGCCAATAGCCTTGTTACGCTAGTGGCCGGACGTGAGGGAATTTTTCCCGGGTCCGGCATTTGACGCGAACGGCGCGCGATCGACGTGACGCCTGCCACCTTCCTCCCACTTTTGAGGCAGTATCTTGGTGATGTGTTTTTCGACAACAAGACGTATTGGCATGATGGCTTTGGCCTTCCTTTTCGCCGTGTATGTTCCATGGACAGGGAGGGGGATCACCCTCGGCCAGGAGGTTCAAGCCGCGGCTGGCGAGGGGCTGTCAACCTCGGCAACGCCGCGGGCGGCGGGTGGGGAAGCCAGCCTGGTACTGCCTGATTTAGGGCAAGCGAAATTCTTTGGGGCGGTTCCAGGGACGACGCTTCTGTATCTGGGGATCATCGTTTCGATTCTGGGCCTACTTTTTGGCTTGTCTATTTATTTGAACCTCAAAGCCTTACCGGTCCATCCGTCGATGCGTGAGGTGAGCGAATTGATTTACACCACCTGCAAAACCTACCTCTTACAGCAGGGAATCTTCATCGCCTTCCTTTGGGCGATCATTGCTGCGGTCATCGTGTCCCACTTCGGCGGCTTGTTGCAGATGGAATTTTTCAAGGTGGCCATCATCGTGGCTTTCAGTATTGTCGGGATTCTAGGGAGTTACGCGGTGGCCTGGTTTGGGATCCGTGTCAACACCTTCGCCAATTCGCGAACGGCACACGCTTCCTTGGCTGGCAAGCCGTATCCGGTCTATGAGATTCCGCTGAAGGCTGGGATGAGCATCGGGATGATGTTGATCAGTGTGGAATTGCTGATCATGCTGTGCATCCTCTTATTCGTGCCGGGGAACCTGGCTGGGGCTTGTTTCATTGGCTTTGCCATCGGTGAGAGTCTGGGGGCGGCCGCGCTGCGGATCGCCGGGGGGATTTTTACCAAAATCGCCGACATCGGCGCGGATTTGATGAAGATTGTCTTCAAGATCGATGAGGATGATGCCCGCAATCCTGGTGTTATTGCCGATTGCGTGGGAGACAATGCAGGTGATTCGGTGGGGCCGAGCGCCGACGGTTTCGAGACCTACGGGGTGACGGGAGTCGCCTTGATCTCCTTCGTTTTGTTGGCGGTCAATGAGCAAACGGCGGGGGCCAACTATGCCAATATCCAGGTCCAACTGCTCGTTTGGTTGTTCTTGATGCGAGTCATGATGGTGGTGGCGTCGGCCGCTTCCTACTACCTCAACGATCTTTTGACTCGCGGCAAATATATAAATGCCGACAAGATGGACTTTGAGTGGCCTTTGACGCGTTTGGTGTGGCTGACCTCGTTGATTTCTATCGCGGCCACCTATCTGGTTTCGTGGATGATCATTCCCGACCTGAACGGCGATAGCAGCTTGTGGTGGAAATTGTCGACCATCATTTCCTGCGGTACGATCGCAGGGGCCGTGATCCCCGAGTTGGTAAAGGTCTTTACCTCGACCCATTCCAAGCACGTGGCTGAGACGGTTACCTCGTCGCGCGAGGGTGGGGCTTCCTTGAACATCCTTTCCGGGCTGGTGGCGGGTAATTTTTCCTGCTTCTGGTTGGGGATCGGCATCGTCGGGCTGATGGCGGTGGCTTACGCCATCTCGACGATGGGGTTGAGTGCGCTGATGGTCGCTCCAGCGGTTTTCGCGTTCGGCTTGGTCGCCTTCGGTTTTCTGGGGATGGGACCGGTGACCATTGCGGTCGATTCCTATGGCCCGGTGACCGACAACGCTCAATCTGTTTACGAACTATCCTTGATCGAACAGGTCCCTGACATCGATCGCGAACTGCGGGAGTCCTATGGCATCCAGCCGGACTTCCATCGCGCCAAGGAATTGCTGGAAGAGAATGATGGGACGGGGAACACTTTCAAGGCGACCGCCAAACCGGTCTTGATCGGAACGGCCGTAGTGGGGGCGACGACCATGATTTTCTCGATCATCATGCACCTGACGCACGGCTTGACGCAGGATACCGACAAACTGTCGTTGTTGCACGCGCCTTTCGTTCTGGGGCTGATCACTGGGGGCGCTATGGTTTACTGGTTTACCGGGGCATCGATGCAAGCGGTGACCACCGGTGCCTACCGCGCCGTGGCTTATATCAAAAAGCATATGAAGTTGGACGGGGCGACCAAAGCTTCGGTCGAGGACAGCAAGCGGGTGGTAGCCATCTGTACCAAATATGCCCAACGTGGGATGGCGGTGATTTTTCTTGCCTTGTTTTTCTTGACGTTAGGCTGTGCCTTTGCTGAACCATACTTCTTTATCGGTTATTTGGTCTCGATCGCGATCGCCGGGCTGTATCAAGCCATTTTCATGGCGAATGCTGGAGGGGCTTGGGACAATGCCAAGAAGGTGGTCGAGGTCAATTTGAAGCAGAAGGGGACCGAACTGCATGCCGCCACGGTCGTGGGGGATACGGTCGGCGACCCGTTCAAGGACACCTCGTCGGTCGCCTTGAATCCGGTGATTAAGTTCACCAGCCTTTTCGGGTTGCTGGCGGTTGAGGTGGCTGGCGAGTTCCAGCGGGATTGGCCGCAGTTGGTCACCACGCTGTCGGTCGTTTTCCTGGTCTTTGGCTGTATGGCCGTCTGGTATTCCTTCTATGGGATGCGGATCGGAGCTGCCCAGGAGGAAGTCGGCGGCATTTGAGCGAAAGCAACGCCTGCGTTACCGGTTGGGGCCAACTGGTTTGCCTCAGCCGGTTAGCTGGCGACAGCGGAACGCAGTTCAAGCCATTCGATAAGAATCCTACCCGAGTGGAGATCCCGATGGGTGGAGACACTCGCCGCGCTGTTATTACAGAAAACAGGACCAAGGAAAACAGGGTCGTGAGAGTCACGACCCTGTTTTGACTGAAGGAAGATTCGTCGACAACGGTTGGTGGGCCTAGCCTTTGTCAGCGACGAAGCGGATGGCCGATCGTTGCCGGCTATTTGCCGGTGGCTTTACCCCGAAGCCGCGTCGGCTACCCAAGCAGCCCCGGAGCTTGCCGATCGCAAGCTCCGGGGATCGTGGTTTGAGCTCAGCCCTTAGCGGTCGCGAACCGTTTAGCGACTTCGTTCCAATTGACGATGTTCCAGAAGGCGGAAATGTAGTCGGGGCGACGATTCTGATACTTGAGGTAGTAGGCGTGTTCCCAGACATCCAAGCCGAGGATCGGGGTGCCTGAGAGACCGGCGATGGCCTGACCCATGAGCGGGCTGTCTTGATTCGCGGTGGAGCCGATCGACAGTTTTCCGCCGTCAACGACCAGCCAGGCCCAGCCGCTGCCGAAGCGGTTGGCGGCGGCGGTCGCGAACTTTTCCTTGAAGGTATCGAAGTTACCGAAGGTCGCATCGATGGCTGTTGCCAGGTCGCCGCTGGGTTTTCCGCCGGCGTTGAATCCGATAATCTGCCAGAAGAGCGAGTGGTTGGCGTGCCCTCCTCCGTGGTTTCGCACGGCTGTTCGCTTGTCTTCCGGGACAGCCGACAGGTCCTGGATCAGGGCTTCGACTGTCTTGGCTTCGAATGGGGTACCGGCGACAGCCTCGTTCAACTTCGTGACGTACGTTTGATGATGCTTGGTGTGATGGATTTCCATCGTCATCGCATCGATATGTGGTTCCAAGGCTTTGTAATCATAGGGCAGTTGCGGCAACGTAAAGGCCATAGTTTGAGGGCTCCCAAGAGGAACGGATAGTAACTTCTTCGGTGAGGAAGCAAAATCTTTCGCCATAAAGTTTAGGCAAAGAATGGTCGATCGCCCATAGGTCGGGTGAAAACGACCCAGGATTACCGGTCGGGTGAAAACGACCCAGGATTACCGGTCGGGTGAAAACGACCCAGGATTACCGGTCGGGTGAAAACGACCCAGGATTACCGGTCGGGTGAAAACGACCCAGGGTTACCGCAAGCGCCGAATAACACCGATGACCACCCCTTGGATGGTAGCGTCGTCGACATAGATCGGTTCCATCGCCCGGTTGGCGGGTTGCAGCCGAATTCGGCCGTTTTCCGGGAACCAGTACTTGAGGGTCGCCTCGTGCTCGGTCGTCTGGGCGACCACGATTTGCCCAGGATAGGCGTAGGATTGCTTCTGCACGATCACGTAGTCCCCGTCCGCGATATGGGCATCGATCATGGAATCGCCGGTAACTTCCAGGGCAAAACGGTCCTCCCGGACAAAAAGTTCGGAGAGATCGACGGTTTCATCCTGCTCCCAAGCCAGGGAGCACTGGCCGGCAGCGACTCGACCTGCCATCGGCAGGCTGGTTGGACGCCGCATGCCTGGACCGGGGGAGGTGAGTTCGATGGCGCGGCTTTTATTGGCGTCGCGTTTGATCATCCCTTTCTTTTCCAGGGCCCGCAGATGGCACATCACCCCGTTAGGCGAGCGGATATCCATCTGTTCGCCGATTTCCCGGACGGTAGGGCCATACCCCCGAGTCAGGATTTTTTCACGGATAAATTGGTAGACATTTTGTTGTCGGTCAGTCAGATTGCGACTCATCTTTTCAGTCCTCGGGGGCCTGTCTTTCGGCTTTAGCCTTCCTGCCGTCAGTGAACGATTGATGATCAACCGTACCCTAGTGTAGTCAGTGTACAAAGATCGTCTAGAGGGAACTGGCCTTGGCGGCGTTTTCTCGGTGGTCCTCGTCGACGGGAACGGAGGTCGATGAGTTGCTCCAAACCGTTGGAAATTCGGGGTTCCTTACGGAAAAACTGTCGCGGAAAGGGGACGGGCAGTTATTCTGGATGGGATGGCAGACCCGCTGGGCCAGACTCCTTGGACGATGAGTCGCTTGCGAAGGGTCTGGTATTTTGTTCACTATTTGGGTGCAATATGAGTCGGCAGCAAGAATCATTCCTGACTGTAGCGGAGATCGCGGCGGCTTTGCGGAACCGCTGGAAACTGGCGACCTTAGGGAGCCTGCTCTTCGCCCTCGGCACGGGCTCGATCGTCATCTTCGGTTTGATGCCGACCTATCTGTCCCAAGGCTCGCTGTATGTGCGGTTGGGTAAGAACACACTGACAGTGGATCCGACAGCTTCCTCGAGCCAAACCATCTCACCGATGGAGAGTCGCCATCAGGAGGTGGTCTCCGTTCGGGAACTGGTCAAGTCGCGGTCGGTCATCGAACGGGTTTGCGAGCGGATTGGGGTCGAGCGTCTCTTGGCGATGCGCTCTCCATTGGAGGCTTTCGTCAGCCGATGGGTAGCGAAACTTCCATTTCCCCAGGGGGGGCGTCTGCCGGAGGGGATGACGGCGGAGGGGGTGGCTGCCCGCAAGCAGTTCGAGTCGGCCATCAAATATGTCAACCGGGTGCTAACGGTGGAGAGTCCCAAGGATACGTATTTGATTCATCTCGAAGCCAAAGCCCACGATCCGCAGGTGGCTCGGGATATCGTGCAGTACGCGATGGAAGAGTACCAGGCGGTGCATATGGCGGCGCATAAGCCTAGTGGCTCTTTCCGGTTTTTCGAGAAGCAATTGGAAGATCAGCGACAGAAGTTGCTGCAGCTGGAGAACAAGAAACGCGACGAGCTCAATCAACGCCAGATCATGTCGGTGGAGGCGGAGCGGGAACTGCTACAAAGTCGGCTGGCCAGCACGACCAATCGGTTGAGTGAGATCACAGCGGCCTTGGAAGGTCAGCGAGCGAAAGTTGCCGAGTTGAAAGCGCAGATCGATGCCCAGGTCGAGAAATTGGAGGTCGAGCAGACTGGTGGGATTGCGGACGCCGCCACCGATTCGATCAAGTCTTCCGTATTTGCTTTGGAGGTTGAGCATCAGCAGGCGGCCGCGATCTATCATCCGGCACACCCGGCCTTACAGCAGAAACAGCGGGCGCTGGCGGAAGCGCGAGAGATTGAAGAAAGTCAGCCGCGGGAGCGCGCCCAACGCCGCGAAGCGATCAACCCCACACGGCTGGCTCTGCAACTGGCATACGCTACGGGTTTGAGCGAGGTCGAGCAGCTCGAGTCCGAGTTGCGTTGGCTGCAAGCTGACAGGACGGGTTTGAAGCAACGCGAACAGCAACTGCATGAAGACGAGATCTTTTTTGCCGACCTCGATCGTCAGATCGGGATCGCCATCAGCGAGTTCGAGGCTTTTTCGGTGAAGCGTGAGCAGTCCAAGCTGACGGAAGCCATCGACCAGGAGGCATTTTCCGATGTCAATGTCGCTCAGTCGGCGACTTTGAATTTCACCAAGAGCGGTTTGAGTCGCACACTGCTGCTGGCTGCCTGCCTGGTCGGTGCCACCTTTTTTGGCGGAGCCTGTGGGATTGCCCGGGAGTTGATGGCAGGCCGACCTATCACCGTGCTGCCGGTTTCCGAACGAGCATCCGCCTCCCCGGAACCGGCTCCACCTGCCGTCACCGCCAGCCAGACTCCGGCCTTCGTCGAGGCGGCCAACCAGCCGAGCGCGGCGGGGAGCTATCGTCTTTACAGCGGACGTTATGTCATCGATGGGCACGCAGTCCATCGGCTCGAAGAAGCATCGCTCGATCGCTCGTCGCCAGGTCCTTAGTGTGGCCGACGAGCGGGAAGGCTGGTGCACTGATGTCGAGTGTGGAGATCGTGGATTCGCGGTTGGCGGCAAAGGTTGCGGGATGCGTTCGGCGGTTGGCTGCAGTCGAGTTGTTCCCGGTGGCTGTCCGCGCCGTTTTATTCCTGGCATTCTTTGGGAATAGTTTGGATCTGGAGAGCGATCTCGACCCCAAAGTCGGGCTCAATTTGCAAGCGATCGCCAAGGCCGCGTTGATGGTGATGGCGGGGGTACTGGGGGGCATGGGGTGGTGGCGACTGCCGGAAGTGCGACAGCTGCAGCAAACTGGCATCGGGCGATGTTCGCTCTGTCTGGCGGCACTTTATTTTGCCAGTGTCCCGACCTCCATCGATCTCCCAGTATCTTTGGTCGGGGCTATCGCCTTCCCTAGCTACCTGCTGTTGCTATTGACCGCTCTGGTGCTCCACGGACCATTCCGTATCCTCTATGACGCCTTCGCGGCCTTGGGCTGTTACCTGCTCATCGCGTGGCTGCTCTACTGGTGGATGCCTGAGCTCGGGGTCTACATGGAAGCCACGGGGGTCCAAGGTCTCGAGATTGCCAGGATGCATGGGATGGGACATCCCAATGCGCTGGGGCGTTCAGCCAGCATCTTCGCCCTGATTTGTCTGGCGGGCTATCGCCAGCGGCATTTCTCATGGCCGTTGGCCGCCTGGGGCGTCGTGTTCGGTTGGGTGACGATTTGGGCTTCGCTGAGTCGTACTGCTTTGGTGGCGTGCCTGCTGAGTATTCTGGTTTTCCATCGAGCCTTGTTCCGCCATCGATGGGTCTTGGTAGGATTTGGACCGCTATGCTTGCTGGTGGTGGCTGGCCTGATCTTTATCGATAGCTACTACGGATTGGAGCAGGTAACGACGCGGGTGCTCACCAACGCTTCAAAGACCGGCGATGCCGATGAGATCTTCTCGGTCACCGGACGGACGGAGATTTGGGCTTACAGTTGGCAACTGATCAAGGATCGCCCCTGGCTAGGGTATGGTTCCGGAACCTCTCCCTTGCTGCTACAGGATTACTCGCACCAGACTCATAACATCTTGCTGAACCCCATGCTGAGTCTGGGGGTGGGCGGCGGGATGATCGTAGGCCTGTGGTTGCTTTTGAATGCCGTCTGGGCTCTCAAGACGGAAGTCCATGCCGTGAGCGCGATCTGCATCTTCATCTTGATTTCCGGGGTGACCGAGAACACGATCCTGCCGACCTATCCGGAGACGTGTACCCTCGCCTGGCTGCTCATCTCGTTCTGGCCATACCTTCGCGGCCATTCACCGCGCGCAGTTGGTGGTGAGGTAGGGAACAGGCTCCTCGGCGACGACCCGCAGTCGTAGCTTTCGCTTTTTGAAGCTGTGCTTTTGGAGTGTGTCGCGGTCGAAATTCACATTTTTCAAAGGTTTTTGACAACCCGAAGCGTCAGCGCGGGACCAACGAGGCCGGACGTCATCGATGAGGCGCGATCCCTCGTTCCCACTCTTGGAAGGTGCGCTTTCCAAGTGTCCCGGGGGATAATCCGCTTTATCGCTGGTTTCTTCGCACTCTTTATCCCTTGCTGACGCTTCGGGTTGCGATGGGCGACGTGAGCGTGCTCGCAGGAACCGAATCGATGACGAGCACCGAAGAAAGCCGAAAGGCGCAAGTTCAAAACTTTTGGTTCAGGACGCTGGGGAGCCATGAGCGGCCGCGCGGATCGCGGCAATCCGAGTCGCTTCCTCGCGATCCTTGTAGAATTCGTCCAGCGGAAAACAACCGCTGACCATCCCATTGCGAGGGCCGGTGGTGCAGTCACTGAAGGTCCGACAGATCTTTTTGCGTTGCAGGGGACGACCGTTGAGCACATCGCGAGGCAGGCTGGGATAGGACAGTACCATTCGGCCAAGGCCCACTGCATCGATCATGCCACGGGCGACCACGGCCTGGGCTACTTGCGGCAGGAACTCCTGAAGGTACGAATAGGCTGAACCGATCATCGGCAAGTCGGGGAATGCCCGCTTGCACTGGTAGGCGACCTCGATCTGCCTGGCTACTCCCACCAACGGGTCTTCCGGTGGCAGGTAACCGTCGCTCGGCGGAAACATGGCCGGTCGTTGGATGTGGGGATTGTAGTACGGGCTGCCAACGCTGAGATTGATGGCGACCACCCCCAGGGCCTGCAAAAGGTGAAGGAATTCCAGTGGTTCCGTCAGGTCGATAGCTAACGGATCGTTGGGGTCCAAGCCAAAGCCATAAGCATAGGGAAGAAGATGGTGGTAGGGCATGGGTTCTCCGCATTCACTCCCCATTTGGTAAGGGGGACGATCGAAGAGGCTCAGCCGTACGCCGATCGCCAAGCCGGGAACATCGCGCCGGATGCCTTGGATGATGCTGCGTTGTAGCCTTGTCCGTCCCTCGAGATCGCCTCCGTATCTACCCGGTCGCGAGCGGGCCGAAAGGAACTCATGCAGCAGGTAACCATGGCAGGCCTTGATGTCGACGAAGTCAAAGCCGGCTTCGCGAGCAACCTTGGCGCTAGCGACATAATCACCGATCAAATCGTCGAGTTGGCTATCGGTCCAGACGACCGCCGTATCCTGGGGATCGATGCGGAATTTTTCATCGAGCAGGGGATGGTGGTAAGCGATTCGCGGTTCCAACTGCTTGGAGTGGGGACGTGAAAAACGACCGCTATGCGTCAGCTGTAGCCCCACTACCAAGCCATCGTGATCGCCCATGGCAGCTTGATGGGCCGCCACCAAGGTCTCGCGAAGCTGCACCAACCCCTGCAGGTTGCTACGCAAGGCAACGGTCTGGTTGGGATTGGCTTTGCCATCGTGCCGAACAGCGGCAGCTTCTCCACCCCAGATCAATTTCGCGCCGCTCTCGCCAAAACGTTTCCAACGCCGCAGCGTCAGTTCGGAGGGGCTCCCGTCACGATGGGCGTCCCAGCCTTCCATCGGCTGGATACACCAGCGATTGCCGACGATAAGCGATCCCATCGACCAGGTAGTAGCCAAGGCCGATCCCTGATCGGCGCTCTGGACTACGTCATCCAGCGGGATATCGATTTGCAACTGTCGCAAACGTTCACGGAAGCGGTCCGACGTTTTGAGTTGAGCAAGCTTGGGAAAAGACATCTCAGGGTGCTGACGCTTTCTATCGGTTTATGCAACGGCTGCTTCGACATCCACCACGCCGTAGCGATGGGCCGGGGGCGTTCAAGGCTTGATTATTCACCAAGGCTCGGGCACACCCGGGCAGCCTGGGGAATCCATACATCGCCCGCCATTCTAAACCGCCAGCACATTCCCGATAATCGCCCAGAGATAACGGCTCAAGGAATCCTTGGCAATCCGGCCAGCGTCTTCCGGAGTAAGCGCGCTCGGTGAAAGGCTGTCCCCGCCTGCGCGAGCCGCACCATGCGGAGCCAGGTCGATCTCAATCCACCTCTGCGGCCAAGGTGTCGACTCAGGCGATGAATGCTGGCCCGATTCGTCTCGGAGAGGGCTCAACGCTGCGGTTCACGGACTTGGAAGAGGGCTTCGGTGAACTGGTCGGGGTCGAATTCCATCAGATCCGTCAACTGTTCACCGACACCCACGAATTTGACCGGCAAGCCGAATTCGACGAGGATCGGGACAATGACTCCGCCTTTGGCCGTCCCGTCCAGTTTGGCTAGCACGATCCCCGAGCAGCCGGCGGCTTCGGAGAACCCCCGTGCCTGGCTGATCGCATTCTGCCCGGCGGTAGCATCAAGCACCAGCAGGACTTCATGAGGGGCTCCCTCGATTTGTTTGGCGGCAATGCGTCGAATTTTTTCCAGCTGCTGCATCAAGTTGGTCTGGGTCTGCAGTCGACCCGCGGTATCGAGAATACAAACATCGAAGTTTTCTTCGCGGGCTTTTTGGATAGCCTTGAAAGCCACCGAACCAGGATCGCTCCCCGATTCGCCGCAGACGATTTCACAGCCGATCCGTTGCGACCAGATCTTGAGCTGCTCGACGGCGGCCGCGCGGAAGGTATCGCCCGCCCCCAACACCACGCGTCGACCCTGCTGGGTGAAGCGGTAAGCGAGTTTCGCGATGGAAGTCGTTTTGCCAGCACCGTTCACCCCTACGACCAGGATGACCGTCGGCCCATCGTCCGCCATACGAATCGAGGTGGAATGGGTGTGCATCGCTTGGCGAATCTCGTGGCGAGCGCGAGCCAAGACCTGCTCCATCTCCACCTTCCGCCCGCGAAAATCGGCGGCAATCCCATCGCGAATTCGGTTGGCGGTAGCCTGCCCCATATCGCAGCGAACCAGGATGGTGAACAGTTCCTTGAGGAATTCATCATCAACCAAACGACCTTCGGTTTTCCACAGGTCGCGGATATCGGTTTGTAGCAACTGCGAGGTTTTGGTGAGGGCGGTTTTCAGCCGCGATAACCAACTGCCGGCAGCCTTCGGCTCATCGCTCGCTTCCACCGGTCGAGGCCCCGTCTCATCACCGGCCTCCGTGGGGTTGCCGGTGGAGGCGGTTGCTTCGCTAGCCGACGTAGGGAGGCTGGCTTTCTTTCGCCAAAAAACCATAACGACCTCGCCTTAAACCGTCACCGCTGGAATCGACTCACCGCGGATGAGATCCTCGAATGATTCACGGCGACGGATCGAGTGCATCTGCCCCTGCTCGATCAAGACTTCCTCGGCGCGGCAGCGGCCGTTGTAATTGCTCGACATGACAAAGCCATAGGCCCCAGCGACTTCCAGCACCAGCCAATCGCCGACTTCGGCCGAGGGCAACCGTCGCTTGGCGACAAAGCCACCTTCTTCCTGGGTAAAGATATCGCCGGATTCACAGAGAGGTCCACCGACCACGACCTCGATCTCCGAAGAATTCGACCGCGGCTGACGATGCACGATCGAAATCGGATGGTAAGCGCCATACAGGATGGGTCGGGCCAGGTCATTGAAACCGGTATCCAGCAAATAGAAAGTGTTCTCTCCCATCTGCTTGATGGCGCGTATTTCAGCCAGCAGGAAACCGCATTCCGCCACTAGGTATCGTCCCGGCTCAATCTCCAAGCTCAACGGGTGGCCGAAGGCTTGCTGCAGGCGATTCCGCGAGGCATTCCACAGTTCGAAATAGCGATCGAGATCGACATAGGCTTGCTCGCGGCGGTAGGGAACTGGCAATCCACCACCGGCGCTGATCGTTTGCAAGGTACGGCCGATCGACAAGGCGATCTTCTCCAAGGCGCCGCAGACCTGGCTGAGATGCTCCAGGTCGGTGCCGCTGCCAATATGCATGTGCAGACCGGTGATCGCGACATTGTTTCGGTCGGCCCGAAGTAGGCACTCGTCGACCTGGTCATGCCAAATCCCATGCTTGGACTGAGGACCACCGGTATTCGTCTTCTGGCTGTGACCATGCCCAAAGCCAGGATTGATGCGCAAGGTCACGGAGGCACCGGGCATGACTTGGCCCAACTGGTCGATCATGTCGGGAGAGCCGCAATTCACGTGCAACCCAAGCTCCTTCACCAAGGCCAGTGATGAGCGGTCGAAGACGTCGGCGGTGTAGACAATCGGATGCGGCTGGCCATGGGGAGCATAGCCCGCCGCCAAGGCGCGGCGAATCTCACCATCGCTGACAGCGTCGACGACGACCCCCAAGCGGCGGAGCCGATCGAGGATGGCGATATTGGAATTGGCCTTCTGGGCATAACGGATCACATCGAATCGCGAGAGATCGGCGACTCGTTCGGCGATCGTCGCCATGTCATAGACATAAGTCGGGGTGCCGAAGCGGGCGACGATCTCGGCTACTGGAATCTGGGCGATCGTTTGCCGGAGACTGGAAAAGTGAGGGGTTGGCCGTTGCATGGATAGTTTGGCTTTAGAACTGTGAGTTTTCCCGTTTTTGGCGGACTTGTTTGGAGTACTCGGTGAGCAATTGCCGCTCCCGCTTGGTCAACGAATCTTGGCCGAGACGATGGATTTTGTCGAGGATACGATCGGCCTCGGTTTCATCGATGACTTGCGGGTCTTGCGTCGGACGGTAGGTCCGCAGCCGCGGTCCAAACCAGCGTCGACGAAGGGCCCGCAACCGGTCCCAGGGCGAGACCAAAGCCGAAAAATTCCATCGGCCATAGAAGTACGCGAATGCCAGGGCGATCCCCAGCAGATGGACATCGAAGGCGACCCGGGGGGCATCTCTACCCGGTAAACTTCCCAACGACGGGGTTTGACTGAAAATATTGGTCAGGATCAAGAACAGCCCCAACATCCAAGCTTGGATCGGGATGACTCCAAAAAGCAGCAGCGTCGCGCGGGGAAAGTTCAAGATGTAGAGCATGGTGATGCAGCAGACCGCGCCCGAGGCCCCGCTGAGCAGGGCTGCATCTCCCATCAACCAGCGCAATAATAGCCAGCCAGCCCCGCAAAAAACCACTGCTACCAGGTAGATTCGCCCAAATTCGGCTCGACCGTAGTGCTCTTCGACCGAACGGCCCAGCATCCAAAGCTCGAACATGTTGAACAAGATATGCCCGATGCGGCTCGGAGAATGGACGAAGCCATAGCTTAGCGTTCGCCACCACATCCAAGGCTGCCAAGCATCATCCGAAGATAAAGACAGCGCCAGGCTCAGCCCATTATCCCGTCCGGTGAAGACCATATTAGCCAGGAAAACCACGGCGCAAGCGATCACGATCAGGCTTACCGCCGAGCGCTTGTCCCACGATGGCGACAGGTCGGGCGAGGTGGCATCCGAATAGTAGGGGCGATCGTAGATCCCCATAATTGACGCAACATCCAGCGACAGCGTCCCGGCCGGCCGGTCCGACAGGGAACAGGACAAGCTTCGATGGATCGCTAAGGAATGAAATCAAGGAGAGAGACTGGAGTATAGCCTAGGCGACAATGCCCCCGGCGGCAACTACAACGGTGGTTCGAGTCGCGGTGGACGGACCTGCTCCGCCGTGGCAGGTGCAGGCCAGGGGTGGGGGCTTTTTGTCGGTGAAGCCTCGGTTGGCGGTGCCGGCTGGCTCGCTGGCGGGGGGGGCGAAGCGGGGGAACTGGAAGCGGACTCGACTTCGAACGGCGTTTCCAACCGCGCCTCATAGGTCGCGGCCGCATCGACGAAGCCATGGTAAAGCTGATAAGTCTCCTCGCCCATCTTGTTATTGTCGCGAATGGCCCGATAACGAACGAACCAGTTTAGCGGGAAGTCCTCGGGGAGACTCCCCTCGTTGGTGGCATCGGCGTAACGGGTGATCGACTTCAGCAGGCGATCGGCTACTTCATCATGAAGGATCAGCGGATACTTGCGGAAGACTTTATCCCAATTCCGCCAGCAAGCTTCGTAGTTGAGTGCGGCTTTATCCAAATCTCCGGCGTTCAAGGACTTCTCGGCATCGTAGAGTTGACGCCGGGCGGCGACGGCGGTCGGGGTTTGCTCCAGTTCGCTCAGCGCCTCCCAGTATCCGTAGTTGCACATCTCCCGGTAACGGTCGATCCGGAAGGCGAAGTCGACTTTGTCTTGCCAGGTATTGGCGAGTTCGGTGGCCTTGGCCTTGAGCTCGCGTTTCATCCGCTGTGCGATCACCAGCGGGGGTGGCATGAATTTAGCCAATCCGCTTTGGGCCAGCCCTACCTCGATCGCAGAACGTTGCCCCGCCGCCTTCGTCAGAGCAGCATACTCGTCGGGGGTGACCTGGTCGCGGTTTTCCTCGATGAGGGCCCGCTGAACGTCGGCGGTAAACGCATCAAACCGATCATGGGCTTCCGCCGCAGCCTGGCGAGCCGACTCCAACCCCCGCAGGCGGATCGTATGATTCCAGGTGGTCGGTATGTCGAGCTCGCCGTAGGCCCTCCAAGCGTCATGGGCACGGCTCCAGGCGAAGATGGCGCGATCATCGAGTACCCCTTCGCTTTCAATGGCTTCGGCATAATACATCAGGGCCAGCGGGGCTTCGCCATAGAAAAGCAGCCGCGTTTTCTTGCAAGGGGCACCCGCTTGGACCAGGTCGTAGGCTTTGAGGAACCACAAGCGACCGACCAGCCAATTGTCGGGTTTGCGGTCAGCGCCGCGGGCATCGGGTTGCTCCAGATCCAAACCGTACTGGGTCAACCGCTGGTGGAAAGGTTCATCTTGGCGGAACAGCTCGCGAAATTGCTTCTTTTCGTCGGAACGGCCGATCTTCTGCGTGGTGTACTTCCCCAAGTGCCATTGCAACAAAGGTTGACGCCGATTGAATTCCGTCCCGCGTACCAGATGATCCATCCCCTTCTTGACCCACAGGTACCGCTGGCGGTAGTCGTCGAATTCCGCGGAAACGTTGTACGATAGGTTGTGGGCTTGCTGCTCCCAGACACTTACAAAATGCGGCTGCAACAACGCCAGCTGATTGAGGGTCGCGGATAACTTGTCCCAGTATTTTTCTTCTTTGAAATGCTCGGCCCGTTGCCAGAGGATGGTGGCTGCCAGCCCGCGCAAGCCGAGCGAAGCCAACCTCATCGTCTCACTGGCCGGGTCGAGTTGTCCCAGGTTGGCTTGGCCAAAATCATAGCGTTCACGGAGCTGAGCCAAGGTCCCGCCGGGGCTGCCACCTCCGCCCGAGGCGGTGGCCGTTCGCGCAGGAGGTTGCCCCAGCATGTAAAGCGGGATGAACAGCGCTACGATCGCCATGACATACAGGGCTTTGCGCCGCAGGCTGCTGGGATTCATGCTGCCATCTCCCGTGTCTTCAAGAAGAAGTAGCCGATGAAACAGGCCATCAGGCAATAACCGAGGGTAATGGTGGCGTGACGCCACATCAGATCATCGAAAATATTCACCCCATAAGCCACGAACTCCGAGGTGCTCAAGCGGCCGAAATCGGGCAAGGCATTCTTGAGATTAAAGATCATGAACATGATCCCATAATCGATATTCTTGATGACTCGCTCCAGCGATTCATTACCCAGGTCGAGGTCGATCATCACCCCTTTCTGGGTGCCGATCCGCACGATCGATTCCAGCGGTCCGCCGCCCGAGTACTCGGACTCGAAGAAATAGTCGACGTTGGAGCCGAAGAAACCCAATCCCAAGGCGGAGAGGGTCGCGACCATCGCCACCGGACCGGAGAGGAAGGTACTAAACATCACCCCGAACGCGATGACAATCACCATCTGTAGCCAAATACTGATGAAGCCTTTGAAGAAATTCCAGGCAAAGCTTCGATCGCCAGCCCGCAAAGTCAAATCGGCGGGCGACATCCCGAAATACTGTTGCGAATCCTCGCAGCGGATGATGACTTCCAAGCGACCATCCACGATCAAGTCCTGGAAGAGTTCGAGCATGGCTGGCTGATTATTACGGAAGCCTTTGACTTGCAGCGGGATGATTTTCCGATCCAGCGACTCCTTGACCAGAAAAAAAATCCGCTCACTCTCCACCGACTGGTCAGGACTGCGAAGGATGATCGAGCCGCGAACCGGAGTGACGATATCGGCTTTGACCGTGCGGAAAGCCTCGATGTCCATCTCCAGAATCAAACCCTCCGGAAAATCCTTTGCCTGCACCTTTTCGAACTGCCAGTTGGCGCTCGACAGCGTACCGCCGGCGATGAACTTCCGGTACTCGGACATATAGCCGACGTTCAAGCCAGGACCGATGTTCCCCTGCCGGTCGTAGTAGCTTAAGGTCCCATACAGCGGTACCCGCGCCGCCAGTTGCCCGATGGGCGGGCTGACGCGATAGACGAGTCGCCCATCGACTTCTTCGGCCGTCACCGTATGTTGGTGCCCCTTGACTTCGTCGGTGACTCCCTTGCCCTCGGCGTCCAGGCGAAAGCGATGCTGATGAAAGGCTACCTCGTCGGTGTTGCCCTGCGAACTGTCCTGCGCAACAGTCGCCACTTCATGTTCATGCTGCAAACCGCGAACCACGAAGACGTAGCCGATCACACCAAGCACCGCCAGCATCAACGAACCGATGAGGCTGAAGCCGAGGATTCGACCGAGAATCATCTCGGTAGGGCGAACCGGTTTGGTGGCGATGGTGTAGATGGTTTTGCTCTTGATGTCATTGGGCAAGCTGAAAGTGCTGATAAACAGGCCCAGGAGTAGGATCAGGAAGTTGGTCGCCGCCAGGACGAAGCTGGTATAAAGCTGCGCTGGATTCTCGGCGCGACGGTCGAGAAACCAGCCGGCGAACATCAGCAAGACGATAAAAATGCCGAAACCGACGAGGATCTTCCGCCGAATAGCTTCCATGAAGGCAAGCTTGGCGATGGCGATCA
>JBILTQ010000368.1:0-5593 GCA_044371435.1 Pirellulaceae bacterium | reverse complement strand
GATTTCGGGATCGAGTTCCTTTTCGAATTGGATCCGATTCAAAGCATTGATCTTATCGATCTGAGCGCGTCGTCGCGATTGGCAGACTCCGTCCGGGTTGGATAGGTAGAGAACCGCGTCCTTGCCTGAGCGAAAGCGGACCCCCTGATAGCGCGAATCGAGGAATCCATTTCCCCATAATCGAGCATACAACGGCTGATCGCCCTGCCCGGCTGAAGCCAGGACGATGAAAGCCGGCAAATTCTCGTTCTCGCTGCCAAGGCCGTAGGTCAACCACGCCCCCAACGACGGCCGGCCCGCGATCTGCGAACCGGTCTGGAAGAGGGTGATGGCCGGATCGTGGTTGATCGCTTCGGTAAACATCGACTTGATGAAGCAGACATCGTCGACGATCTCCCGATGATACGGCAATAACTCGCTCAACCAGGCCCCCGACTCCCCGTACTGCTGGAACTTGAAAATCGAACTGGCGATGGGCAGCGAGGCTTGATTGACCGACATCCCGGTCAAGCGTTGCGTCCCGCGGACCGCAGCTGGCAGATCTTGACCATGCAGCTGCTTTAAGAGCGGCTTGTAATCGAAAAGCTCATGCTGCGAAGGACCTCCTGATTGGAAAAGGTAAATGATACGTTTAGCTTTGGGGGTAAAATGCGGACGGGGCGATCCAGTCTCGTCTGCGGATAACGTTGGCGACAATAAACTGGCTAGAGCCAAAGAGCCGATGGCGCCGGCCCCTTGGGACTTGAAGAAATGACGGCGGCTGGTGGCCATCAAGGCGTCGACATGATGGGGTGGGATCGTCGGGATATTCATCGTTATCGACTCCAGATCGCAGCATCGAGGTTCATGATAGCCTGAATCGCATGGGTCCAGGCAGCCAACTCGGCAGCCGCCCGGGGCATTTCCACAGCTTGTAGTTTCGCCAATTCAGCCAGGCGACTTGGCGTATCGCCGATCGCCACCAGCTTCTCAGCCTCGGCAGTCTCGGCCTGGTAGTACTGGCGTTCCTCCGCCAGCAGCGTCAGCAGCAAGTCCTCTTCCCGCGGCGCCGGCTGACGGCTAGTAAAAGCAATAAACGCCTGGCGAAAGCGTAACCGATCGGCTTGCTCGTCGTCGGCTGGTACGGCAGAAGGCGATGCTCGCTTTAGTAGCAATCGCTCCGCCAAGCAACGGGCAGCTTCGATAAACTGCACATCATTCATCAGCACCAAGGCCTGCAGCGGCGTATTGGTGCGTTGGCGCTTTACCGTACAAACCTCGCGACTATTGGTATCGAAGGCCATCATGTTGGGCAAAGGTGCCGTCCGTTTCCACACAGAATAGATGGAACGGCGATGCAAGGCTCGGCCTACCGACTGCTGGTAAGGTGGCGACATCCCGTTGTTCTCCCGCCACAGATCGCCCCCTGCCTGATAAGGCGAAACCGGGGGCCCCCCCCGTTCATCGCTAAGCAAACCCGAGGCCACCAAAGCCAGATCGCGGATTTGCTCGGCCGCCAAACGATGCGAAGATCCTCGCGACAGCCAGCGATTCTCCGGATCTTTGGCCAGCTTCTCGGGTGTCACCGCCGAATCCTGACGATAGGTGGCCGACAGCACCAGTTGCTTGCAGAACTCCTTGATATTCCAGTTGCGATGGATCAAATCCCGTGCCAACCAATCGAGCAACGCTGGGTGCGACGGTTGCTCGCCGGTCAACCCAAAGTTCTCCGGGGTACGGACCAAACCAGCCCCGAAAAAGTTGGCCCATAAACGGTTGACGATCACGCGACTGGTAAGTGGATGCCGAGGATCGGTTACCCATTGCGCCAGCCCCCAACGATCCCGGGGAAGTTTTTTGGCAAAAGGCAGGCCTAAATTCTTCGGTACGTCTCGGTCCACCCGCGTGTGTTCATTTTTGGGAGCATCGTATTCGCCGCGCGCCAGCACATAAGCGGGACGCGGTTGCGGTAATTCCTTCATGATCGGCAGCTCATTCATCGACTCTTCGACCATCACCCATTGCTGAATGGCTTGCTGCAAGGCATTGGTCGCTTGCCGGCATTCTTCATCGAGGGCCGAAGCATAATATTCCTTCGTCACTTTCAACGGCTGCCCCGAAGCCAGATGCATCAATTCAGCCGCCGATAAACTACGGTTATAGAACTGGACATCGTCGATCAAACCGCCATCCAGTCCGCGTCCGCGAAAGCGTTGTCCGATCACGAAGCGTCCTCCATGGTCGACTTTCACGTTGGCGCTCTTGATCATGTTGTCGCGGAGGATATCCACCGCCAACGGTTTCCCATCGAGGAAGATTTTCAAGCCTTCGGCTCGAGACAAACCGTCATAGGTCACCGCGATTTGATGCCATGGATCGACCGCAATCGGCTCGCGGGTTCGTACCCCTAAAGCATTTCCTGGCCAAACTCGATAAAGCCGCGTTTCCAGGTAACCATCTTCGATGACCAAGTCCCAGCCGTTATAACCGGCATCCGTCCCCCGGCAATGCTGGGCGATCACCGCTGCCAACGGCTGACGCTTGGTCTCGCGCAGGTTGAGCACCAGGCTGAAAGGAGTCCAACGATCGATCGGATCGACGTTCATGATCGCCATCCCCCGATCCCCATCCAACTTGAGGGCGCGGCGCGGATGCTGGCTAGCCGCCAACGGAGGCAAGGGCGAGTCGGCAACTTCGATGGTTTCCAGCGGTGGCGTCTTGCTCTTATCCAAGGTGGTGGCTTCGTAACTACTTGCCAGCTCGGCCGTCCACGGCTCGTCGAAGGTAAAGGCAAAGCGGCGATCGGGCAATGCAGCACCAGCAAAAGCAAAGGTATGAGCTTGCGCCGACGAGCTTTCGCCGCGCTGCCTTTGCCAGCGATCAGCCGCGCCAGCGCGGGCTGCTTCATAGGCCAACCGAGCCTCTTCGACTTTTCGGCGAGCCACCTCTAAGGCCTCCGCCTGCTCCGGCGTCGGTAGCAGCATCGACGGCGAAGGGACCTTCTCGGTGCGATCGTACATCCCATTCTCATCGATCGAGTTGAAGAAGGCGGACAAGGCGTAGTATTCGCGAGTCGAAATCGGATCATACTTATGGTCGTGACAACGGCAGCATTCCAAGGTCAAGCCCAGGATGGCGGTACCAAAAGTGTGGACGCGATCAGCCACATTCTCCTGCCGCCACTCTTCAAAAACCGCACCCCCTTCATTGTTCAACCGGTGGATGCGATTAAAAGAAGTCGCCAACCGCTGGCGGATGGTCGGCTCAGGCAGCAAATCACCCGCTAATTGCCACTGCAAGAACTGATCGTAGGGCAGGTTGTCGTTCAAGGCTTGGATGACCCAATCGCGATAGGGCCATTGGTTATTCAATTTGTCCGATTGATAACCATAGGAATCCGCATAGCGGGCCGCATCCAACCACATCACCGCCAAATGTTCACCATAGGCCGGCGATTGGAGCAAGCGATCTACTGTCGCCCGATACAGCATCTCGCGATCACCGGCCAACTGCGATTGGAAGGCTTCGACCTCACCCACGGTCGGCGGTAAGCCGGTCAGGTCGAGCGTGACTCGCCGTAACCAACGAAGCGGCTCCGCCTCTGCGGCCGGCTCCAATGCATGCTCGACAAGTTGTGCTGCGATAAAATGATCGAACTGCTCCCGAGCCCAACCAACACCCGCGTCCGTCGGTACCGGCACGGCGTTCGGGAGCTGACGGAAAGCCCAATGGCTTTCATAGCGTGCCCCCGCTTCCAACCATCGTTTCAATAAGTCCTTCTCGGTCGCTGATAGATTCAACTTCGACGAAGGCTTAGGCATCACCCGTTCGGGATCATCGCTAAAAATTCGCGACAGGAATTCGCCCGATTCGATCGCCGCTCTCGCTCCGGCAGGGGTATCCAAACGCAAATCCGCCTCGCGATGCTGCTCATCGGGCCCATGGCAATAGTAGCATTTCTCCGAGAGGATCGGACGGATATCGCGATTAAAATCAACCTGCTCCGCCCCCCACAGCCGCATCGTCTCCGGCAGGCATACAAAGATGCAACCGGCCAACCACAACCATCCCATTGAAGAATATCTCAACGCTCGCGCCCTCGCGAAAAAAGCTGATAAACCCACCCGTGCATTATGGCTGCCGCGCCGCTTTGGATTCTAGTCGGATCGATGCAATCCTTGGTACAAAAGCCGCACTGGGCAGATGGCTAGCCAGTTTTTCAGCTCACATCCTGCGGAAGACGGGGGCGTCGACGCAGGTCGCGTTGAATGGCTTCAGAGGTCCCGCCCATCGGCAACCGCCGCGTTGGTACAGCTCGGTTAACTCGCCAGATCAGGGTTAGCAACCAGGAAACCGCTTCGATTCCATCCCTGGAACGAAACGAACCGCCCTACGGTTCAGCTGGCCGCGTAAAATCCTCAAAACCTGTCGCCGCAGAACGAGTCAAGGTTGGAGTTTGGCATCGAGTTCCGCCAGCTTGAACCGAACGCTAACCACATAAGCTGGTTCTCCTTCGGTCCAGTGCCCGTAGGTGGTGGTGACGAAGGTGCCATCGGGAAGCAATTCGACACCGGGATAGGTGCAGTCAGACCCTTTGGTATTATCCATGATCCGCACACGATACTGGCCTTCAGTTCCCTGGCGGATATCGTCGTAGGTCCCAACCCAGCCTACCCAATCACCCTTGGTCGGACTGACGTGTGTCGTGTCGCGGAAGCTGATGAAGAGCCTCCCATCCGGAGCGTACCTGGCTACATGCCGATCGCCGGTCAAGGCGGCCGGAAGTTCCCGCGGTTCTGACCAACTCAGCCCCTCGTCATTCGAGAAGATTACGAACGAATTGTATTTACGCGAGTTCTCGCGGAGCAGGACCGCGATCTGCGAGCCATCCGGTGAACGCAGCACGCCCGGCTCGCAGAGATTGGCGTCGGGCAGCATGGCGATCGGGGTTGGCACGCTCCAGCTTAGGCCGCCATCGATCGAGAGGCAGGTATAGACCCAGAACCGCCACGGCTTGGCGGCGGGTGAGGAGTGATCGCTATGCGGTCCGCGGACCCGGTACTTTTCCTCCTCGCCACCGCGGATAAAGCGACCATCGTCATGAAAGAACGCCAGATAATGCCCCGGCTTCTTGAGTTCTAAGACCGAGGCCATCGTGACTACTCCACCGAAGTTGCCAATCGGCTTCAATTCGCTCCATCGTTGCCCATCATCCTCGCTAACCGCCATCCGGATCGGGTACAAGCCGCTGAACATGATCAGCCGTTTCTTGCCGGCGGCATCGACGACGCGATGCAAGGTGGGGACCTCTAGCGATGTTTCCCACGATTGAGGTGTCGGCAGACGATCGCTCCACGTCTTACCGCCATCCAGACTTCGTTTATAAACGATGGCCCCGCGCCCATGACCTTTGGGATAGACGGTCAAGATCGTTTGCTGGTCCTCGAGCAAGACCGTCGTCGGATGTCCAAGGTATTGTCCCGCCTCGCGGTCGACGATAACTTGCCGCTCGCGTTCACCGCTGATATCGACGATCGGGATACGATACCCCGGCTCGAGTTTGGTCTTCAAGCCTTTCGGAGGAATCAGGGCCGTGTCGCGGCGTTGGTCCGCA
>JBILTQ010000066.1:0-18355 GCA_044371435.1 Pirellulaceae bacterium | reverse complement strand
AAAGAAGCAGCCGAATTGACCGCGTCGCTTGATGATGGGCTTGCCTGGTCGACTTCCCCAGGCAGCCCGCCCGAATGCGGTTGCAAAATTCACCGTGGAGAGTAGGTCTCGAGGTTGCGTGGTGCCTGAGCCGCGCCACCACGCCGTCGGGAGCGAGGCTCGTCGTCCCTGGCCGCCTCGCCATAGCCGGAGAATCTCGATGAAAAACCTATCCCTCCTGTGGATCGCTTGGCTTCTTATCCACGGGGCAGCGACCAACGCCAGCGAGAAGGTGCCGGTGTTGCAGGCCAAGCCGCTCACGGTCCAAGTTCTGGCCGCCTCGGCTGCCACCCCTGAGCGTCCCTACCTTGCCTTTCCAGCCATCGTCGACCTCGGTCCCGAAGTGCTGATTTCCTACAAGCATGGCAAGGCGCACGCTGGCGATGTCGGCGCAACGCTGGATTGGTTGCGCTACGACAAGACGAGCCAGATGGTTCGTTCGCAGGGCGTGCTCGCAAGCCTCGATGGGGAAATCATACAGATGGGGGAGTGGGTGCGGTTTCCCAATGGCGATATCGCGAACTACCTGGATATCCAACGGAGCGCCGGCCAACGCAGCGGACTGGGCTTGGTGCGATCGGAGGATGGGGGCCGCAGTTTCAGCCCGGTGCAGAGGCTTGGAGTGGTAGATGGCGTTGAGTATGGTTACGCCTTCGATGCCTGTTCGCGAAAAGAGGCCACCTGGCTCGTAGCCATGACCTTCGCCAACTTACCCGGCGGCCATTTGGTTCATCGCACTACCAGCCAACCCGGCTCGGTGGATGTCCTTCGCAGCGACGACCATGGGCGAACGTGGCGTTTTGTCTGCAGCTTGACCCAAACCCTCGACCAGGCTCCCATCAATGAAAGCACCTTGGTCGCTTTTGGCGACGGCTACCTGATCGCCGCCCGCGGTTACGATGGTCGCCAATGGCTCCTGCACATGGATGCCGATTTCCAGTTGATTGCCAAGACCAATTTGCGAGAAGCATACCCCTTCCTGCAAACCATCGATCGCCCACGACTCTTCGCCCGCGACGGTGTCTATTATCTCCTCGGGCGCAATCGAGTTGAGTCACGTAACTCGGAACTGGCTCTATTTCGACTGGATCCAGAAAGGCTAAGCCTCACCCAACGGGTGGTGTTGGCCAAAGCGGATGGACAGTCACCGGCCGATAGCTTCTATGCTCAACCCTTTTGGACAGATATCGGCGGCCGGTCCCATTTTCACGTCATCACCTACCAACGCGGCGAGGGGCCCGGGTTGGACATCGTGCGGCTTGAGTACGCCTGGGACGAAATACGTTGAGCCGGCGTTCCCTCACCTCGCAAGCTTGAGAGTTGAGCGTGTCACTCCCTTCTCCCTCCGTCACACCCCGGCAGGCTTCGCCTCGGCGGGTGGCACGGCGGCTTTCAATCGCATGGCGATCCGTAAACCCACCCGGCTTCCGATTCATTTCCTGCTGGAAGAACATCGAGATGCATCCTGCGACGGTGAGCGCAAGGGAAAAGTTGCGACGGTCGCTACCGCATGAGGTTCCAGCCCTTGGATCGTCCTATTAGAATTCAGGGTGGCATACGAGATCTTTACGGTAACCAAGCGGCTGTATCCCCGCGACACAGAAAGATGTTCACGCTCATGAAGCTTTCATTCCATCCGCCGCGGATCTGGTGGCTGTTGGGACCTTGGTTCCTCCTGACTCTCGCTTTTCCCATGAACTTTCTGCCAGCGGCCGATCGCAACCTGGCGACCGACGAACCGCGTACCCCTAAGGGCAAACCGACTGCGGCGGCCGACTACGTCCCGACCGCCCAGCCAAGCGATGGCCAGCATCTGGCTTTGACTTTGCACAAGTTGCAGCATGGGATCCAACCGCCGCGGCCGTTCGTCATCTGGGCCTTGGGGTCGAGCTATTGCAACATGCTCGGCAACGGTGAGGCCTGGAAGACGGAGATCCCCAAACGCTTTCCCCAAGCCCCACCCATCGAATACCGCAAGATGGTCGGTAACTCATGCCCCTGGCAGTACCTGCGTGGCTGGGCCAGGCACCTGGTGGTTCCCGATCAACCCGATCTGGTGCTGATCTACACCATCGGTGATCCCAAAGATCTGGAAAAGTTGATCGTGGAATTGCGAACCTCGACGACAGCCGACATCATCGTCCCCAGCATCCATTGGCGGGAACGCGATCAGCCGTTGTGGGGGAAATCTGAAAACGCGGCCGACCAGGATGTGGCGGCCATCCGCGAGATATGTCGTAAGTACGATGTTGAATTTATCGAAAATCGCCGCGCTTGGGGTGAGTATATCACTGCCAACCAGCTACCGCTGCAAGCTTTGCTGAAAGACGCCGTCCATCAGAGCGAATACGGAGCGGAGATTATCAATGCCAATATCATGGCCCATCTAAAGCCTTCGGAAAAATTCAGCTACCAGCCTGCCGACCGCGAGCGGCGGATACAAGCCAAACAGTCGGATGACGGTTCCTTTCAAGTGACCTTTACCGGCAATCGGATCGATCTTCACGGTGTTCGCTCCACCGATGGCGGTAACTTCCGGGTTGTCATCGATGGCCAACCAGCCGATCAAGTGGAAAGCTTCCTGATGACTTACGTGCAACCCGGAGCCAAGAACTCGAAAGCCCCCATCGGAACTTCGCCGACCGTCCCCCGGGATAGCTCGCCGCACGGCATCACCCTGGGACAAGGGGTGGTGCCCCAAAGCTGGACGATCGTGATGACCAGCGATCAGGGAGACTACGAAGTCAGCGGCAGTTTGTCGGGAGCGGATGGCCAAGGCAACGCTTTTCAGCCATTCACCAGCCGCAGCGGACAGATCCTGATCGAACCGGAGATGTGGCGCCGCGCTGAACGCAATCGCCGGGGCGATCGTTTCGCTTTCGAAGTGAAGCGTGCGGTCGTCAGCCGCGTCGACTTCCGCGGGGCTGCCGAGGAAGCTTTCGTCATTCGCCTCGCCCAGCAACTACCCAACCGACAGCATACGCTGGAATTGATCCCCATTTCCGGCAAGCAAGCACGCCTCGAGGCTTTCCAGGTCTTCCAACCGCCGCTTCGGCAATGATCGGCTTCCCATCCAAGGCTACCGATAGGGAACTGGGTTCCAAGTTCGAAAGAGTTTTTCGTCCCCTCGCCCCACGCATGCCTTGGGAGCAGACCGCTGCTTTTCGTCCCCTCGCCCCACGCATAGCTTGGGAGCAGACCGCTGTTTTTCGTCCCCTCGCCCCACGCATAGCTTGGGAGCAGACCGCTGTTTTTCGTCCCCTCGCCCCACGAAGTGGGGAGAGGGGGCATTCACCCTCCGCCTAGCGCACCAGGACGAGATGATGGAAGCTCTCAGCTAACGCCCCAAGCAAGGCAGTTATCAAAAAATGCCCTCTCCCGGGCAGCGGGGCAGGGGAACAAGATCGCCTGCCTTGGAAGCATCTGAGCGGGACGAGGAGGATAGCATACGCTGCGCGTGGGTGCTGCCTCCCTGGCCGACGTTCAACCCAGGATTTCGTGGACCACGCTGCCATAAACATCGGTCAAGCGGAAGTCGCGGCCGAGATGGCGCCAGGTCAGTCGCGTATGATCGATACCTAGCTGGTGCAACATCGTGGCATGCAGGTCGTGCACGTGAATCCGCCCCGAAATGACGTCATATCCCAGGTGATCTGTTTCGCCGTAGGTAAAGCCTGGTTTGATCCCGCCACCGGCCATCCATCCGCAGAAGCTCTGCGGCTGATGCTCCCGACCATGCTTTTCCAACGGCGCCTTGCCGCTGAGGTCCTGGCTCCACGGCGTCCGACCGAACTCGCCGGACCAGAGGACCAGGGTCTCGTCGAGCAACCCTCGCTGCTTGAGGTCTTTCACCAAGGCGGCGACCGGCTGGTCGGTTTCCTTACAGAGCTTCGGCAAGTTCGTCCGAATGTCACCGTGATGATCCCAACCGCCCATCGTCACCTGAACGAATCGAACCCCGGCTTCACTGAGCTTCCGCGCCAACAAACAAGCTCGAGCATTCTTGTCAGTCTCTTGTTGGTTGATCCCGTAAAGCTCAAAAGTAGCTTGCGATTCCTTCGACAGATCGACTAATTCGGGAGTAGTCGTTTGCATCCGGAAGGCAAGTTCCATGTTGGCGATCATCCCTTCCATATTCGCATCGCCGTGGAGGTCCTCGAGCAATCGCCGCCCCAGCCTTTGCGTGAAGTCGATCCGCTTCCGTTCGATCGATTCATCGAGCGAAAGATTCCTGAGGTTTTCAATCGGCGAGATTTTTTCGTTGAGCGGGACCGTCAAGGGAGTTCCTTGATGCTTGGCGGGGAGGAAACTCGAATCATACGTTCGGATCCCCGGTGACTCGATGCTGACGAAGCCAGGCAGATCCTGATTTTCCGTGCCAAGACCATAGCTGATCCAGGCCCCCATCGACGGCCTGACTTCGCTAAAAACACCCGTATGGAACTGCTGGATGGCCGCCGCGTGCTGCGGGTTGTCGGCACTCATACCTCGCATCAAACAAATGTCGTCGGCGATTTCAGCGAGATGCGGCATGAGATCTGAGACCAGGATCCCCGACTGACCACGCGGCTTTACTGGCTGCATGGCACCAAGTGCCAGATACTTCTCGGTTCCAATTTGAGTCACTTCCGGAGGCAAGGGCGAGTCGATCATCTCGCCGTGTTTGCGAGCGATGTATTCCTTGGGATCGAACAAATCCAGCTGCGACGGGCCACCCGACATGAACAGGAAAATGATACGCTTGGCCTTAGCGGCGAAATTTGGAATGCGAGCATCGGGCGATCCGGAAGCAGCCTGAAGCAAATCGTGAAAGGCCAAACCACCGAATCCCAAAGCCGCATGCTGTAGACACCGACGACGCGAGAGGCAGACTGCATTCTTCATAGCGATTATGCTCGTATATCTTTTAGGGAAGACAATTATTTCAGGAATTCAAGTGATCGGAAGGCTGCAACCACTCGCGCGGGCCTTCGCCGACAGCATCCGTAAACAGGAGTTGAAGTACGAGCACGACCGCCTGCTCGAAACGAGGGAGGTGCCTGAACGAAACTCATCGTTTCCCCCCCAGCCCTGGAAGGTTTCTTGGTTTGAGTCACATCCCATGGTAGCCTGCCTAAAGCCGGTAAAGGAACAGGTTCGACGCGAACAAACTGTGACACAACTCCTGCCAACGAAGCGACTCGCTTGCTGCTGCAGCCTTGGCCGAATTCAAGGGTGGTTCCAAGTCATCGAGGAAGGCCTGGGCTTCCGTCCTCTCCTGGCGAGTGATCGGCCGACTGAAAACGGTCAACCACATCCGCTCAAGCCGAACCTCCGCATCCGGTTCCTCTGCCAGCAGGCGTTCGACGAATTTTTTGGAGCGGTCGCGAAGCATTTTGTTATTTAGGAGAAAAAGTGACTGAGTTGCCGATACCGTTTGATTGCGTTGCCCGGCGATTTGAGCCGGGTCGACAAAGTCGAAGAAACCTCGGAGTTTATCCGGCCCTGCATAACCGGTGCGCATGACCGGCAAGTAGAGGGTGCGTTGAAACTCTTCACTTGGACGCGGTTTCGCGTGCCGATAGTTGGGTGGATTGACCCCCGACTGCACCAAGGCCCCCGTGTTCTCAACGACCTCGAGTGCAAGCGCTGGTCCCCCTTGACTGGCGAGCAATTCACCGGTCACCGCCAATAAGCCATCGCGGATCGACTCGGCATCCAAACGCTGGCGATTCATCCGCCACAGCAGCCGATTGTCGGGATCTTTCTCCATCGCCGCCGGATCGTTCATACTTCCGAGGCGATAAACCCGGCTGAGGACGATCGCACGTATCATCTGCTTCTGCGACCAACCAGCGTTGACGAAACGCGTGGCTAAATGGTCAAGCAGTTCCGGATGAGTCGGGGCTTCGCCCCGAACGCCGAAGTAATCGACGCTTCGAACCAACCCCTCGCCAAAAAGTTTTTGCCATATCCGGTTGACCGTGACCCTCGCAGTGAGTGGGTTGCGAGGATCTGCCAGCCAATCCGCTAACTGGAGCCTGCCGCTTTGGCCTGCCGGGATCTCTGGAAATTCCTGCCAGGAAGCCACGCGGAGAACTCCCCGCGAAATGATAGCCCCTTTGGCATACGGATTCCCGCGGATGAAAACCGGCATGTCCACCGGCTCCTCGCCATCCTGCATGGCAAAAGCTTTGGGAACTTGCGAACTAAAAAACTCGGCGTGCTGGATATTGGTTGCCAACGATTTCAGGTCGGCGGTAAGCTTCGCAAGTTGCTCGGCGAGTTTTTTTCTTTCCGCTGCCATCACCTCGGTTTCGCTGGAAGGGAAATCGCTCGCCTTTTCTTCAGTCGCCGTCGCGACTACTTCCGCTGCCGTCATGGATCCCTCGCCCTCGGAAACTTCGCCCGATGGCGGTCGCTCGATAGACACGGGCTTGGCTTGCAATTTCGCCAAGGCTGCTGACACAGCACTCTTTTCCTCATTCAGCTTTTTCTGGTCCAACTTCATGGCTGCCAGTTTCGCTGCGTGCTGCGTCTCCCGTTCCTCCCGCGCGGTTTTTTGTATGGGGGTCTCCGGCAAGACAACCTCATTAAGCTTGCTCCAGACACCAAAAGGGATCTTATGGGTCGACGGAGAACTGTGAAGCATGCCAGCCATTCCATAGTAGTCTTCCGTAGCGATCGGATCGAACTTATGGTCATGGCAGCGAACGCAACCAAGAGTCATCCCGAGAAAGACTGTCCCGATCTTGCTTAGCTGCGAATCCACATGGTCGGCAACCATCTTCGGCTTGTCAGGCTCGACAATCTTCACATCGCCCACCATCAAGAAACCTGTCGCTACAAGATTTTCGGCACGCTCCTCGATGGACGAAAAAGGCATCAGGTCGCCAGCGATCTGCTCGCGAACAAAACGATCGAAAGGCTTGTCCTTATTCAAGGCTGCGATGACGTAATCGCGGTAACGCCAAGCGTGCTCGGCGAAGACATTGTTGGAAGTCCCCATCATGTCGGCATAACCCGTCAGGTCCAGCCAATGCCTGGCCCAACGTTCGCCGAAAGCCCGCGAATTCAAGAGTCGATCGACAACAGTTTCGCAAGCGCTCGGCGAGTTGTCCCGAATAAAAGCCTCGACGTCATCGAGTGTCGGAGGTAAACCTGTCAAATCGAAACTGACTCGCCTCAGCCAGCTGTAGCGATCGGCGTCGACGACGGGCATGATCCCCGCGTCCTCCAACTTGGCAAGGATAAAATGATCGATAGGATCGAGCGGCCACGACGTATCCTTCACCGGGGGCGTTGGCGGAGCGGCGACAGGCTGAAAACTCCAGTGCTGGCGTCCGGCTTCGATATCGATCGTCTTGGATCCGGTTACTTCGATCGGCGGGCGCGGATCGGGGGCCCCCATCGCAACCCAAGCTTCAAAATCTTGAATCACCGCGTCCGGGAGTTTCCCTTTGGGGGGCATCTCGACACCTTCATAACGAAGCGCCTGGATCAGCAGGCTTTCGGCGGCTTTTCCTGGAACGATGGCCGGTCCGCTATCCCCTCCTTGGAGCAAGCCTTGTGGATGATCGACACGCAAACCACCCTGCAGGATTTTGGTGTCCTTCGCATGGCATTCGTAACAATGCTCGACCAGCACCGGACGAATCTTGGTTTCAAAAAAGGCCTGTCCGGCCGGGGCGAGGCTAGCGGCTTCTTCGGCAGGTAGCGGCATCGCGGTCACGAGGATCGCGAGGCTCGAGATGACGATTCGCATCACGACTTCCCCTTTTTCTTCATGGCCAACCCGTCCAATCGCACTAGCACTGCTTGCATATGTTGGCGCATGGCCTTATCGGCTGCGTCTGGATCGTGTTCGCGGACTGCCTTCAAGATCGCCTGGTGCAGTCGCCGCCCAAGCTGATTATCCCGTTGCGAGGGGGTGGTGCGAGCCATTTGGGCGAGCACAAATTCATAGATGACTTCCATAAGATTGATCATCATCGGGTTTCCCGACATCTCGATCAACTTGCGGTGAAAGCGAAAGTCGATCTCCAATGCCTTGGCGTAAGCTAGCTCTTGATCATCGAGCCTTTCCAGGTACTTCTGCAACTCCGCGATATCTTCAGCCGTCGCATGTTCGGCTGCCTGTCGAACCGCTTGGACTTCCACCGCCGAACGGAGTTCGGCGTACGATCGCAGTTCCTGCGGGGAAACCGTTACCGCCGACCGCAGCAGGCGGACGCAGTTGCCCAAGCTTTCGCGGCTGCCGACGAAGGTTCCACGTCCGCGCTGAACGTCGACCAATCCCATGCTATGCAGCCGCGCCAAGGCTTCTCGTAGCACCGGACGGCTGACCTTCAACTGCTGGACCAACTGTAGTTCGCCCGGCAATCTAGCTCCAGCCGCCAGCCGCTGGTTCTTGATCACCTCGGCGATCCGCTCCACTACCAAATCCACCGTATTCTTGCGCTCGATCGCCGCCAGTCGCATCCAACTCCACTCCTCGTCGCCCAAAGCCCCGGACCGTTCCTGTCGTGTTGACAACTTGTAATACAAGTATAGAATCGAAGATCCCGGCTCGTCAAGGGAACTGCCGGTCGATGGTGAAGGGGCAGATGAAAACTTTCATCCCCGACTCGAGTCTGGGACGCGAGTCCTTGGGAGTACTCGCGACACCTCGAGCACCTCGTCCGAGTCAACCTTCGTCATCCTTGCCCAACCCGCCTAACGACTGGTAAGGTTCAGCCTGAAAGTTACCTGAAAGATCCCGAGATGCGAATTGCGATCGTCGTTTGCCTGCTGTTCTTCCGGCCGCTGACCACCCACGCCGATATTCAAGCCGAGGCAATTCGCATCCCGATGCGTGATGGGGTCGAATTGGTGGCCGATATCTATCGTGATTCGACGCTGGTCAACGCTCCGGTGATCTTGACCCGCACCCCCTATGATCGCCGTAAGCAACAGAAGACCGGCGAACGATGGGTGAAGGCTGGCTATATCTTCATCGCCCAGGACTGCCGCGGGAAATTTGAATCGGAGGGGACCTTTGCTCCCTACAACCACGAAGGCCAGGACGGTTTTGATACCATCGAGTGGATCGCGCGTCAGTCATGGTGTAATGGTCGGGTTGGGATGGTCGGCGGTTCGTATGTTGGCGCCGTGCAGTGGCAGGCGGCAGTGGAGAAGCCACCGGGCCTGGTCGCCATCGCGCCACAGGCTACCTGGAGCAGTTTCTACCGGAATATTTACCTCGGTGGTTCGGTGCGACTCGCGCTGATCGCTTCATGGATCGCGGGCAATTCGCCGCGCCCCGAAGGAGCCAAAGCACATGATTACAGCGAAGCCTTTCAACGCCTACCCTTGAGCGAGGTAGACATCGCTATCGGTTGGGAGATGCCATGGCTGGACGCTTTCCTCACGCATCCGCGACCGGATGGCTTTTGGACACGACTGGATCTCACTTCGCATTTGCCCGAATTGCAACTGCCCGCACTGCACGTGGTGGGCTACTACGATTATTTTTCGCGCGAGTCTGTCGGCAATTTCGTGATCATGCAAAAGCAGGCCCACGACGACCAGACGCGCCAGCAGCAGCGGCTGGTCCTCGGCCCGTGGGATCACGGCAGTGTCGGCAAGTCCAAAGTCGCCGATATGGACTTCGGTGTCGATGCTGCCATCGACATCGCCGCGATCCAGCTCGATTGGATGGATCGCTACCTGAAGCAGGACCCGTCAGCGCTGGCTAGGCCTTTTCCCCCGGTGCGTTACTTCTCGCTAGGCGATAATGTTTGGCATGACGCGCAATGCTGGCCCCCGGAGGGTTTTGCTGCTACCCCCTTTTATCTGGAGTCCGATGGTCGAGCCAACAGTCGAAAAGGGGACGGCCGGCTGAGTCGGGTAGCGCCTCCCGGCGACCAACCCGCCGATGGCTTCCGTGCTGATCCAGCCCAGCCTACTCCAGCGTGCCCGGTCTCTGCTGAACGTCCCAGCCACGCTGCGGTATGGGGGCCGGTCGATCAAGCTGCGACCGAGGATCGGGAAGATGTGCTGGTTTACACGAGCGAGCCGATGGCCTCTCCCCTCACGTTTGCTGGCAACGCCGAGGCCAAGCTCTACGTCAGCAGCGATACACCGGACGCAGATTGGGTGGTAAAGCTGACCGATGTGCATCCCGACGGAAGCTCGTGGAATCTCGCCCGCGGCATCCTCCGCGGTCGTTATCGCGATTCGTTGCTCCGCCCCCAGTGGATGCAGCCCAATGAAGTTTACGAGATCACGGTCGATTTGGGGCCGATCGCCGCCACCATTGCTTCTGGGCACCGGCTCCGTGTGGATATCAGCGGCGCGGATTTCCCGCTCTACGACCGTAACCCCAACACGGCCGAAGGCATCAACGGCAGCCAAACCGCTATCGCTACCGAACGCATCCATCACCGCCCCGGTGCTGCTTCACGGATCGTTCTCCCCGTCAAGCCTTGAACCTCACTCCTTCAGCCTCTTCGACGTAGAACTTTGCTTTCATGAGCGAACTTGCCCGCGTGGTGGTTACCGACCTGATTCCCGAGCCTTTGGAGTGCGAGCGGCGGGTGCTCGATGGTTATGCCCAGGTGGTCGCTCTCGATATCCAGCAGCAATCGGAGCTTCAGGATCAGCTGAACGATGCTGATGCGGTAATGATTTATCACTACTTGCGTTTGACCCGGGAGCATATCCAGCGGCTAAGCCGCTGCAAGGTAATCGTACGGCCCGGTGTAGGCTACGACAATATCGATCTGGCTGCCGCCGGGGAACACGGGATCCCAGTCTGCAATGTCCCCGATTATGGAGCCGAAGAGGTTGCCGATTCTGCGCTGGGAATGGCCTTGGGGCTGGCTCGTGGCACCCATTTCCTCAACAGCCGGTTGCGTCGTGGCGTTGGGGCTTGGAACGCAGATCAAGCGGTACCGCTCCATCGGCTACGCGGTCGCGTGTTCGGGATCATCGGTTGCGGTCGGATCGGTGCGGCCGCAGCCTTGCGGGCGAAGGCCTTTGGTTTCGATGTCGTATTCTACGATCCGCCGCTTCGCGACGGGGTGGAGAAATCGCTCGGGGTACGCCGCGTCGATTCACTCGAGGAACTGTTGCAGCAAAGTCATCTCCTCAGCCTGCATTGCCCGCTGACGCCGCAGACTCGCGGGATGATCGGGGCGGCGGAACTGGCGTTGTTACCGGCCGGTGCGATAGTCATCAATACCGCCCGCGGAGGTGTCCTCGACACCGCTGCCTTGGTTGAAGCTTTGGCTCAAGGTCATTTGTCCGGCGCTGGCATCGACGTGCTCGAGTCCGAACCTCCATCTGCGGATTCAACGGTACTCAAGGCCTGGCGCGACCCCACGCACCCCGCCCATGATCGGATGATCCTCAACCCGCATGCGGCTTTTTATTGCGAGGAAGGGATTGCCGAATTGCGCACCAAAGCCTCGCAGGAAGTCTTGCGGGGCTTGCAGGGAATGCCCTTTCGGAATCGAGTCCACTGAGATGATCAGCGTTGTGGATCCTCCGCTCGCGTCTAAAACCAATACCGATCGCTCATCGAAGTTGGCTGCTGCGATGCGGCGTCATCGCCCCCCCTCGAAGCCGTCCCAACTGTCGCCAGTAACCGTCATCCCAAGAACTTCCTGGAGCAAAAACTAGCGAAGGCCTATCAAACTCCTGTGGGAGGAGCCCGCCGATTGAAAGGCTTTCGCGGAATCCTTACTATCAGATGGCTCGTCCAGCTGATGGCCACGAACGCTCGCTGTGAGCCTCGTGGTTGCGGTCATGAGTGAGTCCGTCAAGCGTGGTTGTCCTCGCTGCCGGGGGCCTGCCCAGGGAACATGCTCTGACCACACGGTAATCCCAACGCATCAAGAATTTTTGTGATTGCCTCGCTAGCTGGCCTAAGGAAACCCAGTCGACTAACTGAAGAACCAAACGATGAGATCGATCCCTTTCATCCACCCCATCTTGGCCGGCCTATTGCTCCTGCCGCTGGCACCGACAGCCGTCACTGCCGAGTTTGTCCTCGCGGATAAGGATACATCGCCTGCCCCAATCATTCTTTTTCGAGACGCACCGCCGCGCGTCCGAGATGCGGCGGTGACACTAGCGGAATACATCGGCAAGATCAGCGGGCAAACCCCGGTGGTGCTCGACGCTGAGCCCAACCCGCTTCCGCCGCGGGCAATTTGGATCGGTGTGCAGCCGATAGTGAAAAGGCTATTCCCCGAAACCGACTTCGATTTCAAACATCCTGAGGAAACACTCCTGGTTGCGGACGAGGCCAACCTCGTGATTGCCGGCCGCGACCGTTGGGATCCTGCCTGCATGGAAACCAAGGGACGGTTGGCGATGAAGACGGGAGTGCAGCAGGAGTACGGGACGGCGAACGCGGTTTATTCGTTTCTTCAAGAGCAACTCGGAGTGCGTTGGTTATGGCCAGACGAGGAGGATGTGATACCCCGTGAACGGCTCGCCGTCGCGCCGATGTCGCGTCGTTATCATCCCCAGATTCGCTCGCGTAGCGGCATGTTGGTGAAGACTTCGCTCGGCGATAATAAGGAGAGTAGCGAAGAGCTGTGGGCTCGGTTTCAGCGAGTACAGCTCGACTCGATGGACATGACTGGTGGGCACGGTTTTGGTGATTGGTGGGAAAAATATGGCCAGGAGCATCCCGACTATTTTGCCGCTGCGCCGGACGGCACCCGCGGCGCCCTCAAGCCGAATGTGAGAAACACCAAGCTCTGCGCCTCGAACCCGGCTGTATGGAGACAATGGCTTGATGACACAACGGAGCTGTTAAAAAATCATCCGACGCTGCGTGTGATCAATGTCTCGCCCAACGATGGATATACCAGCGGGCACTGTACCTGCACAAACTGCCTGGCTTGGGATCATCCCGATGGCGAGCAGGTAGAGTGGAGCTTTGGCGGTGGTCTGAAGTTTCGAGGGACGTCGCAGACGGACCGCGACGTGCGTTTTGCCAACACGCTTGCGCGGCTGCTCAAGGAGCAATTCCCCGAGCGTGAGTTGTTCGTGCAGCTCAACGCCTATGGACTTGCGCGGAATCCACCCATCGGTATTGCGCCCGACGATAATGTCATCATCTCAAGTGTGGCGAATTTTCACCTCCGCTCGCCGGATGAACGCCGGCTTCCCATGCAACAACACGCCGGCTGGGCCAAGCAGGCGAAGCATCTCATGTGGCGGCCAAATATCGGCAGTCCGGCTGGCCTGAGTTGGGGGATGCCCGATGTGGCGATGACTCAAGCGGGTGAGGATTTTCGTTTTGCCGCCGAGACGCATTGCCTCGGCCTCTACTTCGATCTTTTCTGGCTGCATTGGTCGACGCAAGGACCTCACTATTACACGCTAGCGCACCTCGCTTGGAATCCACAAACAGATGTCGCCGGACTGATGGACGACTACTACCAGCGTGGCTTCGGAGCGGCTGCGGCGGACGTCAAAGCTTACTGGCAGCTCCTGGAACGTACACGCATGGAGTTCGTGGCTGCGGAACCAAGCCGCCATCGCGCTTTTGATTTACCGAAGAAATACACGCCCGAGTGGTTTGCTCAAGCGCAGACACATCTCGATGCCGCCGCGAAGAAACTCACCCAGGCTGACGAAAAATTTCGCCGCCGCCTGCACTTCGTCCAATGCGGCTTGGATTTCTCCCAACTCGTCGTCGATACGCGAAACTGGATGCAGAAGCTCGAAGCCAGCCAAGACCGAGACGTCGACGCTGAAGCGAAAGTCATGGCCAATTGGCGACGGGCTGGAGAGATGAAAGCGAAATTCCCTGAACACGCCATCAACTGGGGGGCCGTCTTCCGCGAACCAACGTGGGCCTCCGAGCGAAACAAGCGTACCATGGGCCTCCACCCCGACGCACCGCTCACCGGCCGGACGCTGCGGGAGTTACGAGCGCCGGGACTTGAATAATTTACTGAGCGACTCTCATGAAGAAAATTATCCACCTGCTTACCGCCGTCCTTCTCGCCCCGCTGACGCTCCACGCCGCCGATGCGCTGTCGCTGCAACCACCGCAGCATCTCGGTCCACCGCGGGGCGATCAGGCAGTGACGAACCGCGCTTTCACCGGCATCCCGAGCATGGCGGTTGCGCCGAAGGGGCGGATGTGGGCGACGTGGTATGCGGGCGTGACGCCGGGCGAAGACCTCAACAACTACGTCGTGCTCTCCACCAGTGGCGACAAGGGCGCGACGTGGTCCGAGGTGCTTACGGTCGATCCCGATGCGGGCGGGCCGGTGCGCAGTTTCGATCCTGAACTATGGGTGTCGCCGGATGGCCGGTTGATTTTCTTCTGGGCGCAGATGGAGAAAGGTCGTCGCGATACGGAACTGGGGGTGTGGTGCATCGAGACGAGCGAACCCGATGCGGCTCAACCAACATGGTCCAAGCCACGTCGCATCGGCGATGGCGTGATGATGTGTAAGCCGCTCGTGCTTTCCTCCGGCGAGTGGGTGCTGCCGATCTCGCGTTGGCGCGAGCACGACGAAAGCGCGCAAATGATTATCTCTACTGATGCAGGCAAAACATGGTCCCGGCGCGGTGGCTGCAATGTGCCGAAGGACGTGCGCCAGTTCGACGAGCACATGTTGGTCGAGCGGCGCGACGGCTCGCTCTGGCTGCTCGTACGCACCACCTACGGCATCGGCGAAAGTGTAAGCACGGATCGCGGCAAAACATGGCCCGAACTGAAGCCCTCTAGCATCCTCCACACTCCCTCGCGATTCTTCATCCGTCGGCTAGCATCGGGAAGTCTGCTTCTCGTCAAACATGGCCCACTCGACACTCGCACCAGCCGCTCGCATTTGACTGCTTACCTCTCCAAAGACGACGGCAAGACCTGGACCGGCGGACTTATGCTCGATGAGCGCCTCGGCGTTTCCTACCCCGATGGTCAGCAAACACCCGATGGCCTCATCCACATCATCTATGACTATAACCGCGTTTCCGACCGCAACATCCTGATGGCTGCGTTTCGCGAGGAGGACGTCGCCGCGGTCAGGGACGTGAGCGGTGCGGTGAAGCTGCGTCAACTCGTCAGCAAAGCCACTGGTGGTCAGGAGAAGCCGAAGACATCTGCGTCTCACACTGTGGCCGACAACACCGACGGAAAGCCGCTGCGCATGAGCAAGCCTGGCACGCTCACTTGCACCGTTACCAAGCCGCAGCCGCTTGTTTCCGGCGCGAAACTCTTCACCGATCGCCGCTACATCGCCGCCGAGCTTCCTGCTGCGCTCAACAACGCGCACTTCCTGCCCATCGCCATGGACGGCCAGAAGACACTCAGGTGCGAGCGGCCCGGAACCGTCTTTTTCCTCACCCCCATGCCCGATCGCAACCGCGATACTGCGGCGCAGGGACTCATGGATCAGGGCTTCGAAAAAGTCGCCCTGCCCGAAGTGCCGCTCTTCCATCCCGGTTCCTCGTCTAACTTCTGTACGCTGTTCCAAAAAGACTGTGCCGCCGGCGAGACCATCCTCATCGGGAAATGGGCTGTGCCGTTATTTGTCCCCTGAAATGAATTCAATCCCATGAAACACATCCTCTACTTCCTCACCGTCTTTATCCTCGCGCCGCTCAGCACGCTGCACGCTGCTCAAGCTCCGAGGCCAAAGCCGAACATCATCGTCATCCTCGCCGACGACCTCGGCTGGGCAGACCTGTCGTGCTACGGCAGCACCTTCCACGAATCGCCCAATCTCGACCAACTCGCCGCGCAGGGAATGCGCTTCACCCAGGCCTATTCGAGCAGCCCGTATTGCTCGCCTTCACGTGCGGCCATCATGACGGGGCGGCATCCGGCGCGGCTGAAGATCACCGACTACATTCCCAGCAACGGCAGAAGCGGCAAACTACTGCCCGCGGAGATGAAGATGGAGCTTCCGCTGGAGGAAGTGACCATGGCCGAGGTGCTGCGCGAGGCGGGTTATGCGACGTGGCATGTCGGGAAGTGGCATCTCGGCCAGGAACCGTTCATGCCGCAGAGTCAGGGCTTTGCCATCAACATCGCCGGCAACCACAGCGGAGCACCCGCCAGCTATTTCTGGCCTTACGGGCACGATGACCCCAAGAAGGCAAAAGCCTACCACGGCAGCCCCGTGCCGGGCCTCGTGGAAGGTGGACGAAAGGATGAGCATCTCTGCGACCGCCTCACCAGCGAGGCGATCAAGCTCATCGAGCAACGCAAAGCCGCTCAGCCCTTCTTCCTCTACCTGCCTTTCTACGATGTGCACACGCCCATCATGGCCAAGGCGAATCTGATCGAAAAATACCGCGCCAAGGCCAGACGCATGGGCATTCCGGAAGAGGCCGAATACATTCAGGAAGGCACCGCCGCCCGCGGTACGTCCGTGGGGCAGAATATCGGCGACCGTGCGAAAGGTCAGACCATCGGCGTGACGCGCGTGCGGCAAAACGACCCCGTGTATGCCGCGATGATCGAGACGATGGATGACAATGTCGGCCGCCTCATGGCGAAGCTCGGCGAACACGGCATCGCCGACGACACGCTCGTTTTGTTCACGAGTGACAATGGCGGTCACCACATAACGTCCAACGGACCTCTGCGCGGTTGCAAGGGCTGGCTCTACGAAGGCGGCGTCCGCGAGCCGTGGATCGTCAAATGGCCCGGCGTGACCAAGCCCGGCAGCACCTGCGAGGTGCCGGTGATGAACACCGACATCCTGCCCACCGTACTGGAAGCCTGCGGATTGCCAGCAAAGCCAGCGTTGCATAAGGATGGCGCCAGCTTCCTCAGTTTGCTCAAAGGCGAAACCCAACCGGTGCATGACGCGTTGTTCTGGCATTTCCCGCACTATGGCAATCACGGCAGCGGCCCGTGTAGCAGCGTGCGCGTCGGCGATTGGAAACTCATCCACTGGCTCGAGGACGACAGCGTCGAGTTGTTCGACGTCGTCAACGATCCTAGCGAAAAGACCGACCTCGCCGCCCAGCAACCTGATCGGGTGAAAGACCTTCGCGCCCGACTCGATGCTTGGCGCAAAGAAACCGACGCCAACATGCCGCGCGCGAAGGCTGCCGGTCAGGCTGTCGTGCCCGCCGCGCCGGACGCTCAAGGTGACTTCGCTGTCGTCGCCAACGCCCGCGTCGAGAAACTGGACACCGGCTATCGTCTCCGTGCCGAACCGAAGCAGGCCGGCTTTGCGCTCAAGCAGCTCGAACAGCCCCTTACCGGCGCCATCACCTTTAAAGTCCGTTGCGCCAGCGCGCCCGGCCATGCCTTCCCCAAAGATCACGAAAACGGTTTCCTCGTCCTCGGCGACGGTCCGGCACCGAAAGACCAAATCCACGTCGGCGCCTTTTTCGGCGGCCAAAAGAACCTCGCCATCATCGAAGGCCCGCTGCAGGTCGCCGGCCGCAACGCGCAGCCATTCACCGCCGCCGCGCAGCCGCTGGAGTTGACCATACGCGTGGACCTCGCCAGCGGCCAGATCGTCCTCGAAGCCGCCGGCCAGCGCCTCGAAATGAAGCTGAAGCGCCGATTACAACAAATCACCCATGTCGGCTACAGCAGCCTCAACGCCATCACCGATTTCAGCAAATGGGAGCAGCAATGAAACACACGATCCTACTCCTCTCCGCCCTGCTGCTCGCGCCGCTCGCCGCGCCGCTCGCCGCGCCGCTGGCCGCGCTGCATGCTGCCGATGCGCCACGCAAACAACCCAACCTCGTCATTATCTTCACCGACGACATGGGCTATGCCGACATCGGCGCATACGGTTGCAAGGACATCCCCACACCTCATCTCGACCGGCTCGCCGCCGAGGGCACCCGGTTCACCAGCGCCTACACCGTCGCGCCCATTTGCGTGCCCTCGCGCATGGGGCTGATGAGCGGGAAATTCCCGGCCCGCTTCGGCGTCTTCAACAACGTCTATTTGCCTGAGGAAAACCAGCTCTGGATGCAGCAGACCACGCTGGCCGACGTGCTCAAGGCGCGTGGCTATCGCACCGCCAACGTCGGCAAATGGCACCTCAGCGGCAACAGCAGCGGGCACAGCGGCGATGACCTCGGCGGCTTCCAGTTCAAACCGCCTCACGAGCGCGGCTTCGATGAGTTCGTCGGCATCACCGGCGGCATGAACACCTTTTGGAAAGGCACCGAACTGGCACGGCTGAACGACGGGAAGTATGAGCGTTTCAAGTCGCCCGACTATCTCACCGATTTCTTCGGCACCGAGGCCTGCGAGTTCATCCAGCGCGTTCACACAAAAAACCAAGAACCAGCAACCAAGAACAAAGAACCCTTCTTCCTCTATCTCGCCTTCAACGCGCCC
>JBILTQ010000367.1:0-5624 GCA_044371435.1 Pirellulaceae bacterium | reverse complement strand
CGACAAAAATCAGGATTACTTCCGCTTGCTTTTGCCCCATCGAGGGCGACTCGGCGATCGTCCACCGCATATCGAAGCTGGCTTGGGATTCCCGACCGATAAACGGTCCATGGAAGAAAAAGAGAAAAAGACCGCTGTAGATCGCCCAGATCGCCAGCCCATACCGCAGACGAACAGGACGTCCGAGGGCGGATGCGACAAGCCAACCCAGGAGGCAGACTATCGGAATGCCAGCCAGGTAAAGGATAGGGCGAATCTCGAAATAGGCGACAAGCATCATGATTCGATTCGATTCGATAGTTGCGGTGCCGCGATAACTGGCGTTATCGCAGTCGGTCAAAACGACTCACGTTTCTCGCGTCCGCTTCTGGTTGCCGGGCGATTGCCCGTCGTCGAGGGACGCTGCGAGCAACCTGCGATAGACCTCGCTTGGATGGAAGCCCGTCGCGATACTTCGCAGCTAGCCTAATCCTGAAAGGACACAACTCATCCACGCAATCATCCCCACCCACCCTCCGGCTGTGGAGTGTCGACCGCTGCTGCTTGACCGCAACCGTCCCCCGGCCGTAACCGATGCGACTTACCATTTCAGAATCCCCCACATCACCTTGCACCCACCGACCAGGCTCGAACCTCCATAGTCCTTGGCCAGCCGCATCAAGGAGGCGTGGAATCCGCAATTCGGGAACTCGGTCTCGACGCGGGAGATGAAGTCTCGCCTCAAACCTTTCCTCAACCAGCCTTGCGTCGCATCCACCCAATCTGCCTTGCGACAGGCTTCGATGACCTCCGCGTGTGGTCCGGTATACCTAAAAATTTTATGGTGCCAGTGAATGATCCCGCCCAAGGCTTCCGGGTCCAAGCCCCAGCCATATTTCTCATTATCCCGGAGGGCCAAGGCTTCGGATGGTTCCAGATAGGCCAACTGGCGGTCGGTCCACAATCCCAGGTCGTGATAGACTAACGCCGTCTCCACCAACTGCTGATGGCGATCATTCAGGAAATGGAGGGCATAGGTTACTGTACGATAAACATGGTTTCGGTAGCCGGCGTAGTCGCTGCCAATCATGTCTCGGTAGACTGACAACAACTGCTCGACACGCGGACGCTGAGATAGAAGGAGACTGCTCGCCACCGATTGCTCTTTAAAAATAAGGAAAACCCTGGGATATCCGGCAGCTCAACCCGCCCGTGGAATCACCCACGGAGGTAGCCCCGCCGATCGTCTTCGGTCCGAACGGGTTGGGGAATACCGAGCTCAGCTGCTTTCATCGAGCGATGACGCCTACCTGAGCTTCGTCCAGTCGAATGCCTGCTGCTCTCAATCGATCCCGCTAAAATCCAAGCTCACCCAAACCCAGGCCACGAAGGCCAGCCACAAACAGCCTATCACCACCGCTCCGGTCACTAGCCATCGTTGCCGAGCGAAAGGTGAACCGCGGCTCCTACGCAAGAAAACTATCCCAGCGATAACGCAGAGGACCACCGCGATCAGTTGCGTGAGGTGCAGCGGGCGTTGGCTCCAGCCGAGGCGTTCGACGACCAGGATGGCGGGGGCACAGGCCAGGGCATAGCTGCCGGCAACAAGCCACAGCCAACGGAAGCAGGAAAGCGATTGCATCATTCTTTAAGGCTACTGGATTTTACCTTGCTTCGAAACGGTCAGCAGGCGATTTAAAGCAACTTGCCCGCTCCAGAGCGACAGCCAGCCGGACAAACGCTTGCAATGGCTGACGCAACCCGTCTCTCCCCAATTCCTACGGCCAAGGTTTCGCCCCTTTTCCAAAGTCTTGGCGAAACTTCCCGGAATCTCCGTGGTTCAATTGCCGACAGGGCTACTGTGATTCCTCGCCGACCTGCGGGGGACTTGGTACGATCTCGCTAACTTGCGAGGAATCCTTTGGTGTTTTGGTCAGGTGAAGAATGAGAACGCCCGTTTCCTTTTGGTTGTCCGGCAGCACGCAACTTGTGTTGGCCCTCGCCGTCGCTACCCACCTTCCGGCCCAGCAGCCGCCGGCGTCCGGGCTAGCCGCTCCCGCTACCCACTTTCTGATTGTCGGCAAAGGCAAGATAGCCGACCCTTTCCAGCAACAGCAGCGGGGCATCGACGCTGTTCATCGGGTGGCTGAAGCCGCCAAGTCGATCCAACCGGAGGCAAAGGTCGAAGCCCTTGCCGAAAAGGTGATGACGGTCGCCGAGTATCGTGGAGGGCTTGTCAAGGAAAGCGTCGACGGAGCTATCTTCCGCGCACAGCTCGACCGGTTGGTGCAAACGGCGACGCCGCGAGACACGGTAATCATATATACGCATAGCCACGGCCTTCGCAATGGCTTTGAATCAGCGCAGCCGCTCGGTGGTCTCGTCATGGACCTCCCCGTACTGCGGCCGGAGCACGGCGGGGCACTGCTCTGGGATGAGTATGCCGAGCTGCTGTTGAAGATCCCCGCCAGGAACGTGGTGGTGCTGACGATGTCTTGTTTCTCCGGGGGGTTGGTAGAGTATCTCGATTCTCCGGCAGTCTCGCCTCGCTGGAAGATGCGCTGGCAGGAAGAGGGAAGGAATCTGGTGGTTCTTACCTCCCAGAATAAGGAACTCACTTCGGCCCCGATAGCCATCGGCGGCGAGATCATCAACCCCTTCACCTACGCCGTCAGCTCTGCTCTCCGCGGAGAGGCGGATGGTTTCGCGGTGACGGAGATGCCTTCCATCGCGAAACAACCTAAGGATTATCAGGTAAGCATCGGTGAGTTCGTTGATTTCATCCTCCACACGACAGAGAACCTTACCTCTGAACACCCCGGTCACCGGAATACCGCCAAGCCACAGCTTACCGGAAGCTTCCGCCGCGATGAGATCCTCTATGGAAAAGGCCGGCTTCCTGAGAACGGCTCGCCGGGATCACGTTAAATCATCCATCGCAGTCCATCGCCTGTGTGGTCCCAAGCACCCGCTTGAGCAAGTCGACAACGAAGACTCTCTCGACTACATTACGAGAATGCTTTGTCGCTGCTCTCTTCCCCCATCTTTCCCGCCGGCCCACGTCTTAAGGAGCCCGCCCCATGTCTCGCCTTTGTCTTTGCTATTTTTCGTTGTTTCTGCTGCTGCCCGTGGCTGTGACCAAGGCCGCTGACCCAGCCGGCAAGCGGCCGAATGTGTTGTTTATCGCCGTCGATGATTTGAACGACTGGATAGGATGCTTGGGTGGGCATCCCCAGGCCAAGACTCCGAACATTGATGCGTTGGCGGCCCGCGGGGTCAATTTCGCCAAGGCGTATTGCGCTTCCCCGGTTTGCAACCCGTCTCGCACCGCCTTGATGTGCGGCTTACGGAGTTCTACCAGCGGTGTCTACAGCAACGAGATCAATCGCCGGCAAACGAACTGCCAGGATGTTCCTCCCTTGAATTCGCATTTCCACAACCACGGCTATTTCGTAGCCGGGGCTGGGAAAATTTATCATGGCGACGGCGACCAGTACGGTATTTGGGATGACTATGCCAAGGCGTCTAAGCACAGCGGCGACCTGCCACCTGGGAAAGGTGAGGATGGTGGCGTTGGCGGGATTCGCTTCGCACCTGTCGATGGTACCGATGAAGAGACGCATGACTATGCGACGGTGAGTTACTGTATCGAACAACTCGGAAAACAGCATGACCAACCTTTTTTCCTCGCCTGTGGCCTGCATAAACCGCATATGGCCTGGAATGTCCCGCGGAAGTACTACGACATGTTTCCGTTGGAAACCATTCCTCCGGCTGGAGTCCGAATGGCTAAACCGGAGGGAGATCATGCGGCGATCCTGGCATCCGGACGCTGGAAAGAGGCCGTGCGCGGTTACCTGGCCGCTGGAGCCTATTGCGATGCGATGGTCGGGCGACTGATGAAAGCCTTCGATCAATCCCCCCATCGCGATAACACGATCATCGTCTTCTGGGGAGATCACGGTTGGCATTTGGGGGAGAAACAGCATTGGCGAAAATTCGCCCTCTGGGAGGAAGCTACCCGCGCCCCACTCTTCTATGTCGTGCCCGGAGTTACCCAACCGAAATCAGTTAGCCAGCGGACGGTCGACTTCATGAGCATCTACCCCACCCTTTGCGAGCTTTGCGGTTTGGAGCGTCCGGCTCATGTCGAAGGACTCAGCGTGGTGCCCCTGCTCAAGGATCCCGCGGCCCCGTGGGAACATGCAGCGCTGACCACCCACGGTTTCAAGAATCATGGCGTGCGGACCGAGAAATGGCGGTATATCCAATACGAGGACGGGAGCGAGGAGTTGTACGATGAAACGCTCGACCCCAAGGAATGGAAGAACTTGGCTGGCGATCCGCAGTATGCGAGCGTCAAGGCAGAAATGGCTCGCTGGCTCCCCAAGTCCAACATCGCTTCCCCAAAAAGCAAGAAGGAAGATTCGGACAAGCGCGAAAAGCGTGCCCGAAAAGGTAAGAAAAAGTCGTAACCCAGCCCACGGCGAGAGACGCAGGGCAATCCAGTCGGTGGTGCTTGGCGACGTTGAGGAGTCGGCCGTGTACGCCTGGAGGCGAAAACCGAACTATGCGGGCCAGCTAAGTTTTTTCCTGGCCTGCTTCCTTGCTTACCGCCGCCCAACTCCCGTGGCCCTAGCATCCACCCTTGCTCGCCACTACCCCGAATGCGTTGCGGAAGGGACTCAGGGTAAACCCGTTGGCGACACCGCTTGATGCGGAAATGCCTTGGCAGGTTTGACTCATACCATCCTGGGCATGGTGCGTCTTGACGGTTTAAACTAGAACGCGATCCATCGCGATGAGGATCCCTCGATCCGTACTTCGTCCTGACTGGGAATCTTTTCCGATGCAAGGCCAATCCCCTTTTCGCTTGTCTCGTTGGGAGTGGTCTGTCCTCCTCTTTACCTTGAGCTACCTTGGGGTCGCCTGGTGGGTGACGACCCGACGGGGTAATTATGAATTTGTCTTTTATTTCTTTGTGATGTGCTTGCTGCTGGCGGCGATCTTCTGGATCCGCGGTCGGCTCGAACTGCCCATGGCCGCCCTGTGGGGGCTTTCGCTGTGGGGCTTAGCCCATATGGCTGGCGGTCTACTGATTCTTCCTCCCCATTGGCCGGTCGGTGGCGAAAGCCACGTTCTCTACAATTGGTGGTTGATCCCGGGACGCCTCAAGTACGACCAAGTCGTCCACGCTTTGGGCTTTGGTCTGGTCACCTGGCTTTGTTGGCTGGGGCTGCGGCAGGCTTTTCTCCAGCAGGGGCTTCGCATCCAACCGACACTCGGCTTACTAACGCTGTGCATCGCCGCAGGGATGGGTTTTGGAGCCGCCAACGAGGTGGTGGAATTCATCGCCTCGCAGATGATCGCCGGCACCAACGTTGGCGGCTACGTCAATACCGGCTGGGACCTCGTCGCCAACAGTGTCGGTGCCTTGCTAGCGGCTCTCGGTATCTATAGCCTCGACCCGGGTAAAGGGACCTGATGCTGAACGCGACTGCAGGATTTGCGATTTGGCGTCGCGGGTTCCCTTCGCCTCTGGGGTCTCCTCGGCATCCCCGAGCTGATTATCCAAAACAGCGTTCGTCGAGCGTGGGCGAGCCGCTGGTTTTCCCCGGAATTTACCTACTTTTTCTTCGAGGATA
>JBILTQ010000065.1:0-18402 GCA_044371435.1 Pirellulaceae bacterium | reverse complement strand
GACCCAAGCCACACATCAGGCGGTGGCCAAGGAAGTGGACGCCTATGAGGCGGAGCATTTTCAACGGGATGAGGCGGGAGAGATCGAGGTCGAGGGCGAATGGCTGGCACACTTGCCGAAAAATCGCGGCGAATCCTTCTTCAAAAGCCCTGCCCGAGCACGGTTGCTGTCGAACCTGATCGAGGTTGTCAACTACTTGGAAGCGGAGAAGATCGAGCCGGATTACCTGCGACTGCTCAAGCGACTCATCAAGAGTTTGCGCGAACGCGACGCGGCCGCCAACCGCGTCACCAAGGTCATGATCATGGATCAGTTACCCGAACCGCGGGATACTTTCGTCTTGAGCAAGGGAGCGTACGATAAGCCGACCGATATTCAAGTGCTCGGTGGGATGCCGGTCAGCCTGCTCCCACCCGGTAAGAAAACTGGTGAAGGGGAGCGGGCGACGCGTCTGGAATTGGCTCATTGGTTGACGTCACCGGAAAATCCGTTGATGGCCAGGGTGACAGTCAACCGGTACTGGCAGATGTTTTTTGGCACTGGACTGGTGAAGACGGTGGAGGATTTTGGGGTACAAGGGGAACGCCCGACGCATCCGGAACTGCTGGACTGGTTGGCTTGCGAATTTCGCGATGGCGGCTGGGATCTCAAAGCCCTTTGCAAATGGATCGTCCTCAGCCAAGCCTACCGCCGTTCGTCGCAGTTGACGGCCGCCATGCTGGAAAAGGATCCGGACAATCGTTGGTTAGCCCGAGGGCCACGCTATCGTTTGCCGTCATGGATGCTTCGCGATACTGCTTTGGCCGTCAGCGGGTTGCTGGTCGATAGCTATGGGGGGCCTTCGGTCAAGCCTTACCAACCGGAAGGGATCTGGGAGGAAGCCACCTTTGGCAAGAAGAGCTATGTCCAGGATCACGGGGATGCCCTCTACCGCCGGACGCTGTATACCTACTGGCGACGCATCGTCGGGCCGACCATGCTCTTCGACAATGCCGCTCGACAAACCTGTACCGTCAAAAGTTTCCGGACCAATACTCCGCTGCATGCCCTGACCACGCTCAATGACATCGCTTATGTCGAAGCCGCGCGCGGCTTGGGGCAGCGGATGATGTTGACCAAAGCGACTCCGGAAGAACGTGTGGAATACGGTTTTCGTTTGGTCACCGCTCGACGGCCGCGTCCTGAAGAGTTGCAGATCCTCGTCGGTCGCTTGGAGAAGTTGCGGGAAGACTTCGGCCGCGATCCGGAGGCCGCAGCCCGACTCTTGGCGGTCGGAGAATCGCCACGCGATCTTCGCTTGGAGGTCAGTGAGCATGCTGCCTATGCCAGTCTGGGCTCGCTCCTGTTGAATCTCGATGAAGCTTTATCCAAGGAGTAGCCGTTGATGAATCGACGAGTGGCCGAGTGGCGGCAGCAGCAAACGCGGCGTGAGTTGTTGGGACGCGGGACGATGGGCTTAGGCTCGATGGCGCTAGCGTGGTTGCTGCAGCCCTTGGCGGCCGCCAAGGAATCAGGCGGGGGAGAGCCGCGCCCCCGTTTCGGCGGCTTGGAGGGCTTGCCCCATTTTCCGGCCAAGGCCAAACGCGTCATCTATCTTTTTCAAAACGGGGCCCCGTCGCATGTCGACCTCTTCGATTACAAGCCGATGCTCCGGAAGATGCATGGGGTTCAGATCCCGGACGAAGTGGTCGGCGGCAAACGTTTCAGCACGATGACCGGCAACCAAACCGACCGGCCGGTGCTCGGTGAGATCACCCGCTTTGCCCAGCATGGTCAGAGCGGGGCTTGGGTTAGCGATTTCCTGCCGCGGATCGGGTCGATTGCCGATGATCTATGTTTCGTCAAATCGATGCATACCGAAGCCGTGAACCATGCTCCCGCCATCACCTTCTTCCTGACCGGTTCCGAGATGCCTGGGCGACCGACTTTGGGGGCCTGGCTGACGTATGGCTTGGGGGTCGACACCCAGGATCTCCCGTCCTACGTGGTGATGACCTCGCGCGACAAGGAAGCGAGTTGTGGTCAGATTTTTTATGATTACTACTGGGGAAGCGGCTTTCTGCCTTCCACTTTCCAAGGGGTAAAGTTCCGCGGCAGCGGCGATCCGGTGCTCTACTTGTCCAATCCCGACGGGATGAGTCGCCAAGTCCGTCGCGGGATCCTGGATGATCTCACCCGGCTCAACGAACTGCGCTGGCAGGAGATTGGGGACCCGGAAATTGCGACCCGCATCAGCCAGTACGAGATGGCTTACCGGATGCAGATGAGTGTTCCCGAACTTACCGATTTCTCGACGGAGACGCGCGAGACCTTGGATTCCTATGGGCCGGATGTCGAGCGGCAGGGGAGTTTTGCTTACAACTGCTTGATGGCCCGTCGCCTGGCCGAACGCGGCGTCAAATTTATCCAGTTGATGCATGCCGGTTGGGATCAGCACCGCAATCTGAACACGCAATTGAAGATCCAATGCCAGGACACCGATGCGCCCAGCGCTGCCTTGGTCAGCGACCTGAAGAGACTTGGCCTGCTCGAGGATACCTTGGTCATCTGGGGCGGAGAATTCGGGCGGACCCCGTTCCTTCAAGGTAAGATCGAAGAGACGAAACAGTGGGGGCGCGATCATCATCCCTATGCCTTCAGCCTGTGGATGGCTGGCGGCGGGGTGCGGGCCGGTTACAGCCACGGCGCCTCGGACGAATTCGGTTTTAATGCGGTCGAGGACAAAGTCCATGTCCACGATCTTCAGGCGACTGTGCTGCACTTGTTGGGCATCGATCATGAACGCTTGACCTTTAAGTTTCAGGGGCGGCACTACCGTTTGACGGATGTGCATGGTAATGTTGTGCCTGAACTGTTGGCTTGATGTCACGAAGAACCGTTGAGCATCCTCCTCTCCAGTTTCCCGCCGAAAGAATGGATCATATCCCCGCCGCCGGTGAGGCCAGCCCTTTTTTCAGCAACTCCTCGTTGCTCGACAGGCAGCGTTGCTTGGCGGTAGGTGGGACGCTGAGAATTAACCTGGCTTCCATGCTTTCTCTCCATCTTCATGAAAGGTGATTTGAGGTACCTCATGCTTAGTCGACGTTCCGCTTTGCAAGCTTCTCTGGCTGGCTTGTCGCTCCTGGCTGTTTCTCCTTCCCGTCGCTCATCGGCCGCAGCCCCTTCGGATCGCATCCGGTTAGGCTTTATCGGCGTCGGCAAGAAAGGGCTAGGGCACCTCCATAGTTTTCTGGCGAACGGGGAGGTCCAAGTGATGGCGGTTTGCGATGTGGTCCAGGAGCGCCTCGAGCATGCCCGGCTGGCGGTGGAGCAGAAATATGCCGAGGAGCAAAAGGATGGCCGGTACCACGGCGTCCTGGCGGTCAAGGATTTCCGCGAATTGCTTGATCGGCAGGATATCGATGCGGTGGTCATTTCGACCCCCGATCATTGGCATGCCATCCCCGCCATCCTCGCGGCTCGTGCCGGCAAGCATATCTACTGCGAAAAACCGTTGACCCACCATGTGAGCGAGGGGCGACGCCTGGTCGACGAAGTCGAGAAAGCCAAGTTAGCGTTCCAGACCGGCAGCCAACAGCGGAGCGAGTTCAACGGACATTTTCGTCGAGCCGTCGAGTACGTCTGGAATGGGCGTATCGGAAAGCTGCAGCGGGTCCGTATCGGGGTGGGGGGGCCGGCCAAAGCCTGCGATCTCCCGACCCAAGAGATCCCGGCCGGTACCGATTGGGAGATGTGGGTCGGGCCAGCCCCGATGCGCGGCTATCATGAGATCCTCTGTCCGCGCGGCGTCCATAACCATTTCCCGCAGTGGCGCGCCTATCAGGAGTTTGCCGGCGGCAGCCTGGCGGATATCGGGGCCCATCATTTCGATATCGCCCAGTGGGCGATGAAGACCGATACCACGGGTCCGACGCGCGTGCTTTGCCCGCGGGATGGTTCGCCCGATCGCGGTCTGACGTTTGTTTACCCCAGCGGGATCGAGATGATCCACAATGCCTTCGAGGGCGAGGTCAAAGCCGATTGTGTCTTTGAGGGGACCGAGGGGAAGATCCTGGTCAGTCGCAAAGGTATTTCCAGCTTACCGGAAAGTATCCTCGAAGAGCCACTCCAAGAGTCGGACCAACGCGTGATGGCTTCTTCCAACCACCATCAGAACTGGTTGGAGGCAATCCGGAACGGCTCGCCGACCATCTGTACCGCCGAGATCGGGCATCGCTCCGCCACCATTTGCCATCTGGCTAACATCGGCTATCGCTTGGGACGCGACCTGAGCTGGGATCCGCAACGCGAATTGTTTGTCGACGATCAAGAAGCGAACCGACTGCTGACCCGCGAGCCGCGGGCTCCTTGGCGGCTGTGAACCAGCTCGTAATCAGCGGCGGAGGCAGTATCCTTGACCTAGCGACAGCTGGTGGCGTTCGAAGAGCTGATGCATCCGTCGCAAGCTATCCCAGGGAAGCCTGTGGCCGCTGTAAAGCATCGGCGGCTCCGTCTCCAGCGCGTGTGGTCCGAAGGCGAAAAGATGGTCCATCAGCTTGTTGGCGTTGGTAAACGGATTGCCGATCGGTAAACCTTGGACGATTTCAAAAGCTTCGCCGACAAGCTGCGACAACCGCGATGAGATGGCCTCGGCGGCTTCGCGTTCCCTAACACGCAACGCACGCAGCATAGCCGTCAGCGGTTCAGCAAAGACGTTGGCCGTGCTCAACAGTAACCCGTCGTAGAGCCCACCGCCGCTGCGCAGCCAAGGTGCATAGCCCGCTTGCTCCGAGCCACGAACGAGAAAGACATTCCCCAAGTCCACCCCGGAGCGAACCACCCTATCGGTGCCGCTGGTATCTTTGAAGAGGATAAAATTGTCGTAGCCGGCAGCCAAATCGCGTACCAATTCGGGCGACATCTCATTGCCGGTAACCTGCGGCAATTGGTAAAGGGCCGTGTTGTAGCCCAGTTGCAACACCTGCTCGAGTCCGCGACGGATCAAGTCCGAGGCCTGGCCAGCAGCCTTGGGAGGACATACAGTGATCCCGAGGACGCACGGATGCTGTAGCAACTCGCCCAAATCGTCGATGGCGCGAAGGACATCTTCGGTTTCGGTTTTCAAGATCCCGACCAGGAGGCGGATACCGTAACCTTTGCCGATATCCAGTACCCGTTGCAGCAGGCGACGGATATCCTCGTCGTTCATCTCCCAACCTTCACCGGTCGAACCTGGTACCAGGAGCCCTTTGACCCACGGGGAAATCCGCGTCAACTGCGACGCCAAACGATACTCATCCAGCATGCCCTTCGCTTGGAAATGCGTCAGCAAGGGGCACCACAACTCGGGAAGCCGGCCTCCGAAGAGGGCTGCTTGGCGTTCCCGACGTTTTTCTTCGATCGGAGTCATCGCTAATCTCCTGTGAGGAAATATCCGCTTTCGCTCGGTTGCTATTCCCTGAACCGTTGTAGCGACCGGTCGATGGAGGTAGCACGTCTACCCCCTCGGTCCGAGCTCACTTTTGCTGCTGAGCCTGCAAGGCCTCCAGATGCGTTTCTACGCACCGCGGTAGCCATTGCAAATGGTAGCCACCTTCCAGCAAGGAGATGACGCGGCCTTGGCTGCTGGCTCGGGCAGCCTCTACCACGATCTCGGTCAGGACTTCAAAGTCTTCCTCTTCGAGCCCCAAATCCCCGACGGGATCGCTGCGATGGGCGTCGAAGCCTGCGCTGAGCAAAACCAGTTGCGGCTTAAATTTGCCAACTATTTTTTCGCAGGCCAGACGAAAACGATCGAGGATCTTGCGACGTGGAGTCTCGTACTGGATCGGCAGGTTGAGCTTCGTTCCCAAGCCAGGTCCGGTTCCGGTTTCATCGACGTTCCCCGAGCCCGGATAGAAGGGATAGCGATGCATCGACAAAAAGAGGACACTCGGGTCGTCATAGAAAATATCTTGGGTTCCGTTGCCATGATGGACATCGAAGTCGATCACCAGGACACGATCGAGGCGATGAACTTCGATCGCATGCCGGGCAGCAATGGCTACATGATTCAGCAGGCAGAAGCCCATGGCCGACTGCTGAAGGGCATGGTGCCCGGGGGGCCGAATAGCGCAGAAGGCCCTTTGGGCTTCGCCCCCCAAGACACGATCGACGGCATCGATCACCGCCCCGGCGGCTAACCGCGCCACTTCCCACGACCCTCGGCTGACCACCGTGTCGGCTTCCAGCCATCCGCCGCCTCGCTCGCAGACTTCCTGCAGTTGGCGAAGGTAGCCGGGCCGGTGGACGCGTTCCAAAGCGTCGAGCGACGCTGGTTGCCAGGTAACCCGAGTTCCCCGATGTTCCCAGCCGCTCTCGCGAAGCATACGATTGACTAGGCGAATACGGTCCGCCCGTTCGGGGTGGTCTCCCGTATCGTGATCGGCAAAGCGGTCATCGAAGTAAAGCAACATCCGTAGAGGGGCCGTTTAGGGAGCGGGCGGTTGCGGCAGGAAAGGAAAGAGGCTGCGGATCTCGGCATCGGTGGGTTGGCGCCCGTATTCGCAGATTTCGAAAGCTTCGGCAAAACGAACCTGGTTGCCGGCTTCCGCCCCATACCATTTCTGCAACGCACTCCGATACTTCTTGGCTTCATTCGCCTGACGCCCCTCCCATTTGCCGCGAAGCCAGGCTTTCCGCCCCGCCTCATCATGGGCTGGCGGGATCTTGGCGACGAGGCTCTCATTCCCCAAGGCTCCCCCCTCGTATACCTGCGATGCTAATTGATGGACAGCATCGACTTTCGTATCGAAGACTTCATCGAGGCTGACCGCGATATCGGCCTGGAAGGGATAGGGTTTTTGAAAGCCGTCGCTCGAATAGAGGAAGACCGGGTTCTTGGGGAGGAAGGGAATATCGGGACAAAAGTAGGGAACGGTCACCATAAAGGAGGCATCTTGCACCAGCACACCCACGTAGCGATGGTCCGGGTGATAGTCCCAAGGACGATGGGCGATCACGATATCGGCTTTCCATTCGCGAATCAGCCGAACAATCATCCGTCGATACTCGAGACTTGGGATTAATTCCCCGTCGTGGATGTCGAGGACCTCGACCTCCGTCCCCATGACTTTGGCAGCCGCCTCGACCTCCGCCTTGCGTCGCTGGGCTAGCGGGCCACCCGCCATCGACCAATGCCCGATATCGCCGTTGGTGACCGACACCAGTTTGACTTCATGGCCCATCCGCGCCCAATGGATGGCCGTCCCCCCTCCCTTGAACTCGGCGTCATCCGGATGGGCCCCGAAAATGATGATCCTCAACTTATCGGGGGACGGTTCGGCAGCCCGAACCGTAGGCAGGCAAAGAGCGATGAGCAACAACCAAGGGGTCCAACGCGAGGTCATCATGGGGCTATCAACCTTTGGGAAGGCATGGGTCCATACGGGAGGGAATTTTCGGCGAGGGGCGAGGCAAAGGGGAAGGTCGTCGGGGTCAGCCGACGCTGTTTGTCGAGGTCATCCTGTGCCTCGGCTGGAGGTACGAGCGAAGCGGATAGGCAAGCGGCGGTGAACAGGGCATGCTTTTCGCCAGGGGCTGGACACGGTTTCGCCGAATCTAAGGATTTACTCTTTCCCGACAACTCGGCGGCCCGCTCCTCAACCGCCGCGCGACGCTCAGTATGGTGCACTCGAACAGCGAAAGCAATCATCCCTCCCGAGGGATCTTGATCCAAGAACGACAGGCCCCCGGGGTCGGCCAGCTTTTGCCGCAGGGATCGATTTCAGGTATACTCGAACGAGCGTGACGAAGCCACGGTCGTGTCGCCCCCTCTGCCTCAGTAATCATTCCTGCCGTCAGCTTGATCGTATTGTCCATTCCACGAAGCTGTCCCATGCGCCTGGATGCACTCCATCGCCGGTTGACATCGTTTGTCGCCCACTGCCCGATCGCTTGGTGGCTCGGCGTAGCCACGAGTTGGGGGCTGGCTGCCGAATCGGTCGACTATGCGCGCGACATCCAACCGCTGCTATCGCAGCGTTGTTATGCTTGCCATGGCCCGGATGAGCAAGCCCGCGAAGCCGGTTTACGACTCGATAGGTTGGAGGGATTGCATCAGCCATTAGCCAGCGGCAAGACGGCGGTGGTGGCCGGTCAGGCCGCAGCCAGCGAACTGCTGCAGCGTATCACCGCCGACGACGCGGAGTTGCGAATGCCGCCACCCGAGGCGGGAAATCCCCTCTCGGTTGCCGAAATCGAAGTCTTGACGCGGTGGGTGGCCGGCGGTGCCCAGACGTCTGGCCACTGGTCTTTCCAAACGATGCAGGCCATCGAACTCCCCTCGGTGGAGAGGGTCGGCTGGGTACGCCAACCGATCGATAACTTCGTCTTGGCCAAGCTGGAGGAGCTCGGTCTCTCCCCGTCTCCCGAAGCGGATGCGGCCACACTGTTGCGTCGGGTGTATCTCGACCTGACCGGCTTACCCCCCGCGCCGGAGGAGGTGATGGCGTTTCTTGGCGATCGCGAGGAAGATGCCTATGAGCGGTTGGTCGATCGCCTCTTGGCTTCGCCTCACTTCGGCGAGCGTTGGGGGCGGCATTGGTTGGACATCGCCCATTACGCTGACAGCGACGGCTACCTTGGCGATGCGTTGCGGCCCCATGCCTGGCGGTATCGAGACTGGGTCGTCCAAGCGATCAACCGCGATTTATCCTTCGATCAATTCACTGCCGAGCAGTTGGCTGGCGATCTGTTGCCCGGTAGCACGCTCGAACAGCAACTCGCCACCGGTTTTCTCCGAAACACTCTTCGCAACACCGAAGCCGGGGTCGATCTGGAAGAGTATCGCTTGAAGGAGATGGTCGATCGGGTAAGCACCGTGGGGGTCGGTTGGCTCGGTCTCTCGCTGGGCTGCGCCGAATGCCATTCGCACAAGTATGATCCGGTTTCGCAGCAGGAGTTCTATCAGCTGTTGGCTTTCTTCAATCGGGCGGAGGACATCGACCTTCCGTTCCCGGCTGCCGAGGAAAAGGCTGAATACGCCAAGGAACTCGCTGACTGGAAACGAAACGACGACCGGCTTCGACGGCGATTGATCGAACGAGCAGCACAAGTCGAGCCCGCCTTGACTTGGTTCGATCCCGTAGCCTGGTTGCGTGCGTCCGCGGTCGATGCCAAGAAACGCAGCCAGGAGGACAAGAAAATTGTCGAGCAAGCGCGGATGCAGTTACCGGCTGACATGCTGCGACTTTGTCGAGATTACGAACAGCACTGGGGACGTCAGCCCAAGTCACCCAATCCCAAGTTCATGGCGGTGTCGGCCCAGGCTGAACCGCGTGAGACCTATGTCCATCTGCGCGGCGACTATCGGAATCGCGGCCCACTTGTCGCGCCTGAGGTGCCGGCTTTCCTCGGGCCGCTGGAGTCGCGTGGTGAGCTACCGGATCGGCTCGACTTGGCCCGATGGTTGGTGGACGAGCGGCAGCCGTTGACGGCGAGGGTCGTCGTCAATCAGATTTGGGCTCATCTTTTTGGTCGCGGGTTGGTGGCGAGCGTCGATAATTTCGGGGTCACCGGCGAGTTCCCCAGCCATCCGGAACTGCTGGATTGGTTGGCTCGCGAATTTGTCCGACGACACTGGAGCCGCAAGGACCTAATCCGCTGCCTGGTGACTTCAGCGACTTACCGGCAGTCAGCGGCCACTCGTCAGGAATTGCAGGAACGCGACCCGCGGAATCGCTGGCTAGCCCGGCAATCGCGATTTCGGGTCGAGGCCGAGGTGGTGCGCGACCTGGCCTTAGCGGTAGCTGGGTTGCTCGACCGACGACAAGGAGGGCCACCCATCCGTCCGCCGCAACCGGCGTATATCGCCAGCATCAGCCGCAATACCGAATGGATCCCTAGTGAAGGAGGCGATTTGCATCGACGCGGGCTGTATATTTTGCTCCGCCGAGCCACCCTCTATCCGACCCTCGTCACCTTTGATGCTCCCGATACCACGTTGGTCTGCACGCAGCGCACCCGGACGAACTCGCCGCTGCAAGCCTTGACGTTACTCAATGATCCAGTTTTCTTCAGCTGCGCGCAAAGCCTGGGAAAGAGTCTGGCGATGCGCGAGGAGCTCACCGACTCCGAGCGGTTGGTCGAAGTATACGTCCGATGTTTGGCGCGGAGGCCGACGGCGGCTGAGTTCGACCGACTGCAACAAACCTTGATCGGATTGCGTCACGAACTGATGGCCGATCCGCTAGCGGCTGGGGAGATCCTTGGCGATGCGGATGGGTTTGGGCCCCGACCGCCGATGGATGGCAATGGAGCGATCGAGGCGGCGGCCTTCGTCTTGCTGACTCGCATTTTGTTGAATACCGACACCTTCATCACCCGAGAATGAATGGTTTTTTACCTGGCAGGATGAGGACCGATGGGATGATGTCACCGCAAGGTAGGGAAGGGCTCCTCCGAGCCAATGCTCGGCGGCGTTTCCTGATCCAGGGTTTGGAGGGGGCCGGGCTCTTCGCCCTCTCATCGTTGCTAGGGCAGGATGGCCTGCGCGCCCAACCGTCGGACGCATCACCGCCGGAAGGTCATGATCCCAACCAGCCCCGCCCGCCCCATTTCCCGGCGAAGGCCAAACGGATTATCTACATTTACCTCGAGGGCGGCCCAAGCCAGATGGATCTTTTCGATCCCAAGCCCGAGCTGAATCGTTTGCATGGTGAACCCCTCCCCGCTTCCCAGGTCGCCGATGTCAGTTTTGCTTTTCTGAAGAAAGAATCAGCGCGCTTGATGGGGTCGCCGCGGACCTTCACCCGCTACGGGCAGTGCGGGATGGAGCTCAGCGACCTGCTGCCCAGATTAGGCGAGTGCGCCGACGATCTCTGCTTGATTCGCTCGATGCATACCGATCAATTCAACCACTTGCCTGGTCAGTTGATGATGAATTGTGGTTCGCCGATCGCCGGTCGGCCCAGTTTAGGCTCATGGCTGGCTTATGGTTTGGGGAGCGAGTGCCGCGACTTGCCCGCTTTCGTCTCGCTGGTGACGGTAGGGCGAGGTATTCCGGGTGGCAACGTTAGTTGGTCCAGCGGTTTCCTTCCCAGTACCTATGCCGGGACGCAATTGCGGAGCGATGGACCGCCGGTGCTGAACTTGACCAATCCGGCCGGAGTCAGCGATCGACTCCAGCAAGCCACCATCGCCGGGATCAATGGCTTGAATCGGCTCCATTGGGACAAGCTGCAGGATCCGGAATTGCTGAGCCGAATCAATGCCTATGAATTGGCCTTCCGCATGCAGGCCGAAGCCCCGGAGTTGTGCGACCTTTCCGATGAAACGCAAGCGACCCTCGATGCTTACGGGGTTGAACGCAGCGAGCCGGCCATCAGTTCGAACCTCGGCGGCGTCGGATTGTTCGGTCCGTTCGCCCGCAACTGCCTGTTAGCGCGTCGGATGATCGAGCGCGGCGTCCGAGTGGTCGGAATCTTTCATGCCTCCTGGGATCACCACAGCAACCTGAACCCGCAATTGGAGCATAATTGCTTGATGGCCGACCAGCCGATCGCCGCCCTGCTCAAGGACTTGAAGCAACGAGGCTTGCTGGAGGACACGCTGGTGGTGTGGAACTCCGAATTCGGTCGCACGCCGCTCGGTGAAAACCGCGAAGGGGAAAAATCCAAGGTCACCGGTCGGGATCATCATCCGTATGCCTTCAGCGTTTGGTTGGCTGGCGGTGGGGTCCGCGGCGGGCAGGTGATCGGCCGGACCGATGATATCGCCTGGGGGGTAGTCGAGGATCCGGTCCATGTTCATGACCTGCAAGCGACCATCTTGCACTTGTGCGGCCTCGATCACACGCGACTTACCTATCGCTTTCAAGGACGCGATTTCCGACTCACCGATGTCGGCGGGCAGGTCGTAAGCAAAGTCTTGGCCTAGGCTAGACTAAGGCTAGGCACAGGCCAGGCAGGAGCTTGGCGCTTTCCCCGAGACTGGCCGTCGGTCGTTTGCCAGCTTTGGGATAGTCATTCGCGATCAGCGCGGCCTTTCAGTGCGATCGAACAGGCTCATCAGTTTGAACTGAGCAATCAAACCGACCAGGATCCCCAACCCGATCCATGGTTCGCGCCGCCCCAAGGGGGTGGCCAGCATGATGAAGACGACGTAGCCGACCAAGGTGCTGATCAGCAGCAGCGAGAGGCCTAGCCGGATCGATGAGGCATACCACAGCGTCAAGCAGACGACCACATTGAGCAGCAGGACAGTCAGCAACCCGATGATCGCCACTGGCAGCCACGGCGAGGCGGCCTCTGCCCCGAGCGTATCCCAAGAGCGGCTAAGTTGCAGTGAACTCAGCAACCCCGGAGGAATGGCGATACTGGTGGCTGTCTGCCGATCGGCTTGGAGTTCGCTGAGCGGTGCTCGGGAAATGAAGGCGGAGTGAATCGTCAAACGCATCGCCGGCTGATAGGATTCGCTCGGCACCTTCAAAAATTCATCGATCACGTCCCAGCCTTCGAGCAACTCGCCGAAGATGGTATAGTTCCGATCGAGATGCGGGGCATCGCCCAACAGGATCGAGAAGGAGGTCTCGGCGCTATTCGGCTGTCCATCATCATGCGCCATCGATAGCGCGCCGCGGACGTGCGGAAGTTCGGAAAATTCGGCTGGCAAAGGTTGGATGCAGGCCGACTGCTGGGGATCCAAGGGTACCAGGCGATCGCTGGCTAGAGATGTCTGTAGCACGAAACCTGGATGCAGTCGATAGAAATGGGTACCATCGAAGATGCCGGCTTCCACCAGTCGGATCAACTGGGCCACGTGTTTCGGGGCGACGTCAGGATACAGCCCCAGTACCAGGTCGCCGGCGATCGTTCGCAAGACTAGCTTTTCCTCTGCCAAGCGTGGCCCCGGGGCAGCCCGAGCCGGGACCGATAACCAACTTCCTGCCAACAGCAACCAGCTGAAGCAAAGCCATCGTTGCCCCCATGAGGGGCTGGGCAGCGGGAAGATCGGGATAGATGGGAAGCGATCGTCGGAGCGCATGATGGCTTGGTCAAGAAGAGGGAAGGGAACGGAAGACACGCTGCGCATTCAGCATCAGTGGATGACTCACTGTCTTGCGTTTGAGTTTCCAGATGACGCCATCGACGAAGAAATGATGGATCTGAACGGCGGCCGCCGACACGCCGAGGGCCAGGTACAACGGCACGCCCATGGTTAGTTCGAGGACGCGGGGGAAAAGCCAGAACATCCCCATCCCTAGCAGGAGGATACCCATCGTCCAACCAACCATCGAACGCAGCACGCTGCTCCGCCGCTGCGATCGTTCGGCTTGTTCGACCATCCTCATCGACGAGGCGACCAGCAGATACTGAAGGCTGTGGAAGAAGGGGACGAATTCATAGAAACCCGGGGTACGACTCCCTTGGATGAACCAGAACCACTGAGCGATACTCGGAACGAGAATAATGATCGGGAAGATCTTCTTCTGGGCATAACATTGCCGCACAAACCCCCACAGGAAGAAACTGAACCCGCCCCACATGACGGGGGCTACCAGTTGCGGGACCCAACTGGGAATCCCGAAAGTGGGGACCTGAATGTCGTAATAGGTTTCCGTTCCCAGATGCGACTCCGCCAGGGCCGTGGTGTAGAGGAAGGTACCGAACACGAAACAGGAGAGGGCCGTGCGTTCGGCCGAGCTAAAGGTGAATCCTGCGCGTCGGGCATAGATCAGCGTCACGCCCACCGTTTGACCGCTGAAATGGTAAGGGGACCAAATCAAGAACAGCTTGACGAAATAGGGCGCGACCGTATGCGGCCAAAGGAGCGCGGCGAGCATGCCGCCGAAAATGACGACTGGGATGAGGGTCGCTGTCAGCGGATATTGCCGGACCGCATCGCGATTGGCATACAAGCGGAGGTTGGTGGCGGCAAAGTGAGGCCAATTGACCACCCACGCCAGGACGCCTGACAGGTAGAGGAAGGTGACGGTGAAGTCTCGGGTATTCATGAACATCGAGACCAGAAAATAAAAGCCGATAGAGAATCCGCCGGCTAAGAGGTAGTCGCTCCAGGCCCCGTAGAAGTAATAGTCCTGGCGCTGGCTGGTCGACATAGGCAAGGGAGGGGCCGCGCTGGACATCTTCGAATTTCTTTCGAGGGAAAGGCGTTCACCAAAGTTGCTCGCCAGTCGCAAGGTTGGCAGTGCTCAGCCAACCAGCCCCGCACGACCGGTGGCGGCTTGCCGGGATGCATTCCCTGGGCGTCGGGGACCGGGAGAACTGGGCCGGGCTGCTCCGACCTCCGGGGCATTCGGGGCGAGGAGCACGCCGCTCCAGGATGGAAGGTCGATGCCGAAGCCATCATCCCATGCTTTCCGGAGCCAGAAACCATGCCCCATGCCCATCCTGCTGTCGAGGCGGAATTTCCACGATTCGCGGAACATTTTGCCTCGGCCTACCAGCTTCCCACGCATCACCCATCCAACCGTTGCAACCCGATATTCGATCATCCGCTAGCCCGAGGCTTGGCCCAGTTCCTCCTCGATCGCCAAAACCTCCTGCATCAAGGCCTGGGCCGCTGGCGAGAGGCTGCGTGGCTGCAGGTAGATGAACCCATAGCGAAGCTGCAGCCAAGGTAGCTTCAGCGGCAGGCAAACCAGTTCATTCCTGGCGAGATCGTGGGCAAGCAAGGCTGGCGGGGCAGCTCCGATCCCGTCCGACTCGCGGATGATTTGCCGGGCCATCATCAGATCATCGACAACGACCGACGAAACGAAATCGCCGCTCTCTGGATCAATCCAACCGGCGCGATGGAGCGACTTGGGGAGGAAAGTGACAATCCGCTTGGGGGCACGCGTCGAAATCCATGGATAGGCGGCGACATCTTCGAGCGTAATCCGCTTGCGTCGAAGGATGGGGTGCCGCCGACGGCAGAAAAAGGCCAAGGGATGATTGCCGGCCAAGGCCACCTTCAGTTGTGGATGCTGCTCGGCTTCGCTGATCTCGGCGATCGCGACATCCACTTTCCGCTCCAGCACATCCGTCGTGGCTTGTCGCCAATCGGTGATCCGCAGTCGGCATCTTAACCCCGGATGCTGGCGAACCAAACGCCCCACCGCTTGGGATACCGATAACTCCGCCGGATAAAGCCCGCTGCTGACGGACAACTGCCCCACCTCCATCCCTTGAAGGAGTTCGATTTCACGGACGAGCTCTTGGCTGTCCAGCAGCAACGCCTGGCCTCGGTCGAGGATGACTTGGGCGAAGATCGTCGGTTCGATTCCCCCACGCAACTCGCGATCGAAGAGCTTGACCCCCAAGCCCTCCTCCAACGTTTGGATGCTACGGGACAGCGCCGGCTGGGAGATGCCCAAAGCTTCCGCCGCCTCCCCGAAGTTCCGGTAGCGGGCCAAAGCGACGACATGTTTGATGTGACGCAGCGAGATATCCATGATATTTATTTATCGAATCGATAATATTAATGCATTTGAGTTATACCGGCTGGAAGCTATCATCTCCAGTGGCCGGGTAGCGATGACAACTTGATGAAGACGCTGCATGAGATCGCGAACGGCCCTTTTTATTACAAGTCATATCCTGGAGTTGAAGAGGTAAGGCATGGCGAGGTTGCGGCGAGTTGGGTTCTGGTTGGGGATCTTGGCCTGGATGTTGTCGGGGGCTGCCTGGTTGGGGATGAGGGTGCATGCCCAATCATCGACCCCCAATATCCTGGTCATCTGGGGGGACGACATCGGACAATTCAATGTCAGCGCCTACAACCATGGGATGATGGGATACAAAACCCCGAACATCGATCGTATCGCCAGGGAAGGGGCCCTCTTTACCGACTGGTATGGCCAGCAAAGTTGTACCGCCGGTCGCGCCGCGTTCATCACCGGTCAATCACCGATTCGCACGGGCTTGACCAAGGTCGGGCTGCCTGGCGCCCCCGAGGGGATGAAGAAGGAGGATCCGACGATTGCGACCCTGCTCCGGGCTCGCGGGTACATGACCGGGCAATTCGGGAAAAACCATCTCGGCGATCGCGATGAGATGTTGCCAACCGCCCATGGTTTCGATGAGTTCTACGGCAACCTTTATCACCTCAACGCCGAAGAGGAACCCGAGCATCCCGACTACCCGAAGGATCCTGCCTTCCGCAAAAATTTCGGGCCGCGCGGCGTACTGCATACCTTCGCCGATGGTCGTATCCAGGATACTGGACCGTTGACGAAGAAGCGGATGGAGACCTTTGACGAAGAGGTCAACGCCAAAGCGATCGACTTCATGAGTCGTGCCAAGCAGGCGAACAAGCCGTTCTTCCTGTGGTGGAATTCGACAAAGATGCACATTTTCACCCACCTCAAGGACGGCGTAGCAGGTAAGACCGGTCTGGGAATCTATGCGGATGGGATGGTCGAGCACGACCGGCAAGTCGGTGAGATCCTCGCCAAACTCACCGAAATGGGGCTGGATAAGAACACCATCGTCATGTATTCCACCGACAACGGCGCGGAAGCCTTCACCTGGCCGGATGGTGGGACCACCATGTTTCGCGGCGAGAAGAACACCCAATGGGAAGGGGGCTATCGAGTTCCCTGCGTTATCCGTTGGCCCGGGGTCATCCCGCCTGGGACCATCATCAATGACATCGGGGCACATGAGGATATGCTGACCACCCTACTGGCAGCGGCTGGAGATACGACCGTCAAGGAGGACCTGTTGAAGGGTCGGCAAGTCGCGAACACCCGCTACAAGGTGCATCTGGATGGTTACAACCTGCTGCCCGCTTTGAAAGGCGAAGCGGCTTGGCCGCGCAAGGAATTTATTTATTGGACCGATGACGGGAGCGTGGCTGCTCTCCGTTATCAGGATTGGAAAGCGACGTTCCTGAAACAGAATGCCCACGGCATGCACGTATGGCAGGAACCGTTCGAGGAATTGCGGGCCCCGATGCTCACGAACCTGCGGATGGATCCTTTTGAACTGGCCCACGACATCGGCATGGATTACCAACGCTGGTATCTCGAGCATATGTTCATGGTCGCCCCGGCAGCAGCCTATGTCGGCCAATGGCTGCAAAGCTTCCGTGAATTCCCGCCTCGACAGAAACCTGGAAGTTTCAACCTGAACCGCGTCATGGAGGCAGTGACGTCGGCTTCCGGTAGCGGTCGCTAGACAACTGCTTACGGCTACCTTTGGTGCTGGCAGCAGCGGCGATCCTTTGGTCGCCGCTGCCCGCCGGTAGCCTGTCTGTTGGTGGGGGCCAGCTTTTGAAGGCCTCATGGCCCAGGCGTTCAGCCCCTCTTCCCTTACTCCCATCGCCTCGGCATCCGTGAGTGGCTGGAAATCTCTCGCCCGCAGGCAAGCGGAGTTCACGACACGATTCGGGTGTTGTCCCTTGCTGGGATGTTTTCTTCCACGAATATCTGCCGAAAACCTCGATTCTCGGTTAAGCTCAAGCAGCCAGTGGACAGATCCATGGCGGATGTTTAGCACCTTGATGGTAGGAATGATGATGCGAGGGAAGCTCCTGGGTTGCTGGCTCCTGCTAGCGCTGTTCAGCCCTTGGTTGATGGCCGCAGAGCTCAAGGTGGGACGCGGTGTGATCGATATTACGCCCGAGGTCGGGACGCCGATGCAGGCTCCCCAGCGTCCTCCCTTCGAGATTCGGCTTGCCCAGGCTGCTCACGATACACTCCAGGTGAAAGCCCTGTCCTTGGAAGTCGATGGGGAGCGAGTAGCCTTGGTTACCTGCGACGTGACCAGCTTGCCGCTGGCTATCGTGCGTCAAGCGCGTGCGCTGATCGAGTCGCAGCTATCGATTCCGGCTGAGCACCTCATGATCTCGGCGACGCATACCCATACGGCTCCTCAGCTGCGTCCGCGTTACGTGACGCGGGCCGACGCCGCAGCTCGGCAAAAGACGGATGATTACGTTCGACAACTCCCGGAACGGATCGCGGCCGCAGTCCAGCTCGCCCTGGCGAGCGCGCAAGTGGCAAACGTCGATGCTGGCATGGGGCAGGCAGACGGCTTAAGTTTCAATCGGCGTTTTCGCATGCGGGACGGTACCATTCAAACGAACCCCGGCAAGGAACAACCCGAACTCGTTCAACAGATTGTTGCGCCGGATGGTCCCATCGATCCCCAGGTTGCGGTCGTTTCCTTTGCCGCTGGCCAGTCGCAACCGCTGGCAACCTTGGTCAATTATTCCTTGCATCTGGATACGATCGGCGGGGCTGCTCCGTCGGCCGATTTCCCGTACTTCCTCGCCAAACACCTGGCGGAAGCGCGCGATCCTGGAATGCTCACGGTTTTCAGTCTCGGGGCGGCGGGGAACATCAACCACTATGACCTGCTCAATGCGCACGGCCCCTACCGCGAAAAGAGCCGCTTCGAAGCGGCTCGCATCGGCACCATCCTAGCGGCCGAGGTG
>JBILTQ010000064.1:0-18485 GCA_044371435.1 Pirellulaceae bacterium | reverse complement strand
AATCACCAAGCAACCGCCGTGCGTGCGGCCGGACAGACTCAGCGGTCTGCCGCGGCTTTGGCTTAGCTGCTGGATGTACGTCGGGCTGTGCGCTAGCAGCCAGGCGCAAAATGCTAGCCATACTGATTCGCCGGAACAGACCGAACCTCCGCTGATCCAGGCAGAGCTCGGCGAAACAGGCCTCGATCACTTCGTGCATTCCGTTCCGGTCGAAGGCAGCGTCGAAATGACTCAGCCAGATGCATCGGCCATGCGTACCTTGCAGGCCGCCCCCTACGAACTTTCAACGAGCCCGACCGCCACCTCGTCCTCACCCACGGCCAGCCGTTTTTTCATCGATTACGACCAAGGTTTTGTGCTGCGGCCTGCCAATCCTCAAACCGATCCTTTTGAACTGAAGATCAGCGGCTGGGGGCAAATCCGTCACCATGCGATGATTCAAGACGCTGAACTCTGGCAGGATCGAGCTGGCAACGTAACCCCGTTAAGCAATCGCAACCTCTGGGATATCGAACGCAGTCGCTTGATCCTCTCGGGCTATGCTTGGGACCGGCGCCTGACGTATTTCGTGAATATCGATGGCGACTCCGATGGGGGCGAATTTCTCGACTTCTTTGATTATTGGTTCGGTTGGGAAATCCACGATCAGCAGCGTCTGCTGCTGGGCAAACGCAAAGTGCCTGGTAGTCGCCAATGGATCCTTTCGGCCCGCTACACCCGACTGGTCGATCGTCCGATGGCTTGCGATTTTTTTCGTCCTGACCGCACCAATGGCTTGGCCTGGACCGGAAGGCTCGGGACGAAAGTTCACTGCGATGCCATGATCGGTAACGGATATCGGACCGCCAACTTTCTGCCGGACGAGCAGGATACGAATTTCGTCTATGCCCTATCGATGGCCTGGGACCCGCAGGGTGACTTCGGGCTGCAACTCAGCGACTACGAGCAGACCGCGGGATCGAAATGGCGACTGGGACACTCCTTGGTCTACTCGGCCCTGGATAGTCAGAGTGAAAATATGATTACGCGCGAAACCGACTTCATCCGTTTGGCTGACGGAACCAGACTGACCGCCCCCAACGCCATCGCTCCCGGACTGAAAGTCGCTAAATTCGATCTGTTTTTTTATGGGTTGGATGCAGCCTGGAAAGGCTGGGGCTGGAGTTGGAACAGCGAACTCTTCTTCCGCTGGCTAAGCGATCTGCACTTCACGACCCCCGCCGACCGTCGCGATGACTTTCAAAAAGGCTTCTATGTCGAGGGTGGGAAGTTTTTGATCCCGCAAAAACTCGACGTCAATGCCCGCTATTCGCAGGTCCACGATTTTACCGCTACCGCCAACGAATACAGTGTGGGTAGCAACTTCTACCCCTTGACTCACCCACTGATGAAACTCTCCTTCGATGCCACGTACCTCGATGGGAGTCCGCTCCAAAATACGGGCAGCGATATCTTCGTCGGCGATCAGGGGATGCTCTACCGGTCGCAATTCCAGGTCGATTTCTGATGCCTGCTGCTCGAGTCAGCCCCGTTTACTCATGGGTGAGGACGCGCAGCTGATCTTCGGCGACCTTTCCGTTTTGGACCGCCAACCACAACAGCAACCCTTTTTGCAGGTGCATCCGATTACCGGCCTGTTGGATGACCGCGCTCTGAGCCGAATCGATCACGTCGTCGGTAATCTCTTGGCCGCGGCGGGCCGGCAGGCAATGCAACACCCGGCAGCGTGTCGGCGCCTGCTGCATCAGGGCGGCATTGACCTGGAAGTCACAAAAATCCCGCTCGCGTTGCTCGGCCTCAGCCTCCTGCCCCATACTGGTCCAGACATCGGTATAGACGAAGTCGGCCTCCGCGAGAGCCTTCGCCACCTCCGTCGTCTGCACGATATCGAGGGGACCGCAATCCTCGATCACCTGATCGATCCAAGCCGACTCGATCCAGTACTTTTCCGGACCTAACAAACGGAACCTCATCCCGACCATCCCACAGGCATGAAGCAGTGATCGGGCGACATTGTTTCCATCTCCGACGAATGCAACCGTCCGTTGACGAAGCTCACCTGCCAACTCACGCATCGTCATGATATCCGCCATGGCCTGGCAAGGATGAGACATGTCGGTCAGACCATTGATGACCGGAACGCAATCATACTCAGCCAATTCCTCGACCGTGCGATGGGAGAAAGCCCGACAGACGACAAAGTCACAGTACTCCGCCAGGACCTGAATGAAATCACTGGTAGCCTCGCGTTGCTGCCAACCGACATCCTGCGAAAGATAGAGAGGTGTGCCACCCAACTGAGTGATCCCAGCTTCGAAGCTCACCCGCGTCCGCAAACTGGGCTTCTCAAAGAGCAAAGCCAAGGTCTGATTGGCTAGAAAACTGTCGCGGCGTCCAGTCGTCCAACGTCGCTTCAAACGATGGGAAAGATCCTCAATCGCGGCAAATTCAGCCGCATTGATATCAAACAGGCTTCGAAAATGTCTCATTGCAAAATCGGATGAATTCGTTAGCGGACCAACTGACGCTGCTGGATGATTTCCGTACCAACGCCGGCGGTAGTGTAAATTTCAAGCAACAACGAGTGTCGCAAGCGGCCATCGATGATGTGGACCTTGCCTACCCCCCGCTGCAAAGTGGCCAGGCAAGCTTCGACTTTCGGAATCATCCCGCCGGCGATGACTCCTTGCGCGATCAAATCGCGAGCCTCGTCGGCGGTGAGCGAATGGATGACACTGTTCGGGTCGTCCTTGTCGCGACGCACCCCGTTAACATCGCTCACGAAGATCAATTTCTCAGCCCCCAAAGCTTCAGCCACCGCCATCGCCGCCGTGTCCGCGTTGACGTTGTAGCGTTGTCCTCGATCATCGATGGCCATCGATGGGATCACCGGGATTTGCTCGGTATAGGTCAGGGACTCGATGGTCTGCCGATCGACTCGGGTGACCTGGCCGACAAATCCGAGATCGACAGGCTCGCTGCCCGGTTCCTCCAGCAACAATTTCTCGCCGAACAAAACCTGGGTAGTGTTGATACTCAAATTCATCGCCCGCCCTCCGAGTCTCTCGATCTCGGCCGTCAGGTGCTCGTTCAACTCACCAGCCAAGACCTTTTCCACGATGGCCAGGGTCTTTTCATCGGTGACGCGGCGTCCTTTGATCCACACCGGCTCAATCCTGGCCGCTTCCATCGCCTTATTAATGGATGGTCCACCACCATGTACAATGACCGGCCGCATCCCAACCGATTCCATGAAGATGATATCCAGAAGGATATGATGCATGGCGGTAGCGTCATCGATGAGGGATCCCCCCAGCTTGATGACGGTGGTCTTTCCGCGAAAACGCCGGATCCACCCCATGGCTTCGATCAAGGTATCCGCTTTAGCGATCGCTTCAGTAGCTTCAGTCACAAAACAAACTCAATGGGACGAGCGTTTAGAAACAAACAACGCCCGGCAAGGAATGGCCAGCGGAGGCCATGATTACCGGGCGGAGGGAAACCCTTCAGTGTAGCGATGAATTCCCTCCTGTCAACGTACGGGCCCCCGCCCAAAGCACCTCCCGATCTTTAGTCAAAGGCTCACAATCATGATGACCGATTCGTTCCCCACCGGCTCGATAGGGCGGGACTGGAGACCGCTTAGGATTTGGCCCGCCAGCCTGATCATGGCAAGCTATTGGCTGGCGATTGCCATCGGGAAACCGATTGGCGGCCCAGCCACCTTCCTCACCATTCTCCTGGCCTCGGTGCTGGCCTCATTCGCAATGCTCGGCTGGTGGTTGCTGGCCAGCCAAGCCACCCTCTGGGAGCGGCTCTTGATTGGGTTGGTGATGGTAGCCGGCTGCCTCGGGGCAAACCTGCTGGCCGACAAGATGACGGCCGGTGTCCCCTTCGTAATTTTTGTCTTGCCGTGGATCCTCGTTGGTTGGTGGTTGGTCGCTGCTGCATTCAGCCGAAGCTCGCCGCGGGTCCGCACGAGCGGGCTACTGTTCACGATCCTAGGGGGGTGCCTGCTGACCGATGCCTTGCGTTTCCAGGGGGTTACCGGGGCGATGGAGTCGTCGGCGACTTTCCGATGGCGACCACGCGATGAAGATCGCTTCCTTGCAGCCAACCGACAACGTCCGGATTTCCCTCGCGATGCCGCGAACTTGAGCCTGAGTCCCACGCCCCATGACTGGCCGGAATTTCGCGGTCCGCGCCGCGATAATCGGGCGCTCGGCCCGACCACCTTAGCCGATTGGTCGGAGCATCCCCCCAAACTCCGTTGGAAGAAACTTATCGGACCTGGCTGGTCCTCGTTCGCCGTCGTCGGCGATTATGCTTTCACCCAGGAACAACGTGGCGAACGGGAAGTAATCGTCGCCTACCAACTGACCGATGGCCATGAAGCATGGAATTACCCGCTCCAGGAACGCTTTGAGGAAGCGGCTGCTGGCCCGGGGCCCCGGGCAACGCCGACCTTGGCGGACGATCGTCTGTACGCGCTGTCGAGCCAGGGTTCGCTGGTCTGCCTCCAAGCCTCCTCCGGGCAACTCCTCTGGAAGAACGACCTTCGAACGGATACCGGAGCCTCGACGCCGATCTGGGGCTTCGCCTCCTCGCCTTTGGTCAGCTACGGGACGGTATCGGTCATCGCCTGCGGCCCCGACAACCATGCAATCGCGGCCTACGACGCAGCCTCGGGGTCCCTGCGTTGGACTGCCGGTCGCGGAAACCATGGCTATGCTTCGTGCCAGGCGGCAGAATTCGATGGTGTTCCCCAAATTCTCGCCACCACCAACTACGGACTGCAAGCCTTCGACATCAACGATGGCCAGCTTCTCTGGGAACACGTTTGGGAACTCCCGCACGCAGCCCGTATGCTCCAACCGCTGATCATCGAAGGTCATCGCCTCCTGCTTCACTCCTACCTTGAAGGGGCCAAGTTGCTCGATATTCAACGCTCTCAACAGCAGTGGCAAATCGATACCCGTTGGTGGTCGCGGCGGCTTAAGTCCTACTTCAACGACTGCGTCCTCCTGGACGGTTACCTCTACGGTTTCGACAACAATATCTTTACCTGCGTCGCCTTGGAGACGGGAGAAGCGACATGGAAGAAGGGTAGGTATGGTCACGGCCAAGTCTTGCTGGCCAGCCGAGCCAAACGCCTGATTGTTCTCGGCGAATTCGGTGAACTAATCCTGCTGGCCGCCGACCCCACCCAACACCAAGAACTGGGGAAGATCCAAGCCCTGGACGGCAAGACCTGGAACCATCCGGTGCTCATCGACAACCTGCTGCTGGTCCGCAATGCCAGCCAGATGGCCTGTTATGAACTGGCCGAAACCGCAGGCCAGCTACCTGCAACAGCCACGACTCCCTGAAGACTAAGGCAAGCTGCCCATCAGCCCTCACGGCTGCCTGGGCCTCCCGCGAAATACTGGAGCGTCTCTATACCCGAACGCCTCTGGCAACGAACCGGCGTCATAACTCAGCCACAACCCAAACACCAGCCATCCACCGATCGCCGCTCCGAGCGGGCTCTCAACATGGAGAACGACAGATCGCTACCAACTCCGACGGAGGCCGCAGAGGCGATCTCCGCCGGAGTCTCGGTAACGTCCCAACCCAAGACAGCCTTTAACTCTTGATGCTTACACTCTTCAATTTGGCTTTCTCGGATTTGGGCAAAGTCACCGCCAAAACACCGTTCGTGTATTCGGCCGCGACTTCATCTTCGTTGACGCTAGCCGGCAAGGTTACCGTTCGCGAAAAACTGCCACTGCGGCGTTCGATGCGATGGTACGTTTTATCCTTCGATTCCTTCTCTTCTTTATGTTCGCCACTCAGGGTAATCGTGTTACCTTGCACCTGCACCTTCAGATCCTTGGACTCGAATCCCGGAGCATCCAACTTGACGAAGTACGCATTGTCAGATTCGGAAACATCCAAGGCTGGCGAGAAGTTGGTCGTCAGTTGCGTTCGTTGATTGCCCCAGAAATTTCCGAAAAGGTCGTCAATTTCTCTACGCAACAACGAGAATGGATCTGACGACGCCGAGGTCGCTAGACTTCGCTGAACGGATGGGGAAGAAGGGGTAATCGTACCTGCCATAGTAAACCTCCTAAGACCATGAAAGAAAATGTGTTGCGGATCGGACCATCGCACTTCATCGGATAGTCACCTAGGAACCCGCTCCACCGATACTCAATGTCACTCCCTCCCACAAGAAACGCCTCCGTCTACCGCGTGGCGTGGCCGCTGCCAACCGCCATCCGGCAGAATAACGGCCCCCTTTCCGGGAAATTTCCTGCCAAAGGATCAGGTGCTTTCGGACCAGTCGCCACTCAAGTTCCACAGCTATTGGCAGCAGGTATGACAGGCGACTGACCCGACGTCTCTCCTGTAAGCAAAAAGAATACCAATAACGAAAGCTCCCGGTCGCAAACGGCCAAAAGCCTCCAGGCTTCTGGCCGCTTGAGCTTGAGTTCAGCGGAAAAGCATCGCCGTCGAATGGCTACTTGGCAGCGATTTCCGGTAATTCCATGACCTCTACCTTGCGAATGCTCACCCGACTCCCCGGATCATGCTGCTGGAAAGCGAAGTGCCCTTCGCGGAAAGTCTGGTCGAAGTCGAGGAACTCATAGAGTTGTTTGCCGTTGAGTGTAATTTTGATGCGCGTCACTGGTCGCTTCCGCCACACATCATCCTGGACCTCGATTTCATACTGGAACCAGGTATCGGGTTCCACATGACGCTCATAGACGTGGCACATACCGTAGAGGGAACCGGTTCGAATCGGATCCTTGTGGGTGCTATCAACCTGGGCCTCATAGCCATCGCTGAAGGTTGGCTGGCGTTTCGCCCGGAAGTAGACCCCCGAGTTGCCGAGATCGTTGATCTTCAATTCCGCTCGGTAGCGAAAATTTCTGTAACTCTTGGGGGTATAAACCAACATCGACTGCGTCCCCGACCCCCGAATCTCCCCTTCTTTGACCTCCCAGAGACTGTCCTCCTTGCCGACCTTCTCCCAACCAGCGAGGCTTTTGCCATCGAAGAGCGTGGTCCAACCGGGCTCCTCAGCCAACCCTATTTTCGGCAACACGAGCACGGCCATACCGCAGGCCAGCCAACCACCCAGTTTCAACAATGCAGACATCCGAGGGATCCTCATTCGAGCTGAAAAAAAACGCGAACCATCTGTCGCGACGTCTAGATGCTAACGGATCACCTGGCCCGGAAGAAGTAGCGGCCTCGACAAACGCGCTGCTACGACGCGTCGAGCTGCTTAAGCTCTTCCAGCCACACGCGAATCTCGTTGTCATACTCGCTGGCCAGATTGCTCAGAACCAGCTGCCGATGGAAGCGCGCCGCGCCATCCTCCAGCAATTCCGCCGCCTCGGCGCTGGGGAAGCGACGATTAGGGTCGGGAGCCACCAGCCCCCGGCAGAAGTTCATCAAAAGATCGTTCCGCGTAACCTCATCCGGCAGCAGCTCCGGCAACCGCTGAGCCAGGGTCCTTTTGGCTTCGAGCAGGCTCTTGAGCGAATCGTTCTCTGTGAAGCAAGGGCGTCCGGACAGGAGCTCGATCAGGACATACCCCAGCGATGCCAAGTCGCTCCGCGGCGAAGTCGGCGCATTCTCGAGGACCTCGGGAGCCGCATACGAGGGAGTGCACGAGCGGACCGGCGGCGGATTGTCCAACTCGATAGCCGAACCGATATCGATCAATTTGGCGTGCCCCGTCCGCTTGAGCATGATATTCGAAGGCTTGATATCACCGTGCACAATTCGCTCGCGATGCATGGCGGCCAGCGCAGCCAGGCAATCGCGAACAATGGCTACCGCCACCCCCGCCTTGAATCGGCACTGAACCGGTCCGGAAGTGACAATCACACTATTGATGTAATCCCAGCGTTTCTGGCTCACGCGTCCACGGATACCGGCTAACTTTTTAAGATCGCTAAGCTCGCGCAGGTCAAAACCGTCTACCCATTCCATGACCATGATCCGAATCCGGTTACGATCGACGAAATCCTGCACGTCGAGCACCCCATCGTGCTGGATTCGACCAACGCGCGACGCCACCGCACCGATCCTCGCCATTGCATGCTCGTACGCAGCCTGACTGCTGAAACGTTCCGGCGAGAAAAACTTCATCGCCACCGGCAAAGCAAAATTGTCGGATCCGCGACGGTATGAAAGGAATACAATCCCTTGCCCACCGCTCCCCAAAACACGCTCCAAGCGATGATAGGTCGTCCATTGAAGTCGCTGATCCTGGATCAACCGATCGTACCGGTCAATCAGTTCCCGATTATCACCGAGCCGACCATCAGCACCGATGGTTTGCGTACGCTGTTCCTGCGGGTAGGTCGTCGAATGCATCGAACTATACGATCTCTTCTGCCATGAATTTTTGGCGACCATCAAAGAGCGATTATCGCTGCGCCCAGCATAACCGCATTCGGAACATGACTGTACCCAAGCCTGCCAAAAATTTTCCTGGCGGCCTGGGACTCATCCGACCGCTTCGAACGCGGCGACCGGGAAGATTTACCCCAGCCAACATGATCGGTCACTCCCAGCCTTTTTCCTTGACTTTTTCGGCGATGTCGCAAGCTAGCGAATCCCCCTGCCTCTGCAACTCAACGCCGTCCGCCAGGCCGCGTTTCCGGACGCATGCCCACAAGTCTGCTGCGAATGGCTGCCATCTGCCCCTTGCACGACAAACGTCCCTTCGTGGGTGGAGGTTGTTCCAGCCTCCATTACCCAACTTCCCGATCACCCTCGGTGGGCATCTCGGCGATGGGTGCTGCCCAGGACGACGATGGACCTGGTCTTGCCGCAGCTCTCCCTTGAATTCGTCGGAATCCTGGCTGGCGGCGAAAACCACACTGGCTTTTGCAACGTATGCTTGAATAAGCCCCGGCGACTTCTCTCCCGTCGGCTTCCTCACCTTTTCTCTTCCATCACTTATCGATCTTGCCGAGGTCTCCAAGGATCATGTTGGGCTTTGCAAGGCTGAGCTTTTTGAGCGAAGGGGCCGGATGGTCGCGGTGCCTCTCCCGTTCTAGCGTCGGTTGTGTTGGACTTTTCACCGTCGGTATCTTGGGTTTTGTCGCCAACCCGTGGAGGGGAGACTGGGGCGATGCGGAGCCGGAATTTCTCGACCGCTTTCGCGGCGGCACCCTCTTCATCGCGGGTGGCGGCGAACTACCACCGGATGTGCACCGAAAGTTTTGGAAGCTGGCTGGCGAGCGTGGCGGCCAGTTGGTGATCGTCCCCGCCTATGCCGCGACTCGTCGCGATATCGATCGCTTGAAAGCCGAATGGAAGGCATGGCCCTTCCGTTCCATCCAGGTCCTTCAAGCGAGTTCGCGCGAGGAGGCTTTCGACCCTAAGTTCTCGCTCCCCATCCAACAGGCCTCAGCGGTCTGGCTGAGCGGCGGTGAGCAGGGTTGGCTCGCTCAACTCTATGCAGAAACGCCGGTCGAGAGGCAACTCCAAGCGTTGCTTGATCGGGGTGGAGTCATCGGGGGAACCTCGGCGGGTGCCTCGATCATGACCCGGGTGATGATCGAGGAAGGCAGCAAGCAAGCCAAATTAAACCGGGGGCTGGACCTGCTGAAGGATTCGGTAGTCGATCAGCATTTCTTTCATCGCAACCGTCCGCAGCGATTGATGGGGGCAGTCCGAAACCAACCCCACCTGATCGGTTTTGGCGTCGACGAAGGGACCGCCTTGGTGGTGCAGGTGCCTTGCGGACGCCTGGGGGTTATCGGCAAGTCCTACGTGATGGCCTGCATCCACGGCGACGAAGCCGCGTCGCCTCGACTGGAGATCCTCAAACCCGGGGATGACATCGATCTCAACTATTTGCGGCAGCGAGACGAATTGGCCAGCGAAGAGGTGACGCTCTAACGACCTCATCGCCACCCAGCTCCACCTATCTCGGAACGGGCCTCGCTGCAGCGAGGCCCGCCTGACCTCCGGCGGCCGAACTACTTGACCGGTTCCCCTTTGGCACCTTCCTTGATAGCAAAAATCCGGTTGCGATTCGCGATGAACAGCGTATCGTTGGCCGCGATCGGGGTGGTAAATACGGCTGAGCCCATGTTGATCTCGCCGACCATCTCATGCTCGGAAGAGAGCTTGAAGATTGAAATGTCGCCGTCCTCATCGCTGAAATAAACATGGTCACCTGCGATCAGCGGTGACGCCCAGGAAGCCGCCAACATATCGTATGTCCAATGGGCCTTACCGGTCTTCACATCCAGACAGTGCACGACACCGCTGAAGTCAGCGATAAATAACAAATCCTTGGCGATGGCAGCCGTCCCGCAGGTGCGATGCATCGTTTGTTCGAAGTCTTTGGGATTGTTGCCGACATAATGCCAAACCGCCGCCGAATTCGGATTGTCGCGTTCGAAGTCTCCGTCCTTGGCTACCAGTGCCTGCAACCGTTTGTGGGCGATCGGTTTCTCCGGGTTGGCACTGTTGTAAACCAGGGTTGGGCTGACATCCCCCCGTTTCTTGGGATCAATGCACCACAGGTGCCCACCCCCTTCGCCGTGCTCCGGGTCTTCACCAACACCGATATAGACGTAGCCGTCGTAAACGACCGGCGTCCCGATAAGATGGTTGCGCGTCGCCCGGTTCAACGCGTAGAGTGAATCTTTCGGGTTGCAATCGAACTTCCACAGAAGCTTGGCTTTGCCTCCCTCACCAGCCGGATCAAAACTGTACAACCAGCCATCGCCACCGCCGAAAAGCACCTGGGCTTGCCCGTCGAACACTCCGTAGGCGGGCGACGACCACTGTCCATGCAGGATGTTCTCTCCCGGGGAATCGTCGGTCCAGACCACGGCGCCGGTGTTCTTGTCGATACAAAGGAAGCTTGGAGCCCCCTCCTCGGGAATCGCGATATGGCTTTCATCGACCCCGTTGCTGGTGTTGACGAAGAGATAATTGCCAGCGCACGTCACCGAACACGAACACATGTTGTGCTGGGAGACCCCCAGTTGCTTCATCATGTCGAGTTTCCAGACGACGTCAGCTTCTTCTTCGTTCTCGAAAGCCTCTTCCTTGAAAGGCCCATCATTCTCCTTGTCGCGGAAACCTTCCGTATCGAAGCAGACCACTTCCCCACGGCTAGTCACGAACCAACCGCGGTCGCCATCGATCATCGGCGCGCAGCAAATGCCTTGATCGGGCCAATCATGAACGCGTCCAGTCGGCAGCTTCTCGCTGCTGTGCTGCCACAGGAATTTACCGTCCTTTTCATCGAAGCAGACCAGCACCCCCAGGTCGACGCTGGTCGGGTAACGGGTCAGGTAACCGGAACCGTTGTTGGTACCCACGTACACCTTGCCATTGGCCACGACCGGATTGCCGTAGCTTTCCGACCCCAGGGCAGCCGACCACAGCACATTGGTACCGTCTTCCACATTCCAGCTGGTGGGAACCTTGGCGTCCGGCGGCGTGTTATTGCGGTCGTGCGTCCCGCCCCATTGCGGCCAATCCTTGGGCCCAACCTTCATCGTCGCCATCTTTTCGCGCACCACCTCCACCGGATCATAGGCCCAGGCGGTAGCTGAGACGCTGGCAGCATGGGCGAGCGAGAGGGCCCACAGTGCGCGGCGAAGGGACAGTTGGCGTAGCTTTCTTAGAATCATGGTGAGTTTTCCGATAGAAGCGAGTTGATTATGAAATCGCAAAGCAGTGGGCGAGTGGCCGCAGCATGAAGCCCGCCATCGCTCAATCTCAGTTGGGTTTCACCGAGACGTTGTCGATATAAAATTGAGCGTCCGTCGAATTACCGAACAAACCGGGACTGCCCTGGGTGTTTGGTGTCGTGTCGGTGGCCTCGATTTGCCACCCTTCTGGTTCCACATCACCGCGTTTCCACACCTTGCCGCGCAAGGTGACCCCACCGTCCACATTTTCCGACTGAAATTTCATGGTGTACCATTCCTTCGCCACCCACGAGAAGTCGACGGTCTTGGCAAAACGCAATTCCAACCGTGGCGTCCACGAACGAATCTGTAAACGTTGGGACCCCTGCAGGTCAAGCGTGTAACGCTGAGCGATCAGCCCAAAGTCGGGCAGCCGATCCGTCGTCTCCGCCCCCTTCTTGTCGGTCGCATAGAAGTCGGCCTGCACCGTGTAGTTCTGCAGGTCCGTCAACCCCATCCAGGATTGGCTCCGCGTCCCCTTGGGAATGGTGCTGATCTTCACCAGCATCGACTCGCCGTCCACATCGATCGGCTGATGGCGGTAGGAAGCCCCGATCCAGGTCGGCGGTACTGCCTTGTCGTTGAAATCGAACTGCCACGGCAAAGGTGGGATCACACGAACCCGGGCCGTCGAGGTCAACTCGCCATACTTGGCGGTAATCAACGTCGAGACCGATAGCGGGTCGGTGGGAGCAGTGAAAATCTCATCCTCGGACATCGTCCCCCCATGGTCCATACTGAAGCTCGCGTCTTCGATCAACTTCAAGTACTGCCCCTTCTTATTGTAAGCCCGCACCTGGAAACGAGCGCGCTGACCGGGCTTCAGCATCAACTCCACCGGCGCCAGCTGGATGTGGGCGACCTGCTGGTCTTCCTGCACCGAAGACTCGACAGGCGGTTGATATTTCCTGGCCGCCGCCGCCGCCGGCCGATCCTTGAGACCGATGCAGTACAAAGCGGCATTCGTCGGAATAATGATGCGGCCGTCGGAAATCGCGGGCGAACCAAAAACTTCCCCGCCATCGTTCATCTTGACCGAACTGACCACCTCGACCTCATCGCCGTTTGGCTTCAGGATCCATATCCGTCCAGTGTTTTCCGCCACATAGATCTTGCCATCGCCGTAGACCGGACTTCCGAACATGATCCGACCGAGTTTCTTCTCGCCGACGACCTTCCCGGTCTTGGCGTCGAGTACCAACATCAACGCCCCGTCTTCGATGGCATACAGCCGATCGCCGACCTTCAAAGGCGAGGACCGTCCCACCGTCCGTTTGGGGACCTTCCACAGCAGCTTGTCTTCGGCGATATCCCCCTCGGTGTTTCCATCGAGCGCAAAAATCGCCCCGAGAATATTGGTATCCGACGAATTGCGTTCCCCATGCCCGCAGTAAACGATCCCGTCGGCATCTACTACCGGCGTCGTATTGATCCCGCGGGTCGAGGCTTGATACTTCCAAATCGTCTTGCCGGTCCGCGGTTGAAAGGCATACAGCGCGCCGTCGGCCGCCCCGACCACCATCGCCGGCTGCCCATTTAACGAGGCGAACACGGGAGTGCTGTAGGTCGTATCTTCAGGACGGACTTTGGTACTGATCATCCAGGCGGCAACCCCAGTATTCTTGTCAAAGGCCACAAAGCGATGGGCGGGAACCGCCGTTTCCCCCCAACCCGTCATCACGCCGCTGATGATCACCAAATCCTCGAACACGACCGGGAAGTTGGTCCGCCCTCCATAAGTGCTCAACATCCCGTACTCTTCGCTCATCGAATGGCTCCAGATCACCTTACCGGTTTTACCATCCAGGCACTCGAAGACGCATCCCAACCCTAAAACGTAAACGCGATCGGTATCTGGATCGCCAACCACGCTCGACCAGCCGACGCGTTCGGCCGGGGCATCGGATAGATAGACGTTGTGAGGACTTTCCCAGAGCAATTCTCCGGTCTCTGCATTCAAACAAACAGTCTTCTCCTGTTCTTGAGTGGTTTCCGGGAAGGCTCGGCAAACCACGTACACCCGGCCATTCATGACGACCGGCGATGATCGCGAAGCGTATTCTTCCTTGCGCCACAAGAGGTTCTCACCGTCGATCGACCAGCTTTCCGGCAAGCTGCTTTCATGCGACCAACCATCCAAAGTCGGACCTCGCCAGTGCAACCAATCGTTGGAGGACTTGGGACTCTCTTGACCCACGACCCACGAGCCAACCATCAGGCACAAGCAACAGCCAAGCGTAGCCGATAGCACACGCAGACGATTCCACAGCGACCAGGATCCACGAACACTCGACATCAAAATGACCTCATCAGGCACATGTACGAAAGGGGTGCGGTTGGGGCGGGCTGCCCACGGCAGGAAGCCGGACGCGCTGCCAGATGTTCCAGCCGACCCGACTCCGCCCCTAGGATACCCTCTTCCTGACGAATTCGCTATCAGTCCCGCTCAAGAGGCCCCGGTTACCCTCGCGGTTGAGCGAGGACCGCCCGCAGTTTGGGTTCGATCTGTTCCGGTGTTGCAAACGATGAAAATCGCTCCGCGACCTCCCCCCGGCGATCCACCAGAAATTTAATAAAATTCCAGCCGATTCGCCGGACCCCCAACCATCCCCCCTGGCTTGCTTTCAGGATCTGATACAACGGATGGGTATTCGGCCCATTGACGTCGATTTTGGAGAACATCGGAAAACTGACATCGTAGGTTCGCGAACAAAATTCCTTGATATCCGATTCCGAGCCAGGTTCCTGATACAAAAACTGGTTGCAGGGAAAGCCGAGGATTTCGAAGCCTTGGTCGTGGTAACGGCGATACAAGGCCTCCAATTCCTTATACTGGACGGTGAAGCTGCAGCGACTGGCCACGTTGACGATGAGCAAAACCTGCCCGCGGTAGGTATTCATCGAGATTTCGCGACCGTCGATAGTCTTGACGGATACATCATAGATACTTTGCATAGGACCCCCGCTTCGATGAATCTGATTCGGCTTCGACAGTACTTTCCTAACGCTGGGCGATGGCTAGGCTCCTGGTTGGTGTGTACTACCTTCATCATAACCGAAAACATGGCGGAAGAATTTCGAGCGATCACCGAGGAAGCCGAGGTGCCGGCCTACACCCTTCCGGACTTGCTGGAGCCCCACGCCCCGGTGGGTGGTGAAGCGTTCCAGCAGTACTGGGCGGGTCGCCGTCAGTCGCTCCTAGAATCCTTCACCACGCATGTCTACGGCAGCTACCCCAGCCGTCCCTTCCAACTCGTTACGGAAAAGCAGGAAGCGGGGCCGACCCTGAAGGGTCGGGCGCTGCGGCAGCAGTTTCGGGTAATGCTCAAGACGGAACACGGTTCGCTGCCGATCGACCTGGTAGTTTTCTCCCCCGCCTCCGCGGAGCGACCGGTCCCCTGCTTCCTAAGCTTGAATTTCACCGGCAACCATACGGTAGCCGCTGACCCCGAGATCCCCGTCACCCAAAACTGGATGCGGAACGACAAGGCCAAAGGGATCGACGATCACCGCGCCAAGCCAGAGCATCGTGGTCAAGCCGCATCGCGGTGGCCGATAGCCATGGCCATCGAAGCAGGGTGTGCCGTAGCGACAGCCTACTATGGAGATATCGACCCCGATTTTGACGACGGCTTCCAGAATGGGGTGCATGCCTTGTTTCCCGAACATCGGGCTTCGGCCGAACATCCCGAACGATGGGGGAGCATCGCGGCTTGGGCCTGGGGGCTGTCGCGATTATACGACTGCCTGGCGACCAGCGTGCCGCAGGTCGACTCGCGCCGGGTGGCGGTGTTGGGGCACTCGCGGCTGGGCAAAGCCGCCCTCTGGGCCGGCGCGACCGACCAGCGTTTTGCGGCGGTGATTTCCAACGATTCCGGTTGTGGCGGGGCTGCCTTGAGCAAACGCATCTTCGGCGAGACTGTCGGCCGCATCAACGACAGCTTCCCACACTGGTTCTGCCCGAATTTCCGCCAGTATAGCCTCCATGAATCCCGATTACCGATCGATCAGCACCAACTGCTGGCCTTGATGGCCCCGCGTCCCCTATACGTCGCCAGCGCCAGCGAAGATCTGTGGGCCGACCCTCGCGGCGAATTCCTGGCGATTCACGGCGCGCAGCCCGTCTATCAGCGGCTCGGCTTCCCTGCACTCGGCTTCCACGACCTGCCCGAACCAGGAGCAGCGACCATCGGACGGGTCAGCTATCACCTGCGGGCCGGCAAGCATGATATCGATGCTTGGGACTGGGAGCATTACTTACAGATGGTCGCGGCCGAACTGCCGGCGTCTCCCTAAGTAAGCCGCTGAAAACATAAGGCGACGGTGTTCCGAGAGGGAAGCGAGCTTCGCCGCCGTCCGTCGCTCGACGGGGCTCAGCGATGGAACTGTTGACTTTCCAACAGCGCCACGTGAGGTGAACTCTGCTCGCTGATGGCCAGCCCCAACCAACCGTCTTCGAGGACGATCTGCGAAATCGCCAAGCCCTCAGCTCGGCGATCTTCACGAAGTGATGACGCCACCAGCGGGATATAGGGATGGGCCCCAAAAACTTTGGCGAAGATGGCCCGCAGCGGCAACCGCTCGCGGATCCCGAGCCGATCCCCGTCGACACTGATGACTCCTTCCCTGACCAAGCCGGCTTGCAAGCCGGATACCGCCGGCACGTAGCTGGTGCGGATCACGAAATCCGAAAGTTCGATTCGGCCCGGCTGGGTCAACAAGGCCAGCTTCAGGGTTAGCCATAACCGCCCGTCGACAAAGTCGACCAGCACCGGACGTTCACCCGCAAACCGCAACCGTACATCGGTGGGCACATCCTCCGGCAACGACTCGATCGGCTCCTGCCCGAATTGATGCGCCAGGCTTTGCGCCAATTCCAGCAACGTCCACTCGCGGTCAGACAATCCCAATCGGCTGAAGCCATTGTTGAAGGCCGATTCATGCAATTGCATGCTCAACAGTGAATCAGCCGGCGCTTGGGGACGGGGCGTGTTGGCAGCCAAAGCATGATCGTTGGCCAAACGATAGCGAGCGATCAAGCGATCGTCCGTTGTCTGCAGGTCGGTGACCACCGGGTTGAGCTGCAGATTGCGCAACGGGCCCATCAGCCGTCGCTCGAATTTTTCCTCGGCCTGCTGGAGTTGCTGGTCGAGTTGCCGATCGAACTCGGAATCGGTCTGCTGGGCGATGGTCCGCTGCATGATCCGTTTGGCCGGACCACGCTTGTCATGGAATTCCTTCTCGGCCAGGTAACGCACCAAGTCACCGACCAGGGGCAGGTTATCAAAGTCCGTTTCTAACCCACGCAGCGAGTCCTGCGACTCGACATTGGCCCGCCCGCCATCGATTTCAAACCCCTGGGGGGTGATACGGATTTCCCGCGAGGTCGATACTTTCGAACTCGAGGAATTAAAAAATGTGGCTGGCCCGCGGGCACTCCGGGTGCTGGCCTGGATTTCCCCTTGCAGTTCCAGGACGACACGCCATGCATCGGGATCGGGCACCAGCCCTACCTGCAGCTTGGTATCCACCTCGCTCTGCCCGCGAGTATCCGCGCCGAGGATAGTCTGCCGGACCGGCCGCTGGATGCGCTGATGGGGCGGCAGCAATCGATTGATGAGTTGTTGCGAAACCGCCAAGCGAACGTTGGCATTCCGATAGTATGACTCCAGGGCTTGGCTGATCGCTATCTGGCGAGGATCATCAGCGAAGCGCAAGGACTGGATAGCGTCGATAACCGTCTCTCGGCCGCGATGCTCAGCATCCTGCTCTACTTTTTCCAGATCGGCCAACAGCCGCGGATAGTTTACGGGGCCGACAGCCAAAGGATGCAGCGCTTCGGCCAAGTGGTGGACCGCGGCCGAGTCGAGGAAGCGGCGTTGAATCGCCTGGACGTTCACTGAGGTGATTCGCATCAAAACCACTTGCGCGGTCTGTCCAGCCAGCATCAATGCTTCCGGATCACCGCTGAGGATGGTCCTCAGTTCCGGCATCAACAGGTAACTCTCCCATCCCTCCTCATCGCCGGTGGCCACCACGGCATGCTCCACCCCAGTCAGGCTTTGGCGGAGTTGCTGCACGTCAAAGTTGGGGGTGGATGCCAAGGTTGTCTCCCCCTCGAGGCACGCCCAAACCGCCTTCCATACCGACAGTCGCCTGACAAGCGAGTGAGCGATGCGCAGCTTCGCTTGGTCGATCTCCTCCAGAATCGCCCCCTCGGCCACGGCATGGATCGCCTCCAGCGATTTTTCCTGCAAACGATCGAGCAGTTCGGCGGGCGGGGCAGCAGGTAGCGGTTCCCGTAGCTCAGCCAGCAAGGACTCGACAGCTGTTGTCCAACCGACCGTGGCTTGGTCATGGATGGCCGCGCTCGAGCCGCGCAACGCCTCCAACTGGCCGAGCAGCACTTCGGGATAGGGCCACAGGGACGATGTCGCCGTCGCTTCCGCTACCGAGTCGGGTTGAGCCATGATCGGAAAAGGCTCGCTGACGCTTGTCGTCAGCGTCCGCACGCGGGAAACCGGGCGGTGCTGGCCGGGCTGGTCAGCCTGGTCGTCAACCCGTCCCCCTCCGCTCAGCCGCGACGAGAAATCGGTCGGATCCGACGTTTGCGGCGCCAGCAGCACGGCCCCAGCCCGCGGTTCCAGTTCGTTCCGCGGGAGGGAAGCGACACGCGTTCGATAATTCAGCCAGGACGATCGTTCGATGGAACCTTCGACCGTCAAGGAGAGGATCGGCAATTCATCGATCGCGATGTTCGGC
>JBILTQ010000605.1:0-5664 GCA_044371435.1 Pirellulaceae bacterium | reverse complement strand
AGGGAAAGTTTTGGGCGGGTGGCGGCGCAATCGACAAAGCAGACGCCCGCGGACAGCGCGTAATACAAAAAGAGCATGGCAGCATCCTCGCCGTCTTGCTGAACGATCACGCCAAGCGGCGGGAGCAAGTGGGCCGGAGTGACCTCGCCGCCGTGCGCGTTGCACCAATCGACGAGCAGCGCGTGATCCTTGTCGCGGTCGAACATGCGAAGTTGAAGAACGGGCTGGCTCATGGGTTTAGTCAAATCAAGCTAATGTCAATCCCCGTATGCGTCGAGCTTTACGACCAAAGCGCGGACGGTGAACGGGTAGGGCAGGCGCTGCCGGAGGTAGATGTCGCTGTCGTCGGAATAGTCGCCTGCGACGACGACCTCGGCATCGCCGGAAAAGGGCGGCGGGCTGGCGTCCATTGGGTCATCGAAGTCCCGCGGGTAGATCCAGAGCCACTCGGTGCCGTTGGTGCTGGCCTCCCCTGCCAAGGACTTGAACAGGCTGACCTCCACGCGGTTGATCCGCTTCTTGCGCCCGCGGGTCGGGCCGTCGCGCAGATCAAAGTCGAACTTCATAGGCAAAATCGTCGAGGTGTAGGGCAGACCGGCCAGAACCTTGGTGTAGGTCTTGTCGAGGGTGATCTGACCGCTGGCGACCGTCTCGTCGGGCTGGACGGCCCCGTTGGCCAAGAGGCTGACCGTCTTGCCTTCCAAGTGGGAAAGTCCGGTGATGGTGGCCGTCGCGGTGCCGGAATAGCGTTTGGCACAGTCGAGATACCACCAGTCGTCCTTGGTCTGGGCCTCAAACTTGGCGCGGTTGTCGGCCTTAAAGCGTTCGATGTATCTTTTGGTCTGCCCGTTGATCGTGCGCTTGACCACCAGCCAGACCTCGTCGTCCGCGCCGGAGAGTCCGTAGACGGTGGCGACGGACTCAAATTCCCCGTCGGTGGTGTGCCGGTGCCATGCGACGACCTCTTGGTCGCGCTCGTAGGACATGCCCACCAGTTGGCCATCGCCCCGCACCGCCCAAAGGATAGCGTCGGGCTGCTGTTGAAAAGCCAGTTCGACCAGTTCGCCTTGGGTCACATGCTCGGAGAGGACAGTCAGATCCGGTGCAACCCATCCGTCGCGCTCAAAGTTATAGGTTAGCTCCCGCACCTTGCGCCCGCGGCGCTGGACGAAAAGCAGGACGTCGTTGAGCAGGATGGCCCGCATGGTCTTCGATCCGAAGCTGCTTTGCTTCTGGGCCTGCACGTTGGTCGCACTGAACGCTTGCCCGCTTTCGGCCCCGCCGATTGTCCACTCGTCGCCGCTGGTTCCCAGCATGAGGCGCTTCTGGCTAAACATCCATTCGATGCGGTTGCCTTCGGACGAGGCCACGGTGAATTGCAGCCCGTCGTCCGCGCCAACTCCCAGTTGGAAGTTTTCAAAGTCATCGACCTTGCTGCACCAAACGGTATTTGGCTGGTGGGAGGTGCCGCCGAAGCAAAGGCGCTGTTCGTGGATAGCGACGGCCCGCGGGTAGCCGCGCACCGCGGAGAACGCGGCCTCGCTCCACTGGGTAGTGCCGGTGATGACTGATCCCAGCCACTTGTTGACGGTGGCTCCGGCGCTGGTGCCGCTGGCCACGCTGTTGATCGTGACGGTGCCGCCGCTGTTGAAGTCGGTGGATTCAAGGAAGACGCGGGCGCTGGTGTTGGAAGAATAGTTAAGGACTTGTAGCTTGAGGCCAACGCGTTCGTCCTCGGTGCCGGTAGCGGTAAAATTGCGGGCGGTGGTCAGCGAATTAAACTCCCGCACCACTTCGTAGTTAGTAAATCCGCTGCCGCCGTTGGCATCCATCGCGGTCTGCGGGATGCGGAGCAGGCGCACGGTGCCGATCCATGTGCCAACCGTGGTCAGCGTCCAAGAGCCTTGGATGTCCAAGGTTTCGGTCGTCGTTTTGTTGGCATCGATGGTTGTCGAGATCGCCCCGCTGTTGCGCGGCCACTGAATGGCCCACTGGCTACCCACATGGCCAGCGACGAAGGTCGATGCGCTGGCGGTCAACGTGGCGCTGCCAGAGGCCGCGGAGGAAGCGATGGTGGTGGTTGTGAGGTTCTGGTCGAGAAGCGGCGGATAGCTCCACGCGACGGTGGTCAGCGTCCAATCGTTATCGGCCAAGCGGGCCAGTTTGCGCGGTGCGTGGTTGGCGTGCGCGATATACATGATGTCGTTGACTTGAACGTATTGCAGTTCGCGCAGTTCGCTCTCTTGGTAGGGCGACGGAATTTCCAAAGCGCCGCTGGTGGGCTGGGCATACCAGCGACCGGCGGCAAGGTCGGTGGCGAAGGTGCCGCTGGTGTGGGCGGTAACCGCGTAGTAGGTCGTGCCGCCGTTGGTCACGATGTCGCCAATGGCATAGGCGGTCGTGGTCGCCCACGCCGATCCGGCGGGGTGCGCGACCGGCGCGTTGTTGCCCCAGACGCGGACGTATTGGTGGCCGAACTCCAAAACAAAGCGGGTCGTCACGCTAAAGTTAAACCCGATCAAACGGCACCGCTGGTTGGCGTTCTTGGCCTCGCCCAAGTATTCGGTGCCAGCGCGGCGGTAGACGCCTCCGTAGGGCAGGACGACCATGTTCTCCAGCGTGCGGCATCCGCTACGGTATTTTTCGACGTCCGTGCGGGCGTCCATGTAAGGACTCAACTCGCCTGCATTGAGGGCGGTGACGAGGAGATTGGCCATGATCTATTGGCTGGACGGGAACTTGGTGTAGCGGGCGGCGACAAGGTCGCTGTTCGTCCACGGCATCTTGCGGCGCAGGCGCTCCTCAAAGGCGTCGGCCATGCGGGCCTTGGGGCCGGTGATCGCTTCGTATTCTTGCAGCAACTCCTGCGGCATGTTGCGGCTTCCGGTTAGCGGGCCTGCCAGACGCGAGGCCAGCATGGTGGCGAGCGCGTGAACGAAAAGTGGGTGGTAGAACGATCCGTCTTCGACGCGGGCGACATACCGGATGTTGGCCTCCTCGGCGTTGGTCAGCAACTGGTCGCCTTCGACGCTAAACTCCCCCAACCTTTCGTTGGGTTCGTAGCCATTGAGTTGGACGACGCGCAAGCAATCAACCGGCAACTGGTAGGCGCTTTCCCATTCGCTTTGCGGGGCGGTGGCCAGCTTGTTGAGCGCGGAGCGGCGCATGGCGAAGTTCCAGCGATGCCCTTGCAAGACTTCGTCGCGGGTCTGGGCGAAGAAACGATTGCAAAATTGGGCCTGCTTGCTGTCGTCGGTCAGCGCCATGATCGGGCTGATGCCCAGCTTGGCCAAAGCCAAGTTGCAGATGGATGTTTCGTCGGCCATGAAAAGTTAAAAAGGTGGCAGGCGTTTATTCGCGGCCTGCCAGCGCGTTAATCAGTCGGGACTTACAGTTTGTAAGCGATGAGGAAGCTGATTTTCTTCCCTGCGGTCACCGCATTGGTGCGGGTGATCGCGGCGACCACACGCTGGGTGGCCTCGGTTACGGTGTAACGGGGCAACACGCTGGTGGCGATGGCGGGGGTAACCGCCGTGGAACCCGCGGTGCTGCTGTTGAGCGAGATGCTCGTGGCGCTGTAACGGTCGTCGTTATCGGCATCCCCGATTTTGGGGATAGCAACAGCGGAACCGCCAAGGCTCGCCTCGTTAGAGACGCGCCACAGTTCGGGCATTGGCACTGCGCCGACGGGCAGGACGGCCACTTCGATGGTGTCCCCGCTCGCGGCTTCGGTGCCGGTGGTGGTGTAGGTCGCTTCCGCGTAGCGGACGTCACCGTTGGTGAGGTCTGCCGAATTGCGGTTGCGGACGTTAAGCGTCAGATCAACTGGCGCGAGGTCAGTGTAGAAGGCTGGCATGATGTTATTTCTCCTTGGTTAGTTGTTAGAGAACTTCGTCACACGGGACTTCGACGACTTTGGCTTCCTGCATGCGCGTGGCGCCCAAAGAGGCGACAGTGCGGATTTGCAGGGCGTGGCTTTTGTCGGCACGGATGTCCACATGCACTTTGCGTCCCGCGTCGGCCAGCTTGAGGCCGGACTTGACGTAGGCAAAGCAGGTGCGGACGCCGGTTCCACTCGCGTAGGGCAAGAGGCCGGAAGCAACACGGCGGAAGGTGAATCCCATGAACGTGTTGATCTCGCCATTGACCAAGGCGCGAACGGTGTTGAAGTCGCCGCTGGTCACCTCGGTCGTGCGAAGCAAATCTTGGATCTGCTTGGCGGAAACGACCATGATGCGCGGGTCACTGTCATCAACTTCAGCGTTGGTGAGCAGGAACGCCGCTTGACGCAGCTTGGCAATCGTGAGGCCACTGTTGGCCGCGGAGCCGGACTCGACGTAATCGACGGCGATCTTCTGCCCAGCGGGCAGAGCGGTCGGCGTGACTCCGGTTTCTCCGGTGTAGGCGGTGCCAAGGGCGGCGTCGATGATCACCTTGTCGGCGGTGCGGGCATAGGCGGCGGCGTGATTCGCGACCGTCTCGCTCTGGGGAAGGCTGACCTCGCCCAGATATTCGCTGTCCCACTCGTCGAACAACGTGGCGTGTTCAAACGGATAGGGGCGAAGCCAGCGTTTGGCCAAGGCCACATCGCTGATGTTGGTGTCGGCTGCGCGGCTGGTGATGCGTTGCATCTCCACTGCGCCCATTTGATTGTAGGATTTCTCCTTGCCGCGGACTGTCTCGACGGAAACGAATTCGCGCAGCTTGGAAAGTTTCTGCTGAAGCAGATGCTCCCAGTTGCTGGAGAACTCCGTCGTGAAGTATTGCGGAATTTGTGATACGGGCATAACTAACTCCTTTGGTTTTGACTAAACCCACGTTATTGCGGGCCTTGTCGGGTTGATTTGTGGTTTGTCCTCGGCGCTACCGATTATCCGCGAGCGCGGGTCGTCGGCCTTGGGCTGCCGTCGGACAGGCTCCACAAGGAGTTGTCTGCCTAACTGTGCGCGAGAATTGCGCTGCGCCACACATGGCGCAAGGGTTTAGTCAAAAAAAGTTTCGGGCTTTTGTGTATAGCAAAACGCCGTTCGGTATACACAACGTGTCGATGCCTTAAACATAATGCACACAAAGTGTCGAAATCTGTGCAAACCGTCGGCGCTTTTGCACAAATCATGTCACTTTGTGATAATTCACCGCATGTTTAGAGCGATGTAGAGGAACGCGAAGTTGCTGGCCATGTATCCGGCAAAGACCGCCGACATGGGGTAGTTGCCCTGCATGTAAAAACCCGCCGCCGTCCAGCCGTAGCAGAGCGTGCAGATGAGTAGCGGGACAAAGGTCACCCGATGACTCCGTCGTTGTGCCGCGCCAGCCAGCCACAGACCTCGCTGACCAGACGCCCGATCTCGTCCACGCACTCTTCGTCCAAGTCAAAAAGACGGGCGTGGATTAGTTCGTGGCAGGCCAATTCGATGCCGCGGTGACTGATAGCGTCGGGATGGATGTAGATCGTGCGGTCGTCCTTCACGCACAACCCGTCGTGGGTCACGCGGGCCGGTGGGCGCTGAATCTTGATCCGCCACGGTTTGCCATCAATGGCGAGACGTTTGGTCGGGATGCGGCGGCTCATTTCAGTCGGTAGTGCGGAACGGGCCGGACGCGCTCGGCCAGCCGGATGGTGAAGTTGCGTTTCTCGGCCAGTCCTTGCTCGATCTTCCGGCG
>JBILTQ010000366.1:0-5668 GCA_044371435.1 Pirellulaceae bacterium | reverse complement strand
ATTTCCGATGAGCAACCACCCGTTATTAAAGTTCTGCGTCGCGGCAATCCTGAAGACGAAGCCACGGAAACTGCTCCAGGGGCATTTTCGTGGGTGAGACACGCGGAGGTTGTTTTTGGCGACAACCAATCGCCCGAAGGTCAACGTCGCCTGGCGCTCGCGAACTGGATCACCCATCCGGAAAACCCCCTTACCGCGCGCGTCATCGTCAACCGTCTCTGGCATCATCACTTTGGCCAGGGCCTGGTCACGACGCCTAGCGATTTTGGTCTTGGTGGTGACAAGCCGAGTCATCCCGAGTTGCTCGACTTCCTTGCCAGCGAGCTTGCCCGCAAGGGTTGGAGCCTGAAACGCCTTCACAAGCTGATCGTGATGAGTAGGGCGTATCGGCAATCGTCGGCGACCACACAAGAAAAGGCCTCAGCTCTCGATGCACAAAATCGTTTACTCTGGAGGCAGAACCCGCGCCGTCTGGATGCCGAGTCGATGCGCGATGCGGTGCTTGCCATCAGCGGGAAGCTCAATGCTCAACGAGGAGGGCCCGGGTTCCGCGACTTTAAGTACACCGAGGCCTATGCGCCTATCTACGAGTATATCACGCCGGACCAGCCAGAGCTTTGGCGGCGTAGTATCTACCGCTTTATCGTGCGGACGACTCCGCACCGCTTCATGACCACGCTGGACTGCCCCGATCCCGCGAATCTTACCCCTGCTCGGACGCAGACCACTACCGCCCTTCAGGCGCTCGCCCTGTCGAACAACGAGTTCATGCTCCGCCAGGCGGCCTACCTTTCGACCCGCCTCGAGAAAGAAGCCACGGACACGGCAGGCCGCCTTCGCCGCGCCTTCGAGCTGTGCTTCCAGCGTCCGCCCACGGTAGAGGAGCAGCAGCTAGCAGGCAAGCTGGTAGCTGAGCATACCCTTTTCGACCTGTGCCGTATGCTCCTGAACGCCAACGAGTTTTTTTATGTCGATTGATGCGATCCTTCCACCCGCGGCGATGGATATCACTCGTCGCAATTGGCTTCAAACCCTGAGCGGCGCGGCCGTAGCGAGCTTGTTGTATGGCGAGGCGCAGGCTACCGCCAACCCGCTCGCTCCCAAGGCCGGCCATCATCCGGCCAAAGCCAAAGCGGTGATTCAAATCTTCTGCCCTGGTGGTCTTTCGCATGTCGATACATGGGATTACAAACCCGAGTTGGCGAAGCTTCAAGGAAAGCCATTCGATCCCGATGGCAAGCTGCAGTTCTTCGCTTCTAAGCCCGGCAACTGCCAGCAGTCGTGGTGGCCCTTTCGGCAGCATGGTCAGTGCGGACGTTGGATCAGCGATCTCTTTCCTAAACTCGCCGCACAGGTCGATGACATGGCCTTCATCCATTCGATGCAGAGTAAATCCGCGTTGCATGGGCCCGCCATGTTCATGGCGAATAGTGGTTTCATCCTGCCCGGTTTCCCGAGTATGGGTGCGTGGGTCACTTACGGCCTCGGCAGCGTGAGCGAGGATCTCCCAGCCTTCGTGGTGCTACCCGATCCGCGTGGCCTGCCGCCCGGGGGCGTCATCAACTGGGGGGCGGGCTTTCTCCCGGCATTGCATCAGGGGACCACGCTCAACACCGATCCGGAGCAGCCGCCAATCAACGACCTCTTTCCCGCCAAAGACTTCGCTCATCTGCGGGGAGCTGCCGAACAGTCCAGCCGCGACTTTTTGCAGAAGCTCAATCGCGCCCATGCCGCCGAACGTGCTGCGAACACCGAACTTGCCGCCAGGATTTCCGCCTACGAGCTCGCCGCTCGTCTCCAGCTCAGTGCTCCCGAGGCCACCGACCTTCGCGGCGAATCGGAGATTACCAGAGAGCTTTACGCGCTCGATCACGGGGACATTGGCCCCTTCGGCCGCCAATGCCTGCTAGCGCGGCGTCTGGTGGAGCGGGGGGTGCGTTTTGTGCAGATCTACTGCGGCGCGGAGAATACGACGGCAAGGAAAATTCGTCCCAATTGGGATAGCCACGAGGACCTCGGCCGCGACCATGGCTATTGGGGACCGATCCTCGACACTGGAGCCGCTGCCTTGCTGGTTGATTTGAAAGCACGCGGTCTGCTGGAAAGCACGTTGGTCATCTGCACCACTGAATTCGGTCGACAGCCGGCCGCGCAGGGTTCAGGCAAAGGACGCGACCATAATCCGGGCGCGTTCACCGCCTGGATGGCGGGTGGCGGGATCAAGGGCGGCACTGCCTATGGCAGCACCGACGATCTCGGCTTCAAAGCTGCCGAAAAACCTGCTTACTGCTACGATTTGCACGCGACCGCCCTGCATCTTCTCGGCCTCGACCATGAAAGGCTTACCTTCTATAACAACGGCATCAATCGCCGCCTGACCGATGTGCACGGGCATGTCCTTCAGGAGCTCATCGCATGAGACCCACACTCGTCATCCTCACCACCTTGCTGCGCGCTGCTGGCGTTGTTTAAGCCGCTGACGCCGCTGCATGCCGCGGACGCGGCGAAAATCGCGGCCATTTCCTCCACGGCGGCTGACCTCCGGGGAGTGGTCACCATTCCTCGGGGGGACTACGAATTGGGAGGCAAGACGCCATTGATAGTTTCTTCCGGCATGACCGTTTTCGCCTATGGATCGGAGTCTCATCGGCTGAAGGCGTTCGGCGACTGAGCGCGAGTGGTCTTGTTCTCCGGCGAGAAGGTCAGCGATTGCTTCTACTTTGGTAGGAACTTCACCGGACACGTGTTCGATCCGTCGAGAGCGAACAACATCTAGGAACCGAATGCGAATACTCGGGCCATTCTCATCAATACGTCGGCGAATGGGTGCACGGAGAATCTGACATTTGGCGACATCGCATCCGATTGTCTGGCAGACGCTGCGATCACGGTACTTGGCGTGGATCAGAAAACCAGCGAGCGCGAGGTCGAGACCTTTGCCGGAAAGGTGACGGTGGAGAATGGCATGCTGGAACACACCGGTTAGTTCACGTGGGACTGCGCCTACCTCAGGCAGCTCACCCTCGATCCGGGTGGCGATAACATTCTTGTCGCCGACATCATTTTCGAGGGCCTCGCGCGGACAGAATTTCCCCGAGGAGAAGCACAGCTTCGGCATCTCACGCAAGGCAGCGGGCAAGGAGTTCCGTCTGAGCTACCGCTTCACGATTCCGCCGGGCGGTATGGTGGCCATCGGAATCTGCGGGCCGAACCCGATATTCCAACGCGTGTTCAGAGCGGTGAGCCTGCACATCCGCACAGACAGCGTCGCAGCCATGGACAATGACGTGATGCATCCCAAGGGCTCGCCCGAGGCAGCGGCACTGAAGAAGAAGGGCGTATGGAACGGCAAGATGTTCCGAGCGAAGGCGGCAGGGGTCGCGATCGCGCCCGGTGTCTGGCACGATCTCGCCGTATAAGTTCGCGGCAAGGACTTCAGCGTTTTTATCGATTCCCAACCGGTCCTGCAATACATCCCTCTGTCCCCCGATGCACCCAAGACAAGCATTGGCTTGGGGGTTGGCGGAAACGGCAAGACGGTTTAGATAACGTGGTATGACGACGTGAGCTTCGACCCCTTGAGGTATCGAAATGAGGGGATGCCTCATTTAAAACGAGGTGTTTTGCTGCCTTGCTCTGCTGAAGGATACATCCGACGGCGCACGCGTCTGCTCGACCAAACTATGTGTGTCTTCGGCCTTGGTATGGCCAAAGCCTCCAGCCATGACGCTACCAACCTTCCGGTCCGCCTAGCCGGCAGCTGCTTCAAGTACGACCAGCACCTTGCCCATGATCCAAACAGCCCGCCACCGCTCTGCAACCTCTGGGTGCAGATGCGTCAAGAGCTGGGCTTGAACGTCGCTGAATTCGGCACCAGCAACGCAGAAACCCTCGCTGGCCTCAGCCTAGGAGAGTCTCGTCAGGACCCCTCCAAAGGAAGGCCCTTCCACTGTCCAGGGGTAGGATTCGAACTGAGGAAGCGGCGTTGGACAGCTAGGGTCACCACCCAGATCGCGAAGCGATAAGCTGAAGCTATCGGTGGATCAGCAATCGAATGGATTATCGCTTGGAGGTTAGTTACGGAATTCAAGGCCGATCAAGGACCAGCAGTTGTCCCCGAACTTTTTTCATTGCTGGAAGATTCACTTGAGCAACCATCGGAGACTCGCTTGCATTTGTGGAGAGGCATTCAAAACGCATACCGACGATTGGGGCCGGAGGCGTCATCGGCCGCGTTTAAAATTCTCTCACTGATTCACAGCACTCCCGAAAAATCTCTCGATTCTTGGGAAAATACCGTTGGATGGCTGGTAACGCTGTGGCTGATCGGCGTAGTGGAAAAGGATTTGCAACCAGAGTTACGTGGGAGATCAGCAACATCTGCTGCTCAAGTCATGAAAGCTGTTGAGGAGAAGGTTCGGGAGTTTCATAAGAATGAAAACGAAGCCGAATAGCCATAAACTAAGTTGAAAATGAGGCGGATCCTGGTGATCGATTCACGGCGGAATTGATCAACGATTGAGACGGGATTCACCACCCTCGGCAGAGGACAGGCGATCAGGTCCCAAGGTTTAGACAATTTTGTTGCCGCGAGCCATCGATCGGCGTTGTTCGGGCATCGGCTCGGATTTCCTTCTATTCGTACCTATTGCCACGGTAGTCTTGCTTGGAAAGACGTCGATGGCCGGGCCGATCTTCGATCATGAACGACGTGATGGCGAGCGACTTGCGAGCCAGTAGGTTGCGTCGTCTAAGGTTCTCGCAACATCATGAATCGGTCGGGAATGCCATGCTGACGATCCAGGGCTTGGAGCAGCCAAATCGATTCCACTCACGATGGACGGAGGTCATGGGAAGCAAAGTCCCAAGGACGAGGGGCGATTTTTTGAGCTTGCTCGTAGTTCCGTGTTGTAAGGAACGCGGATCGCTGATAGGTTCAAGGTGTTGGCTGGGATGGATGCAGAGATGAATCGACTTGGGGAAGGAAATCGGAAGTGGGCTGCTTGGATACGGATTCAGATGATCCTGCGGACTGAGGCGGTTGCCGACGGCGCGATCGAGTGCGCGTATGCGTACCGCGGGTCTGACTACGATTACCGGAAAAAACCACGAACTAAGCATGGGACCGTAGTGCTCGGACCAGCGATTTTTGACTTGCATGAAGCCTTCGCCTCGGACTTGGTCCATACAATTGTTCCGCGGCGTGGAGGGCGAAACCATCTTGCTTCTCGGGGGTTGAATCCTTGTTGTCCTTTCTTAGCCGAGGTCTGGAGGTTCGGATGCGTGACCCGTGGTTACTCCAACTGCCCTGTTGCACCCTAGTCGCGTGTTTTGGCTTTCTATCACCTGCCCCAGCCGACGACTCGCCGAAACGTGCCCCGGAGGCTATTTTCAGGATGCTCGACGTGAACAGCGACGGCAAGCTGTTGGCTGAGGAGTTCAAGGCGTTTCCCGGTACCCGCCGGGTACCGGACCTTTTCAAGCGGCTCGACCGGGACGGCGGAGGGGGCCTTTCGCTCGCGGAGTTTCGCCTGGTCACCGCCATGGGCGGCAAGGGCAAGCCCGAGGAGAAGCTTGCGGTGGCACCGATGCTTGCCGAGCCTGTCGTCGCCAAGGGGACACCCGTTGAGATCGCCCGATACCAGGTTGCGTCCGAATACTCCGCCCG
>JBILTQ010000363.1:0-5690 GCA_044371435.1 Pirellulaceae bacterium | reverse complement strand
GTTTGGGGAGAGGCCGAGCCGGGCGATGAAATCACCATCGATTTCGCCGGTCAACGCCAGACGAGCGTTGTCGCCGCCGATGGGCGATGGATGGTGACCTTGGCACCCGTGGCGTGCAACCGTCAGGGCCAACCTTTGGTCGCCAGCAGCCAACGCGCCCGGCAGCGCTTTCGTTTAGAGGACGTCCTGGTCGGCGATGTATGGTTGGCGGGTGGGCAATCCAACATGGGTAGCACCATGCGCGAGTATCTGGAGAGCGTAGCCAGCGAGGTCCCGCAAGCCAACTACCCCCAGCTGCGCATCTACACCGTTCCCAAACGCAAGCTACCCCGCGAAGCTGCGGCGAAAGCCGTATGGGAAACGGTGACCCCTGACAGCGTGCTGGGGATCTCGGCCACGGCTTACTTTTTTGGTCGCGATTTGCATCGGCATCTCGATATTCCCATCGGCCTGGTGGTCTGCGCCTGGGGAGGGACCCTGGCCGAAAATTGGATCAGCCGCGAGAGCCTGCTATCGCTGGAACAGACACGGCCCATCGTGGAGCGATACGAGGCCACGGTCGCCGGCTATGGTGGTGACGCCGATTACCAAGCCCAACTGGCAGAGCATCGAGCAGCCTTGGAGGAATGGCGTCACCGAAAGAAGCGGCACCCCCAAAGTGGCCCTAGTCCCAAAGAACCGATGGGACCCGAGCATTTCCAGCGGCCGGCGGGACTGTACCAAACCATGTTCCAAACCATTCCCCCCTTTGTCTTTACCGGGATCATTTTTTATCAAGGCGAAAGCAACGTCGCTGCTGGAAGAAGTTTCCAGTACCGCTACCTGCTACCGCTGCTGGTCAAGCAGTGGCGGCGCGACTTGAAGGAAGAGCTCCCCTTCCTGACGGTGCAGTTACCGGTCATCAAAGGCCAGGATGAAGACGAGTGGGCTGAAATGCGTGAATCACAGCAGGTCGCATGCCAGCAACTTCCTGGCTGCGAACTAGCGGTGGTCCTCGAATATGGCGAATACAATCGGTTGCATCCCCACGGAAAGGCCGGCGTTGGTGCTCGGCTAGCGTTGCTAGCTCGCGGAGCCGTCTACGGTGAACCCATCGTCTGCCGCGGCCCCGTTTATCGCCGCAGTCGAGTCGAAGGCCGTCGGGTGATTATCGAGCTGGATCAGGTGGGGTCGGGGTTGGTGGCTCGAGGCCAACTGCGAGATTTCACCCTCTGCGATGCCAGCGGTGTTTTTCATCCGGCCACCGCGACCATCGTCGGCGAGACGGTGGAGGTCTTTTCAGAGGAGATCGCGCAGCCACTCGCCGCCCGCTACGGCTGGAAGAATTTCTTCGAGCCGAGCCTCTTCAATCGAGAAGGTTTGCCGGCTTCGCCTTTCCGCTCCGACCACTTCCCATTGAAGACGGAGGGACAACCATGAAAAGCCAACCCTTCCACTGGCTGGTCCCATGGCTATTGTTGGGCTTGGCGACCCCAGCCTGCGCCATCTCGCTGCCCGAGATTTTTGGGGACCAGATGGTGCTGCAGCGCGATCAACCTTTGCCGATCTGGGGTACAGCCCGTCCGCTACAGCCATTAGAAGTCCGCCTGGGGCAGCAGCAACATACCGCCACGGCCGACACGACGGGGCGTTGGCAAGTGGTTTTCGATCCCCTCCCCGTCCAAGCCTCTCCTTTGCAATTAGAAGTGCGGTCGACGGCTGGCGATGACCCGCCGGTGACGATCCGCGATATCTTGATCGGCGAAGTCTGGCTGTGCTCGGGACAGTCCAACATGGCCTGGCCACTCGGCCCCATCGCCAATGCCCGCGGCCAGTGGCCGGGAGTGGCTCACGGTGAGGAGGAAGTCGCGGCGGCCGACTGGCCTTTGCTGCGGTTGAATGGTGCTGCCGATCATGAATTCGGTTTGGCGGGCTGGCATCCGTGCACGCCGGCCACGGCTCGCGGCTTCTCCGCGACCGCTTACTTCTTTGGCCGCGAACTCCATCAACGCTTGAACGTTCCGGTCGGGCTGATCCTCCGCAGCCTAGGCGGTACAACGATCCAGGCCTGGACACCGAAGGCTGAACTGGAGAAGTTGACTTTGGTGCGTCAAAGCCAGCAACTGCTGAAGACCCAGCGAACGACCATCCAGGAGTGGCAACGTGACTTCGCCGCATATCGCCAGCAAGTCAAAGCCAAACAGCCCAAACGCCCGCAACCACCCGCGGTCCTTCCCGATGACTTGGAGACCGCCCGCAAGCTGCAGAATCTCGGAAGCCTTCACGAGAAATATATCGAGCCGCTGGTTCCCTTCGCCATCGCCGGCAGCATCTGGTACCAAGGCGAATCCAACGCGAATCCGCGCTCGCTGGCCAGGCACTACGGAGACTTTCTCCGCGCCCTGATCGACTCCCGCCGACGCTTGTGGCAAGCTCCGAACCTACCGTTTTACTTCGTGCAACTTCCCGTCTTCGACAAACAGCCGACGAATGCCTACTGGCATCTTGTCCGCGAAGAAATGCGCCGCACCTCCGCCCGCACTCCCGAGACGGGGATGGTCGTCAGCTACGACGTTTGCGACCCCTCGAACCTGCATCCTCCCGAAAAGCAAGAAGTCGGCCGCCGCTTGGCCTGGTGGGCTTTAGCCCAAAGCTACCGACAACCGATCGCCTATTCCGGACCGCTTTGGCGACAGGCCCGCTTCGCGGATGGCATAGCAATCCTCGAATTCGACCATGGTGAAGGCCTGCGGGCGAGCGATAGCCAACCGCTCCGCGGCTTCCAACTAGCTGGCAAGGATCGTCAATTCCAAGCCGCCTCGGCCCGGATCGAAGGCAACTCGATCATCCTCTCCTCGCCGCTCGTCCCGCACCCCGAGTCGGCCCGTTTCTTCTTCGGTGGGGTCGAACGCCCCAACCTCGTCAACGCCGCTGGGCTCCCGGCCTCGCCCTTTACTACGCTGGAAGGGGATGAATGACTCGCCCCGCATCTCCCGCGAAGCGGCTGCGTTGTCTCACGGCTCACCTTGCGCTTGCCCACGCCACCGACGCCACAGGGCCTGGCCATCATCGATCAAGGCATAGACCACCGGCGTCGCGAGCAGGCTGAGCAGCAGCGATAAAGCCTGCCCACCGATGATCACTTTGGCCAGACTCGCGCGCGCGCTGGCCCCCGGGCCTTGGCCAAGCGCGATCGGGATCATGGCCGCAATCAACATCACCGTCGTCATCAGGATCGGACGCAGCCGAATGGCGTTGGCCTGAAGGATAGCCGTTTCGCGATCCAACCCTTCCCGCCGCAAATCGTTGGTCTTGTCCACTTGCAGGATGCCGTTCTTCTTGACGATCCCGATCAGCATGAACAGCCCGAACATCGCGTACAAATCCATCGGTGTCCGGAAGAGCAACAGCGACAGTAGCCCGAAAGGGATGGTCACCGGCAGGGCGGCCAGGATGCTCACCGGATGGAACCAGCTCTCAAACTGTGCTGCCAGGATGAGATACATGAAAGTCAAGCTCAACCCCAAGGCCACCATGAAGTAATAAGCGGTCTCGCGCAACATGTCGGCCTGACCGCCGTAGACGATCTGGTACTCCGGGGGCAGCTTCATTTCGGCCACGCATTGGTTGGCATAACGCACCGCCTCGTTGAGCGATACTTCATCCGGATGAGCCATCAGCGTCACCGTGCGCTGGCGATTGAGCCGATCGATCTGGCTCGGCCCTTGCTTTTCTCGCAGATTTGCCAGGCTGCTCAACTCGATCAAACCCGCCGTCGGCGAAGGGATAGTCAAAGCCAGCAGGTCCTTGGCGTCAGCGCGGAACCGCTTCTCCGCCCGCAACCAAACGTCATACTGTTCGGTCCCTTCGCGATACAGCGACACGATCTGGCCACCGACCAGCACGCTGGACCGGCACCCCCAGATCCATCGCCCGTTCGAGATCGATATCGACCTGGACTTCCGGCTTCCGCATCGACAAGGTCGAATCGACATCGACCAGCCCCGGCAGCTTCTCCAGCTTCTGCCGCAGCGTTTCGGCGTAACTGGCCAAAGGACCGATCTCAGGCCCTTGCAAGCTGATTTGGAAGATGCGGCTATCGCCGTTGGGACCGCTCCCCAAGGCCGAGACATCGGAGACCGAGGTCCGGAGGTCGGGATACTCGGCCAGGATGGCCCGCGCCTGACGCATGACTTCGAACTGACTGAAAGTCCGCTCCTCCAATTCGACCAGCCGAAGATAAATCGATCCACGGGTGACATCCCCCTGGCCTTTCGCCGTGCCGCTCTGCCCAATCGAAGTAAAGCGATGGACCACTCCCGGTAGCCGCGTCAAACGCTCTTCGAGCTCGCGGACCAAAGCATCGGTGCGTTCCAGCGTATAGCCCTCCGGCGTAATGAAGCCGACTTGGAATTCGCTCTGATCATCCCGCGGAATCATGTTCGCACCCAGATTCATAGCGATCGGGATGGTGCTGGCGACTATCGCTAGCGAGACCAGGATGGTCAGCCAACGATGCTTAAGCGACCATCGCAGGCAGCGAAGATAAAAGCCCTCGAGCAAACGATAAAACCACCCCGACTTGGAACCGCTCTTCCCATCGGCATCCGGTGCGAGCTTGAGGAACCGCGAGCAGAGCATTGGGGTCAAGGTAAAAGACACGAATAGACTCATCAGGATCGCGAAGGCGACGGTCAATCCGAAACTGCTGAAGAAACGACCGACGATACCGCCCATGAAGGCGATCGGGACGAAAATCACCACCAGCGACAGGCTGGTAGCGAGCACCGCCAAGGCGATTTCTCGGGTGCCGAGATGGGCTGCAGACCGCGCATCGCGACCATGCTCTTCCATGTGCCGAAAAATGTTTTCGTGTACTACCACCGCATCATCGATGACGATCCCGATGGCGAGGATCAAACCCAACATCGTGATATTATTGAAGGTGAACCCCATCGACTGCATGAAGAGGAAGGTCGGTGCAATCGATGTCGGGATGGCCAGGGTGGCGATGAGCGTCGTTCGCCAATCGCGAATGAAAAGCAAGATCGTAATCCCGACCAGGACTGCCGCCAGCAACAAGTGAAACTTGACCTCTTCCATCGAGGCTCGAATGAAGCGGGACTGGTCCTGGGTGATCTCAACCCGGATATCGGGGGGCAAAGCCGGACGAATGCGTACCAACCGCTTTTGCACGGCGTCGGAAATCGCCACCGTGTTGGTGCCCGACTGTTTTTGAATGAAGAGGCTCACCGCATTCCGACCATCCAGACGACTCTGTCCTCGCGGTTCTTCGATGGAATCCTCAGCGATCCCGAGATCACGAATACGGATCGGATATCCTTTACGATTGGCGACGATCAAATCATTGAAGTCTTCGGCGCGGGCTACCCGGCCCAAGGTCCGCAGCACCATTTCCCGCGAACCTTGCTCGAGGATCCCGCCAGGGACTTCGAGGTTCTGGGCCACCAAGGATTGACGAACCTCTTCGATGGTGACACCGTACGCCCGCAACTTGTCGGTGTCGACACGGACATTGATAGCGCGGCTGCGACCGCCGGTAAGGAAGACGTTGCCGACCCCAGGAACCGTTTGCAGCAACTCCTGGATCTGTCGCCTGGCGATCTCGGTCACCTCGCGCAACTCGCGATTGCCGGAAACCCCTAGGGTGATGATTGGGGCCGCATCGAGATCGAATTTATTGACTAGCG
>JBILTQ010000063.1:0-18622 GCA_044371435.1 Pirellulaceae bacterium | reverse complement strand
TGCATACCCTGCACCAGCACGATGCCCCGGGGAGTGATCTGGCCACCGAGAGGTTGTTGGCTGAATATGGTTTGGCTGGGAAGTATTCGAATCCTGAATTCGATCAGGCGGTGATGGCCAGGGTAGCCGAAGCGGCGAAGGCTGCAGTCCAGCAAGCCAAGCCAGTCACCCATGTAGGTTTCGGGACGGCGGTGGTCGAGCGGGTCGCTTCCAACCGTCGGGTATTGGGAGAGGATGGCAAGGTAGCCATTCAGCGGCAAAGCAGTTCGCGGAACCCCAAGGCGCAGGCTGCTCCCGAAGGGACGATCGATCCGCAGGTGCGCTTGATCAGCTTCTGGAATCAAGGGACAGCGGTAGCCTCGCTAACCTATTATGCAACCCATCCGCAAAGTTATTATGGCCAGGGATCGGTCAACTGGGATTTTGTGGGGATCGCCAGGCATCTGCGGTCACAAGCCTTGCCGGAGGTTGCCCATCTTCATTTCAATGGGGCGGGTGGGAACGTGGCGGCTGGGAAGTATAACGATGGCTCCCAGGAAAATCGCTTGATCCTGGCGCAGCGGCTTGCCGCCGGGATGAAATCGGCTTGGGATACCCAGCGCAAAGAGCCGCTGCGGGCAAGCGATATTCGATGGCGGACGCTCGATGTCCACTTACCGGTGCGCGAAACCTTGGTCGAACAGCAACTGCTGGCCAAGCTGGAAGACACCAAGCTCAAAATCACCGATCGCATTCGGGCGGCTCGTGATCTGACCTTCCTGCGGCGTTCGCAGGCATCGCGGCCGATGACACTTTTCTGCTGGGGACTCGGCGAGACAAGGGTTTTGTATATGCCCGGTGAGTTGTTCGTGGAATACCAGCTGGCGGCGCAGCAAATGAGACCGGATTCGATGGTCGCCATGGCCGCCTATGGCGATTCGGGGCCGGGTTACATCGGGACGGAGATCGCTTACAGCCAAGGGGGGTATGAAACCGGAATTGTTTCGCGCGTCGGGCCGACGGTCGAACCGGTGCTGATGAAAGCCATACGGCAACTGTTGGTCGAGGACTAAGGCGGCGTCATGCCTATGTTTGCCCATCAAAAGTTCCAGGATCAAGTCCGCCATCCATCCGACCAAGCTTTATGGGAAGGAATGGTCCGTGGGTTCGGTGCCTGTTCATCGAGGCCGCTGTGGCAGTCGAAGGTTCTGGGGGGAATCGATCGATGTCAGCCGGAAGTGGACCAGCCTATGATCCTAGAGATATGCGCCTATTCGCCGTCCGCGGCGCGGCAGGCTTGGTGCGCCGGGGCCGATCGTGTCGAGTTATGCGATTCGCCGTCCGCGGGGGGTATTTCACCCCCGTCCGGTTGGTTTTCGGAGTTTTCTCCGGCGGATCGACAGCGGCTGGTTGTCATGGTGAGGCCTGATGGGGGAGGCTTTGTTTATTCAGCGTTCCAGCTAGATCAGATGATCGCTTCCATTACCTGGCTGAGGGAGAATGCCATGGCCGGAGCGGTGGTCTTTGGAGCGCTGACGGCTGACGGCGAAGTCGACTGCGTCGCTTGCCGGCGACTCATCCAGGCTGCCCAGGGGCTTCCCTGTGTCTTTCATCGGGCTTTTGAACAAGTTCGAGATCACCGACAAGGCCTGGCCGATTTGATCGACTGCGGTTTCCAACGCCTGCTCTGCGGCTTATCGTTGCCGCAGTTGGTTGCCTTGAAGAGCCTGGCTGGAGAGCGTCTCACCATCATGCCCGGCGGCGGTATTCGTAGCCACAACGTGAGCGCTTACCTGGCCGCTGGCTTTACCGAGATCCATTCGTCGGCCAGGCTGCACGCTCCTTGCTTGCCAGACGAATCCGAGCTGGCCAAGCTGGTCCACTGCGTGCGGCAACCGCAAGTCTGGGCGTAGACCGCCGGCAGTAGTCGCTGACATATTTTTCGGGTGTATGCTTAGGATCGGAATTCAAAAGATGGTCTTTGAATGTATCAGGGTACTGGATCTTACGATGGCTGAGATCCAAGCGGGTCGTCGCATCATGCAGCTCGAATTGTTTCGCCTTAGGGTCGGGATCGTCCTCCTCGGGTGGCTGCTCGCGGTGGCCCCAACGGCAGTACAAGCGGCCGAGTCGAAGGAACGCCCCAACGTCTTGATGATAGCGGTCGACGATATGAATGACTGGGTAGGATGTCTGAGCGGGCACCCTCAGGTGCAGACTCCCAACATCGACCGGCTCGCTCGTCGCGGCCTGCTCTTCACCAATGCGCATTGTGCGGCTCCCGTATGCAATCCATCCCGGGCGGCGATCATGACCGGGTTGCGACCAAGCACCACTGGGATTTATGCCAATGAGGTGTCCTGGATCGAAGCGATGCCCGAGGCGCGGAGCTTACCGCAGCATTTCAAGGAATCCGGCTACTATGTTGCCGGTGGGGGCAAGGTTCACCATCATATGCCTGGCTTCAATCGGCTCGACGATTGGCACACTTACTTTGATCAGGTCTTCGATAGCCATTATCAAGACCAATTAGCTCGGGGGCTCGATGTCAGTCACTTTCAATGGCCTTCGGGTTTCCCGCTCAACGGACTAGCGGCGGTAAGGGATTTTTCCAATCCACCGAAGAATGCTCGGGAGTTCGACTGGGGCGCGTGGGATAAGCTCGACCAGGAGATGGGTGACGGTCAGATGGTGGAATGGGCGGTACGGCTGCTACAGCAACCACCGTCTTTTCCTTTCTTTTTGGCGGCCGGCATCTATCGACCGCATTTGCCCTTCTATGCGCCGCGAAAGTACTTCGACCGGTACCCGCCGGGTGAGCTTGCCTTGCCGTCGATCAAGGAAGATGACCTCGACGATTTGCCGCCGGCTGGTCAGAAGATGGCCGCCGATCGACGTGGGGATTATGAATTAGTGCTGCAGTCGGGCAGGTATCGCGAGCTGTTGCAAGCTTACCTGGCCAGCATCACCTTCTGCGATGCATTGATCGGCCGATTGTTGGATGCGCTCGAGAGTGGTCCGGCTGCCAGGAATACGATCGTTATCCTGTGGTCGGATCACGGCTGGCACTTAGGGGAGAAGCAGCATTTGCACAAGTTTACGTTGTGGGAACGTTCCACCCGCGTCCCCTTGGTGGTCGCGGTCCCGGGACTGACAGCCGAAAATTCCCGGACGGCACGACCGGTCGGGCTGATCGATCTCTTCCCTACCTTGATCGAGCTTTGTCAGCTTGCACCGCTCGTACCCTTGGATGGTCAGAGCCTGGTGCCACTGCTGCGCGAGCCGAACCGAGCCTGGGAGCGACCGGCGTTGACGACCCACGGCCCGGGCAATCATGCCTTGCGGAGCGAGAATTTTCGTTACATTCGCTATGCAGATGGGGGCGAAGAGCTCTATGATCATCGAGTGGATCCGCACGAATGGACGAACCTGGCGGCTCGTCCGGAGTGGGCTCGGCTGAAGGCCGAATTGTCTACCTACCTGCCAGCCGTCGATAGCCGACCGGTGAAGACGAAGAAAAAGAAGACGGCTTCACCGGAGTAGCCGGGCTATCGAACGTTTGCCCTCCCCACCTCGCTTCCTTTGGAGAAAAAGATGTTTAGGTTGAGCTTTCGCACGAGCTTCAGCGTGATGTTTGGCTGGGGGATGTTCGTTGGGCCCGTGGCCTTGTTGCAGGCCCAACTCTTCCTGGGAAGCGGCGTCAAGGTTGGTGAAGTCGATGATGATTCGGCGATCGTCCTGGTTCGGTTGACAGCCGCCCCAGGCCAGGATGCAGCCGGCTTGATTCCAGGAAAGGCGGGGCAGGCTCGGGTCGAGTATGGAATCGGCGAGACATTCGCTTCTTCTCGAACAACCGGGTGGGAGACAGCCAAGGCGGAGGTCGACCACTCGATCCAGTTTCATCTCTCGGGCTTGGTTCCCGCCCAGCGATACTTTTATCGAGTGGCATGGCGCGAGGCGGAAGGGATGCCGGAGCAGGTCTCGGAAATCTTTTCCTGGGTCACGTCCCCGGCGCCGGATCAGCGTTTACCGGTTTTCTTCCATTTGACGACCTGCCAGGATACGCGCGGCGAGGCCACCTACCGAGCGATGGCCAAGCAGCAGCCCGATTTTTGTGTCTCGGCGGGCGATACGGTTTACTACGACGGCGAAGGTTTGGCGCGGAATGTACCGCAGGCCTGGGAGGCGTATCAGAAGATGTTCGGCTTGCCGGCGATGAAGGACTACTATCGCCAGGTGAGTGGCTACTTCATGAAAGATGACCATGATTATCGCTTCAATGATGCGGACCCTTACATGAAGGGGATGTGGGTGAATGCCAAGAAAGCCGACCCCGGTGCGCGGTTCGCCGAGACCCAGGGGAATCGAGCATTGGACGTCGCCTGGTTGACGCATGAGGAGGGGATTCGGGTTTTCAAGCAGGTCTTTCCTATGGGAGAGAAAACCTATCGCACCGTGCGGTGGGGGAAGGGAGTGCAGCTATGGATGCTCGAGCATCGCGATTACCGTTCACCCAACGCCATGGCCGATGGTCCTGAAAAATCGATTTGGGGGCCCGAGCAGAAAGCCTGGCTGCGGGAGACGTTGGCGGCTAGCGATGCCGACTATCGATTGATTGTCGCCCCCAATCCGATTATCGGCCCCGATCGTATCATGAAGGGGGACAATCATGCCAACCTCAACGGCTTCTGGCATGAAGCCCAGAACTTCTTGGATTGGCTCAAGGAGAACCAGTTCGACAACGTTATCTTGATGTGCGGTGATCGGCATTGGCAGTACCACTCGACCGATCGGCGGCAGGGGCGTTCGATCCATGAATTCAGTTGCGGCCCGACTTGCGACGAGCATGTTCAGCCGGTCCCGCCGATGTACGACGGTGTCGAGCGGCCGTATTCAGCTAGCCGCGGTGGTTTCCTCGCGGTCCGTTATCTTCCGGACGATCGCCGCCTGACTTTTGAGTTCTATTCGACGGCTGGCGAAGCGTTGTATTCCAAGGTATTCATCCGATGAGACAAGCCCGGTATTTTTCTATGCATTCACGGTGGTTCGCCTTCCGACTCCCTCCGCCGATCCTCCCTGATGGCAGCGGCTGGCGGTACTGGCTGTTGGGCTGGTGGTTGGGGCTGGTCAGCGCTGGGCTGGCAAGCATCGACAAGGTCGAAGCGATCCAGCCCCCCAATTTTGTCTGGATCATCGCCGACGACATGTCGCCCGATACCGGTGCTTATGGGCTGAGGCGCGTTCACACGCCGCATTTGGATCGCTTGGCCAGCCAAGGGCGTCGTTATGATCGAGCCTTTGCGACCGCTCCGGTCTGTAGTTCCTCGCGTTCGGCTTTTATCTTAGGCTGTTACCAAACCACGACGGGGCTCCACCCGCATGACGTCGAGAATCCGCAACCCTTGGCCGCCCCCTATGAAGCCTTGCCATCGCTGCTGCGGAAAGCTGGTTGGTACGTTACCAATGCTGCGGCTCCGGGGGCCATGCGCAGCGGCCGGGCCATTAAGAAGGGGAAGACCCATTACAATTTTGTCCATGATCCGGAGGTGATGTTCGATGGCGACGATTGGCGGCAGCGGCGACCGGGGCAACCGTTCTTCGCCCAGTTTCAAATCACCGAACCACATCGTCCTTTTCCAGTGCCGGAGAACTGGGATTCGGCTAAGCTGGCGGAGATCGACTTGCCAGCCAACTATCCCGACCACCCGTTGATGCGGCGCGACTGGTATGCTTACGAACGGAGCGTGGAGGTCGTCGATCAACGGGTTGGGGCGATCCTGGCGCAGCTGGAAGCCGAAGGGGTCCTCGACCAGACTATCGTCATGTTCTTTGCCGATCATGGCCGTCCCATGCCATGGGGCAAGCAGTGGTTGAGTATCGAGGGCTTGCGGGTTCCCTTGATCGTACGCGGTCCGGGGGTGACACCGTCGTCGATCGAGGAACGCTTGGTTAGTTTAGTGGATTTGGCCCCGTCGATCCTTGACTTGGCTGGCTTGCCGATCCCTGCCTGGATGCAAGGGCAAGCGGTGTTATCGGCAACCTTTCCAACGCGATCGTATATTTTTGCCGCGCGCGATCGGTGTGGTGATGCTTACGATCGTATTCGCGCCGTCATCGGCCAGGATAGCTTGCTGGTGAAGAATTATTATCCCGAGTTGAGTCGATGGAACTGGTCGAGCTACAAGGAAGACAGCTATCCCGGGATGCCCTTGCTGCGTGTCCTGGCTCAGGAGAGCCGCTTGACGACACTTCAGACGCGATGGTGTGCTCCGACCCGATCGCCGCTGGAGTTCTATGACCTGCAGCGGGACCCTCAAGGGTTGGAAGATGTTTCCTCGCTTCCGGACTACCAGCCGAGGCTGGTCGCCATGAGTCAGTTGCTCGAGCAGTGGGTGGTGGCTTCGGGAGATCAAGGAGGGGATAGCGATCCGGCGACGGAACCGCCACTCGCGGATATTCAACGGGAAAAGCGCGAGGATTTTCGGCGGACCTGGACCAAACGGCTCAAGCAGGCGGAGCCCACCGATCAGCAGCGCTTGCAGTGGTGGGAGCAAAACTATGCGTTGCTGCCTTGACGGCAGTTAGAAAACGCCTCCTCTCTCTCGGTTGTCCGTTCCTGTCACGGCGCAGTTTCCTCGAGGCGCACTTGTCGAGTGTTGCCGGTCGACGCGGCGAGAGGCGGAGCGGGTTTCTCGTTTGCCAGTCGGGGCAGGTTCAGGGGTTGACTCATGGAACACTTTCTGGAGATGAAGGTCCAGGCGAAGGAGGGCGGAAGGGATGGTTGGCCAGCGTTCATCGGCGACGGATTTCAGAACGCGTTTACGCGAGATCGTCGAACAAGCGGATTCGCCAGCGGGAATATTTTTTGATCTGGTGATTCAGTCGCTGGTGGTCCTGTCGCTGCTGGCTTACTCGATCGAGACCTTGCCTGACCTGCCGGCTTGGGTGCGCCGGTTGCTCGAGGGCTTCGAACTTTTCTCGGTAATCACCTTTACCATCGAATACCTGTTGCGGTGGTATGTCGCCGATCCGCGGCGCAAGTACCCGTTGAGTTTTTTCGGTTTGGTCGATCTGATGGCGATCCTCCCGTATTACGTTGGGCTGGGGATCGATCTGCGTTCCTTCCGCGCCTTCCGCTTGCTGCGACTATTCCGACTTCTCAAGATCGCGAGGTACAACCGAGCCGTTCGCCGCTTTCACTTGGCTTTGAAGATCGCCAAAGAAGAGTTGGTGCTGTTCGTGTGCGTGACCTTGATCCTGCTTTTCATCGCTGCGGTCGGCATCCATCATTTCGAAGCTGAGTCGCAGCCGCGTACTTTCGGTTCCGTCTTCCATTGTTTATGGTGGGCGGTGGCCACGTTGACGACGGTTGGCTACGGCGATGTCTACCCGGTTACTGTCGGCGGAAAAATATTTACCTTCGTCATCTTGCTTGTCGGGCTAGGGTTCATCTCCGTCCCTGCCGGTATGATCGCTTCGGCCTTGGCCAAGGCTCGGATCCTCGAGGAACAGGAACACGAAGGGCTGTTTCCGCCAGCGAATTCGACCGGATTGTCTGGATGAATGTCGATGGCGGGACGGCGGGGTGTTCGTTCGGCGGTTCGGTTCAAGAGGGGGCCGGCTTCCCCATCACCAGAAAAAAGTTACGAACAGCGGAATGCCCAGGCTGAGGAGGATCGCCATCACCGACAGGGGGAGGATACTTGGAAGGTTGCTGGCAGGAGTTCCGGCAAGCGTTCGCAGTTCGCGGTCGCGTCGAACGTATTGGACGGTGGAAACGATCCATTGCAAGGTGGTGTAGATGGCCAAGACGGTGCCGATGGCATAACCCCAGGTACCGATCAGTGGCGAGGGGATGGCGCGGTACTGATGGAGCGCGGCTGCTCCTTTTTCGATCGCGACGCTGGCGGTGGTCAAGGCAAAGGTGGTTCGGATCCAGGCGAGTTGGGTTCGTTCGAGGGCCCAATGGGTGCGTTGGAAGGCCAGTTGGTCGTTGAGATTCATCGGGCTGCTCTCGTGAGTGATCGACTCTCGGTCCGGGGGGAGACCAGGGGGATGGGCATGGCCATGGATTCGAGGAAAATTTTGCGACCTGCTACCCGGCAACACTGGAAAGCGTACTCGACGGGGAACGGCCAGGGGAAGTCTGCTGGGACCTGGTTTGCTGGCGGTCTTGAGGGATCGAGACAGGTTGGGAGAAAACAGCGGTTCGGCTCGTTTTGCCTTAGGTGGGCAACTCGTGCGATGTTAAAATTCGCCGTCTACCTGCCTTGTCAGGGCTTATTCTACGCATCGTTTAGTTTTGGAAGTGCCGAGCCATGACCGCCAGTGACCGTCCCCCTTTTCCGTACTCTATTCGGAAACTTCCGGCGACTTTGGATGTCTTGACCGCAATCCCGCTGGAGAAAGAGATGCTAGCCAATCCGTTTGCCCCGGGCGAGCGGGTGATTGCGGACATGACCGAGGTCAAGTTCGTGAGCAGTGTTGGGATTCGTTTCCTCTTGGTGATCACCGATCGATTGCGGAAAGCTGGGGGCGAATTCCTGCTGACCGGGCTGCACCCGAATGTTAGGGAGGTGATCGCCATCTGCGGTTTGGAGAAAATCCTGAGGATTTACGGCAGCATGGATGAGGCGCTGGCGGTCCTCGAACCTTCCGCGGACACCGAAGGGCTAGCCTGATCTTCAGCCGTCGGTCTGGTCAATCCCAGGCTGTGGAACGGTTGGGTTTCGATCGCGGCCCGCCGAAGCAGGCGGCAGCGAGTATCGATCGAAAGTAACTGAGCTCGACCGGCGTCGTCATCCGCCGGGCTATTGGCCGCGGATTGGTGGGGAAAGAAGCAATGCGATCATGGAATATGGAGGCGAGGAACCGAAGATGAGTGACAAGGGATTATCGGGAGTTGAGCCGGACCGTTCGCGGATGCCCGGACAGGGCTTGACCAAGGAGGAGGCCTTCCTTCGGATGCTCGACGGGCATTGGCGGTATTTGGAAAATCGTCGTCGCCAGCTCGCCGTCACGGAAGCCGATCGAAGTTTGCATTCGCAAGGTCAGTATCCGTTTGCCGCTATCCTGGGCTGCGCTGATTCACGCGTCTCGCCCGAGGTTATTTTCGATCAGGGGCAGGGTGATCTGTTCGTGGTTCGGGTGGCAGGGCATGTGGTCGGAGATTTCGAAGTGGCCAGCCTCGAGTACGCGATTGAAAATCTTGGGGTCAAGTTGATCATCGTGATGGGGCATGAGCAATGCGGGGCGGTCCAAGCCGCTTTGGCCGGGGGCGAAGTCTCGGGACCGATCGGGCGGTTGCTGGAGGAGATTCGGCCGGCGGTCGGCGATGCCCGCGGGCAGCCCGGGGATTTTCTCGGGAACGCGATCCGATCGCATGTGGTCAAGAGTGTCGAGGCCTTGCTCGTTAAGAGCCAGGCGATACGTCGCGGGGTCGACGATGGAAGGTTACGCTTGATTGGTTTGATCTATGATCTGGCGTCCGGCGATCTCGATATCCGAACAAAAGTCGGTTGATCGACTGCTGATTGGGAGCTGACACTGGATTTTCTCGAGGCCAAAGGAGGCGATGCGATGACCGCTTTCAATGTTTGCCGAGGTTCTGCCCATGATCGTGTCTAAGAGTAATTCTCCCGAGCACGATCGCCAGCGATGGTTTCAAATAGCCTTTTCCTGGTGGGGTACCGCGCTACCGTTGTGTTACGATCGAATCCTAGGCATGACCGGTTATTGCATTCTCATGCAACTGCTGTACAGCCAGGAATCGATGACCGGCTGGTGGGCCCGGTCCAAAGTTTTTCCGGAGGATGGGGTGGACTCCTTCGGGCATGTGGTCTTGGGATCGTTGATCGGATTCCTGCTGGTGGTTCGAATGAATGCTTCGAATGCGAGGTATTGGGAAGGAAGATCGCACTGGGGGGCGATCATCAACGCCAGTCGCAACATTTCGAGGGTTGGAGCCTTGTACACGCAAGAGGGGCAGCGGTTGGCTGACTTGGTGGCCGGCTACGCTATCAGCCTCAAGTTATCCTTGCGCGGTTCTCGCGATTTGGCGGAAGCCGCCCCTTTCCTTCCCGAGGAGTTGCTCGGGGTAGTGGATGATTTCGGCAACCAGCCGACGGCGATCGCGGCTGCCATGTCGAGTTGGGTAAAGCGGCAGGCCGATCACGGAGCGTTGAATCCGGAGTTGACTCGGCACCTGGAAATGCTGATCGCCGATTTGGTCAATGCCCAGGGGGGCTGCGAGAAAATCCAGAAGACCCCTCTTCCCTTCGCCTATGTATCGTTGATCAAACTTTTGATCTTGGTGTACCTGGGTACGCTGCCGCTGGTCCTCTGCGAAAGGTTTGGGTGGTGGTCGCCGCTGCTGATGGCGGTTTTATCCTTGGGGATGTTCGGGATGGAGGAGACGAGTGTCGAGATCGAAGATCCTTTCGATGCCAAACCCAATTGTATCGATCTCGATGTGTTGACGATCACCATCAGTCGCGATTCGGGGCAACTCGCCCGTTTCTCTGAGGCTATCGCTAGGGAGTTGCATGGCGGCCAGGCGTAGCTGGCAACGCGTGTGTTGGCGGCAATGCCTCGGGGGAAGTCGTCACGGTTGGAGCGGGATAGACCGCGAAGAGGAACAGCCTCGTGAATGGTCGTACCACCTGGCATATCGATGGAGGGCATCGGTCTTCGAGCGATCCACGGTGGGGATCCCTTCGCGGCGAGTCCCTTGGTCTCGGAGGACGCTCGCGGAAACCTCAGGGCTGCGGTATCGGGAAGGCTGCGTTTGTTGGGAGCATGGCGAGAACGCTGGCGATGGCGGCGTCGAAGCTGGCTTGATCGTTGGCGGCCAGCAACCCACCTAACACGCCTTGGGCCATCATGACGGGCAGCTGCAAGGCTTGCTTGGCTTCAGCCATTTTTTGCGGGGTCCAGGAGTCGATTTCCTTGCGGGCCTTATCGACATTCTCCGCCCAGCCTTCCACCATCGCCTTGGGGAGCCAGCGATCCTCTACCTTCACGATTTCGAGCGTCTGGGGAGCTTGCTCGGGGATTTCCAGCGTAACCATGGCCATCGTCTCCGAGCTGTTCTCTACCCGATGCTGAAAATTCCTCCAGGCGACTGCCTGGGCGGTTGTTGCCCAAGGACTATCGGCCGGGATAGCCTTCTCCAAGGCGGTGATGGTCCTAGCGATATTGGAGAAATAGCGAACGATGACCGAACGGATGTCGTTGTTTTTGAGCTGCTGGACATCGAGTAAATCCGACGACAGGTAGGCATCGATAACATCGACCGCTGGATCATAAATCTGCGCGGCCAGGATAGCGTCAGGCAGCGTTGGCTTGACCAGCTCGTGATTCAGGATGAATTCCTTCTTGCTGCGCAGGACCTTCAACGCATCGTTGCGTACCGTCATCAACGGCATGGTGAAGCGGTTATCGACTTTCTCAACGACGGCTTGTACTAGCAGCCGCACATCCTGCTGGTAGCTGGCTGGCAGGGCATCCCAAAACACAATCGTTTGCCCAGCCCGCACCTGTTCCACGATAAAATCAACGAACTGCTTAGCATGGAGGTTGGGTGGGATCGGGATGACCGCTACCGTGTTGTCGGTCGGAGGGAGCCTGGGGGAGGGCTTCGCCTGGGGACTGGGGGACGTTATCGCAGAGGCGGTGGCCTGTTTGGCCAAGGCTTGCGCTTGTCGCTGACTGTCGGGTGCGAGTTTCTCCAAGGGAACGGAAATTTCTTTCCCATCGCTTCGACGGAGGACGACTGTTGGGCCCTCTAGCCTGATGAAACTAGCCTCGATGCGAAACTTGCCCGTGGCATCGACCCATACGCTCGCGGCCGGCGAAGTGGTGAGTTGCCCATGAAGCTCGGGGAGAGCGATCAGCGAAAGTCCCAAGCCGAGGCAGAACGCTAAAAGGATACGCAATTTCATCGAGGGCCTCGCCGTAAGGGAATAGAAGGGCCTCGCCCCGTGGGAGCCGACGCACGATCCCCGGCTTGCTCAACGCGGACGCTACCTCCGGAGAATCGTAACCACCGGGCTTTCCTCCAGGAAGTCCCGAGGCGGGGGGCATTGTCTGGAAACTTGCTGCCGGCGGTTACGCGCCGGATCTCGCGTCGACAGCCAGGAGGCACCGCGGGTACCCCAGGATCGGCCAAGCCTTGAGGGAACGCTGGCATACCAGCGGCGGGAGTTGCTGGTCCTGTTTTCCCGAGCGAAGAAGGGAAATGGGAAGATTTGCCCGACTTTGGCTTGGTGGATTCCACCCCGGGAAGGTCAGCACGGCCGGGGGGGCTTTCCCGATGCCCCTGACGTTTTTGACCCCGCGCGTGCCGTCGCGGGTTGGTCTACTCCCAGGCCCGTCAGTTTCCCGCATGGGGAACTCGCCGGCCAAAAAAAATCGCCGAGGCCGTTGCCGGCCTCGGCGATCGCTAGTCGGTGAATCCGAAGGTCGCTTACGCACTTTCTTTGCGTTTGGGCGCGACCTTCCGATGCGATAGGCCGCCGGATACCTGGGGATCGGCATCGATGGTATAAGCGGTCCCTTCTTCTTGATCGGGGAGTTCGAACATGATGTCGAGCATCACCTCTTCGACGATCCCACGCAAGCCACGGGCGCCGACGCTCTTCACTTGAGCCTTCTGCGCGATCGCTTTCAAGGCCGCCTCGGTGAAGTTGAGTTCGCAGTTTTCCATGGCGAAGAGAGCCTGGTACTGCTTGATCAACGCGTTGCGAGGTTCGGTCAGGACTTGCATCAGCCCCGCTTCATCCAGCGGTGCCAGCGAGGTGACGACCGGCAAACGACCGATCAATTCGGGAATCATGCCGAACTCGAGGATGTCATCCGAGGTGACCTGGGCCAGCACCGCTGCCGTATCGGCCTCGACCTTCTGGCTGCCGGCTTGTCCGAAGCCTAGTGTCTTGCGACCTAGACGCTTGCGGATGATTTCCTCGACGCCGACAAAAGTTCCACCGCAGATGAAGAGAATGTTGGTCGTATCCATCTGGATGAACTGCTGTTCGGGGTGCTTACGTCCGCCCTGGGGGGGAACGTTCGCTACGGTCCCTTCGAGCATTTTGAGCAGGGCCTGCTGCACTCCCTCGCCGGAGACATCGCGAGTGATCGACACATTCTGACTGGTCTTGCCGATCTTATCGATTTCATCGATGTACAAGATACCGCGCTGGGCTGATTCCAAGTCGAAATCGGCGGCATGCAGGAGTTTGAGCAGGAGGTTTTCCACATCCTCCCCGACATAACCGGCCTCGGTCAAGGTCGTCGCATCCCCGATGGCGAAGGGGACATTGAGCATCTTGGCCAAAGTCCGGGCCAAGAGGGTCTTCCCGCTACCGGTCGGACCGCACAGCAGGATATTAGACTTCTCGATTTCCACATCCGAGCCTTGCCAATCGGATGTCAGACGCTTGTAGTGGTTGTGGACGGCTACCGCCAAGGTGCGTTTGGTCGAAGCCTGCCCGATCACGTACTGATCGAGATGGCTGACGATATCGCGCGGGGTAGGAATGTCGTTGAAAAGCTTCTTGGTGGGACCGCGCCGCTTCGTTTCCTGATCCAGGATCGACTGGCACAGTTCGATACATTCACCGCAGATGTAGACATCGCCCGGCCCTTCCACCAGTGGGCCGACGTCGCGGTAGCTTTTGCGACAGAAGGAACAGAAGGCATTCTTCTTGGTCGCGCCGGCGTTGCCTCGGCGACCTGGTACAACATCCTTACCCTGCGGCATAACGACTCCTAAACTACTCTTTCTCGCTAACGATCGACCCCTTGCGACGGTGCGCTTCGGTCCATCCGCTAGCAATGTACGAGAATACGCAAAACGGAAGCTCGATGGGTCAGACGTAATTCGTCTCCGGCCGAGCCGGATGGAAATGTACGCATGAACCGGGGCTTCCTTGTCCGCGGTTTCGAGCCGAAATCACAACAAAGCATAGGCTGCCAAGCTTGTAGTCTTCCGGACTATGACAAACCTACCTGTTGCCAAAGTCCGCCCAGCAACCGCGATCGTTGACGATCCTCGGTAACCGGGTACAACCGCTAAGCCGTCGGATCCTCTTTCAAATCCGATGTCGACGAAGCGACCTGTCGATTGGCCTTGAGCAACGATTGTATGTTTCGGAATTCAGCCTCGTCGATGTCACCCTCCTGCCGCATTTCTTCGAAATTCTTCAGCAGGTCAGCCGTCTGATCCCGGTCTTTTGAGGATAAATCGCGCAACCTTACCACCAGGAAGTAGGCAGCCAGGGAAACGATCATCAAAGCCAGAAGGCTCAGGCCAGCTTGTACATACGAACGAGACAACAGATCCGACATCTTGGTTCCTTTGCTCAAGCACGCTCATCCTACGCCGATGGACAGGCGGAAGTCCAGTTTTTTTTAAGGCCTGGGACTCTTCCTCCCCAGGGCTTTCCCCAATCACCTATTTTATGGGAAAGGGGATCCGGTGGTGGTTGGGTAAGCCAAGCCAAGGGGAGCGGGGATCGCCGCTGACCAAGTGGCTGATGGAGATTCGCGAAATGACGGAAGCTAACCCACGGCAGGCTTACCCGCCAGCCGTTACATCTTCAGCGGATGACCGTCTGCAACTTCGACAATTTTGCCTGTAACTGCTGCAACGCCTCGGCCGAAACGGCGGTATCGTTGACCCGCAATTCGCGAAGTTCGCTCAGCCGCTCCAGTTTTCCGAGGCCGCTATCGGTAATCCTGGTCTTTCCAAGGTGCAGCCATTCGAGGGTGGCGATGCTGGAGATCGTCTCGACCCCAAGGTCGGTAATGCCGGGGAGATCGTCGAGATTCAATTTCTTCAGCGGCAACCGGCGGATGATGGGCAAGCCGGCATCCGATACTTTCGTCCGCCAAAGGTTCAAGGCTTCCAGCTGGGGAAGCTTGGCGATTACCGCCAAAGCTGCATCATCGATGGCTGTCTCGCTGAGCTCCAACTCTTTCAGCCCTGGATAGCTTTCCAGCCATGCCTGCAGGTCGGAATTTTGGATGCGGGTGCCGCGAAGGTTTAGCTTGGATAGCCCCTTCGCCTCGACCAGGGCTTGAAGCGGGCCGCCGCCGACCGGGCAGTTGAAAATCGTAAGTTCCTTGAGCCCTTGCAGGGGACGGAGCGAAAGGCAGCCGTCATCGCTGATGGGGCATTCCAGCAAGCTGAGGGCTGCCAGTTGGCTGAGGCCTTGCAGATGGGCCAGGCCGCGATCATGGATCCGCGGGCCACCCAGCTTCAAGCTACGCAGGCTGGTCATGCCAGCGATCGCCCGCAAGCCCTCATCGTCGACAGCGCTATGGTCGATGGCCAGGGTGCGGAGTCGCGGGAGGCTGGCAATCACGTTCAGCAGTTCGTTGTCGACTTCCTCGCCCGACATGCTGATCGACTCCAGGGCGGTCAGTTGCGTCAACCCGGCGGCGGCAGCCGACCATCCCGCCGAGCAGTTGCGGAAATCCACCAGGCTTACCTGGCCCGCCTTTTGCTGAATCACAATTCCTGGGATCGCCTGCAAGGCCGCGGTGGCTTCCGCGTGGGGCGCTACAGTCGTTGGTCCGGTCTGGGATGGCGGAGCGGCGGAATCGCTCCCCGCAGGACGACAACCGGCCAAGAGCCAAAGGGCGGCAAGCCCAAAGTTTAAAAAACACACGGGCGACCAGCAACCGATCTCGGGAACGCGGGAGCGGGACAGGTAGTTGGTCATGGTTCGATTGTCTCCGAGGTAGCCAAAGAAGGGGCCTGGGGTGGCTAGAGCGCGGCCATCAGTTCGCTGACCAATTGCTCGATCTTGGCCGAGGCTTCCGCGGGATGGCTGGCGGCATCCGTCAGGTGCCGGACGATAGCCGAACCGACGATCAGGCCATCGGCTACGGGGGCCAGCAAACGCACATGCTCTGGCCGACTGATGCCGAAGCCGATGCAGATTGGAAGCGGTGTCCGTTGACGCAGCCAATCGACCCGGTCGACCAGGCCAGCGGGGAGTTCCGTCCGCTCACCGGTGATCCCGGTTACCGAAACAAAATAGAGAAAGCCAGAGGAACTCTCGGCGATCCGTACCGCCCGCTCCGGCGGGGTGGTGGGAGTTACGAGCTGGATCAGGCTGAAGTCGCGTTGCCGGCAGATGGCAGCCAGAGGGCCGCTTTCCTCGACCAGTAGGTCGGGAACAATGGCTCCGGAAAAGCCCGCTTGCATCGCCGATTCTACGTAGTGCTCTAGTCCGACACGATGGATCGAAGCGTAGCTGACCATGGTTACCAGCGGCATAGTCAACTGAGGTTTGAGCCGCTCGACACAATCGAAGATCTCCCGGAGCTTGACATGCTTGCCCAAGGCTCGAGTATACGAGGCCTGAATCACCGGCCCATCGGCGATCGGATCACTATACGGAATACCGACTTCAGCCAGGTGGCAACCGAGCCGATTCAATTGCGTCAGCAAGTGGGAGGTAAATTCCAGATGCGGATCGCCGGCGGTGATGAAAGGCATGAAAGCCTTGCGGCCTTGCTGCCGGAGATTCACAAACAATTGATCGATAGCGGACATGAAACATCTTCTGGGGTTTTAGAAGCGACTCAAGGCATACCTCGAGCACGCGCTGGGCTGGAAAAAACGGCTGGTGCTCGACAAGGCCTTAGGCTTGGCCTTTCAAGCGAGCGATTTCAGCCGCATCCTTGTCGCCGCGGCCGCTGAGGCAGATCACCAGGTGCTGGTCGGGCCGCATGCTCTTGGCAATCTCAGCCGCCTTGGCGATCGCGTGGCAGGTTTCGAGCGCCGGCAGAATACCTTCCGACTTGGCCAGCCAATCGAAAGCAACCAAGGCTTCATCATCGCGGCAGGCGGTATAAGTTACGCGATGCGTGTCCTTCCAATAGCTGTGCTCCGGTCCGACTCCCGGATAATCGAGTCCGGCCGAGATACTGTGCACATCGGACGTTTGACCATCTTCATCCTGCATCACATAGCTATAGCTACCGTGCAAAACTCCCGGCGATCCATAGGAAAGAGGCGAGGCATGCTGGCCGATCCCCTGGCCGCGCCCGCCAGCTTCCACCCCGATCAGCTCGACCTGAGGGTCCTCGATAAAGGGATAGAACATTCCCGCTGCATTGCTGCCGCCACCGACGCAGGCGACGACCTTGTCCGGGAGCCGCCCCAAGGTTTCGAGGCATTGTTCGCGACATTCCCGACCGATGACACTTTGGAAATCGCGGACGATCATCGGGAAGGGGTGCGGTCCGATGACCGAACCGATGATGTAGTGGGTCGTTTCGACCGACGACATCCAATCGCGCATGGCTTCGTTCACCGCGTCGCGTAAGGTTTTCGAGCCGGACTCGACGGGGCGAACTTCCGCTCCCATCAGTCGCATACTGAAGACATTCGGCTTTTGCCGCCGAACATCCTCGGCCCCCATGTAGACCACGCAGGGTAAGCCGAAGTGGGCGCAGGCAGTCGCCGTAGCCACTCCATGCTGCCCCGCCCCGGTCTCCGCGATCACTCGCTTCTTACCCATCCGCAACGTCAGCAGCGCTTGCCCGAGAGTGTTGTTGATTTTGTGGGCCCCGGTGTGGTTCAGGTCCTCGCGTTTGAGCCAAATCTGGCCACCGCCGAAACGATCGCTCAGGCGTTTCGCATGGTACAGCGGCGAGGGGCGGCCGACGAAACGGTGGAGCAATTCATCGAGTTCCGCCTGGAATTGCGGGTCGTTTTTGGCCTTGGCGTATTCGGCGGACAACTCGTCCAAGGCGCGGGTCAAGGTTTCCGGGACATAGCGCCCACCAAATCCGCCGAAGCGACCGCGGGCATCCGGCACGTTTTTCGAAGCGGTCGGCTCGATCGTCGCCGGGGTAGGTACGGGACTGACAAGGCTCATAAAAAGTCCAAGGAGCGGGGATAGGTGGCGAAACAGCCCAGGGAACTTCTGCTCCTGACGGCTGCTCTCGATTGTCGATGCAACTCCGCCAAGGGTCAAGCCAACCCTCGGGAACCCAAGCAGAGATTCAGGGACGGCGGCGGGCATAGCGAGCGGTCAGCGTTCCCCTCGCGATGGTCCCTGGGAAGCAAAGGATGGTAGCCTGCCGGCAAGCCCACGCAAGGCCGATGGAGGTAGGAATGGTCGGATTTGCCGGAAGCGGTCGCGCCGCGTGCCGTGGTGAGGCTTAGCGTGCCTCACGCACGGGCAGGAGCGGTGGGACTTGATGAACCACCAAGAGATTGTGGGCATTGTCGAGCAGGCCGGTCCCGGTGACATAGACGACGCGATCTCCCGGCGACAGGATCCCCCGCTCGCATCCCCAGCGGCTAACTTCATCGAACAGGGCCTGAGGCGTTCCCAAGCTATCCACCCCATGCGGCATGATGCCCCAAAAAAGGCACATGCGGCGTAGGATCGCTTCGGAATCACTGACCCCGAGCGTCGGGATATAGTTCCGCTGCTTGGCTTTGACCCAGGCTGTCCCGCCGGTGTGGGAAGCGATGACCACCAATCGGGCATCGATGGCTTCGGCGATGGCGGCAGCGCTGTGGGTGACCGCCGAGGTGATCGGATGGACGCGATCGACGATCCGTGCCTTGCCTTGCAAGGTTACATCTTTGAGCATTTTCTCGGTCGAAAGCATGATT
>JBILTQ010000362.1:0-5697 GCA_044371435.1 Pirellulaceae bacterium | reverse complement strand
CCCTCCAACCAAAGCGATCGGACGGTGCCCAGCTTGCTGGAAACGTCGCAACAAGGTCAAGGGCAACAGCGATCCAACGTGTAGCGAATCGGCCGTAGGATCGAATCCCGCATAAATCGTCGCTGGATGGAAAAGCAGTTGCTGGATACCCGCGGGGTCCGTGCTCTGATGAATCAGCTCACGCCATTTCAATTCAACAATAATTCCTGGGTCGTTCATGAATGCAACTCGAAGAAGACGATCAGTAAGGTCATGTTTACGGCTTAACGACTACCGGCCTGGGTTTTCAAAGCCAACTCGGCCCACCTCAGGTCATCGCTGGTGGTAATCTTAATATTAAGCCGACTGCCGGGTACCAACTGGACGCGGTGACCAACCGCCTCGACCAACTGGGAATCATCGGTGGGATGGGCTTCCTGACGTTGAGCGTAGGCGGCGAGCAACCAGTCGCGGCGGAAGACTTGCGGAGTCTGCGCTTGAAACAAGCCATCGCGGGGAATAGTCGCTTGGATTTCTCCCGCTGGCGAAGCCCTTTTGATCGTCCCATGGAGCGGCTCACCGAGGATAGCGGCTCCAAACTGACGGGCGGCCTGCAAGACCTGATCGAAATCCGAGACCGCAATGTTCGGCCGAGCCGCATCATGGACCGCGATCAGCGCGACTTCCGGGGAAACTTTGGCCAAAGCATTTTCCACGCTTTGCCAACGCTCATCCCCGCCTAAAACCAATTCGATTCCCATCATTGCGATGGTAGCCGCATACTTTTGTCGAACAAGCTCTCGATCGTCGGGATGAATGACGAGTATTTGCTGGATGACGGCTGGATGATCAGCGAACATGGCAGCGCTATGTTGCCACACCGGTTTTCCCCCCAAGGTTGCGAAGACTTTCTTGAGGAACGGCTGACCAAAGCGGCGGCTGCGGCCGGCGGCTGCCAAAATGATGGCCGTATCGCGTGACATAAAACATCACTTCATCTGGTATAGGGAGAGCTAGCAAAGATGCCGCCACGGTCGTTCAGCAGCCAGGCCGCCTCCCGCAGCCCGCTCAACGGCGTGGACACCGAAGGCTTATTTTGTCAGACTGCCGAGAACTGACAACCGACCCAGCCTGATTTTGAAACCGATTCCGGAAAGCCGAGAGATGGAACTGCTCGATGAGATTCGCTTTGATGAGCACCTCTTCCCGGCCCGTCCCGAGTGCGCCCATGAGTACTCCAAGAAGGTCAGCCTGGGCTACGACCGGATGCAGCAGACATCAGCCGTACTCGTGGGGCTGGCTCGAAACGTAGCCCCGATCTTGCCAGCGACGATGTTGCGGATGGAATTGCTGGGCGAAACCTTCGCCGACTATCGCATCGTCCTTTTCGAAAACGACTCGACCGACCAGACCATCCCGTTGCTTTCGGCCTGGTCCCACGCCAATCCCAAAGTAGAAATCCTCTCGGAAAGTCTGGGAGCCCCGGTCAGCCGTCCGATTCGCTGCGCCAACCGTGCCGACCGTATGGCCTTCTATCGGCAAAAGTGTCAGGCTCACATTCGCCAGCACCATTCAGATCATCCCTTCGTGATCGTGATCGATACCGACGTCGAGGGGGGATGGAGCCCGGATGGCGTCGCTTCTACCTTCGGCCATGACGGCTGGGATTTCGTCGGCTCCAACGGTTTGATTTACCGACGATCCGGTTGGGATGCCAACGCAACCGCCCAATACGACGCTTGGGCTTACCGTGAAAACGAGGATTACCGATCCCTGGCGACCAGCTACGTCAATCGATTGCAGCACCGTCGCGGCGAACCGCTGGTCCCTCTCCCCTCGTGCTTCGGCGGCATGGGGATTTACCGGATGGCAGCCTATCTAGCGGGCGAGTATCGCGGGCAAGATATCGAACATGTCTCGTTTCATCGCACTCTCCGTCACCAGGGATTTGCACGCACTTACCTCAACCCAAGCCAGATCGTACTCTATGGCCGCAAGCAACGCCGTTGGGATCGATCACTCCGGCTGCTGCAGCGACTGATCCTTCCACTGATGCTCCAACGGCGGATCGTCTGGCGGTTTCCATCCAACCTCCATTTCTCCCCATCCCAAGCCCACTTTCTCCCACCCCGCCAACCGTCTTCGCCAGTCGAGTACTATCGCTATGCAAAGGCCTCCTAGGTGGGAGTGGTAGCTGGTTTACCCGCGCCCCCTATCCCTACCACCCTGAGCGACGCGTGACCGATCCAGCAGCAGGACTGGAGACCTCAGGAGACGGTCGTCGAACATCAGCGCGGTCGCGAGGATCTCCCCTCCGGCAAACCCTTTAGTCGGGCTCGAACGCGTGGGTTCCTTGAGGGCTTGCCGCCTGAGCAGAACGCTGCGGGAGCAGTTTTCGCCGCGGGTATCGCGGCGGCGGAGAGCAACCCTGGAGCACACGCCCGGAAGGGACGTGCTACAGCCCGTGGCAGGACCAATCAATTCGACTGATAAAAACCCGCAAAAAACCTCTGTCTTCAAACGAATCTGTCCTCAAACGAAAACGGATCGACTATTCCGTGGAATAGCCGATCCGCTTAGCGTTGAATCCTCCGACCGTTGGCGGCATGAAACGGAGCCGCTGCGAGACTAGCGAAGATCGAGCGTGCTACGGCACTTGCTCGTTTTGATCTTGGCTAACGCGTTATGATGGTCCCTCTGCCGAAAAGACGACCGGAGGCTGGTGTAGGTTTTCAGCCTACGGTTTCACTATAGGTCTCCGCTCGGATCAGGGAAAGGTGAAATAGCCAAGAAACGGAAAGTAATCCCGCCAGGCAAAAGAGGGGAGCCTGGCAAGCTGGACGGGTCGTGTCGCAGTCCTTCCATTTTAGCTGACAGAACGCCGAAGGATAAACGGAACCCCTCGACCCTAAGGATCTTCCGTGATGCCCCAAGTCAACGCGACGCAACTTCGCCGAGCCCTAGCCGAACGCCTAGGCATCCCCACGGAACTAGCTGACGCGCAGATCCGCGAATCGATCGTCATCAAAGGAGGTGTCTATTGCGGACGCCGCTTTTTCCTCGCGGGCCATACGCTCACGTGGTTCATCGAGGAAAACGAAGTGAAATTGACGGGCGATGACGGCCGGGTGCTCACAGCGTGCCTTGCCCCAGCCTTCCTGTCGCCACCTTCGTTGCGCCAAGCTGCCTGAACGTTTTCCGACGGTTGCTGGCAGACGGGCGGGTGTCCGGTCAACACCAAGGAATGGATGCTTTGCCGGTCGCGGTTATCTTCGCGCCCGATCGACCAACCTCTCGTAGAGAGCTTCATGAGCGGCAATCATGGCGCTGACCGAGAAGTGGCGATGGGCCTTCTCGCGGGCCGCGGTCGCCAGGCGATGTCGCCATTCCGGCGACTCCATCAATTGGTGCGATATCTTCATCAGTGCTCCGACATCGCCGGGTGGAAACAGCATGCCAGTCCGATCGTTTTCGATCAAATCGCGGTTGCCCGCAATATCGGACGCGACAACTGGTACACCGGCCTGCATGGCCTCCAGGATGGCATTCGACTGGCCTTCATAAAGGCTGGCATTCCAATAGAGATCGAAGTGCGGCAACAGCTGGGCGACATCGCTGCGATGTCCTAAAAATTTGACTTCTTTGGCGGCCCGCACTTGATCTCGATAATGCTCGAGTCGCTGGCGTTCGGGACCTTCGCCCAGGAAAAAGAGGGTCGTATTTTCATGCAACATCCGCAGCATCTCACCGGCCCAAATCATGTCCTTGTGCCCTTTCTGCGGCCACAATCGCCCTACGCTCCCAATGAGAAAACGCTGTGGATCCACCCCCAGCCGCTGGGCAGCTTCGCTGCGCGTTAGGGAAGGAGCCTCCGCCGCCGCAAGGCCGTTGGGAATGACAAAAAACTTTTCGCCCGGGATCCCTCGTCCCCTATAAAAATCAACCACTCCTTGGCTATTGGTGACTATCCCTGCCGTCTTCGAAGCCAGCCAGCGGTCCAGCCAAGCATGCCGCGTCCCCTTCCATGGATCGACACAACGTTCTCCCCCTAAAATTACCGGGACTCGCTCGTGGATGGCCGCGGTCCGCCCGTAACTGTTAGCCGCAAATAGCCAGCAATGGACGAGATGAGGGGCTAAACGCTTGAGTTGCCCTCGCAAGCGCCACCAAGCGAGCGGATCCAATTTACTTCGCTTGCGGATATCGATGACAGGGACACCGGCGCGGTCGATTTCCGCTCGCCGTGGGCCGGTTCGTGTCAATACGAGGACCGTCGGCTCAAACCGTTCGCGATCAATCCCTTGCGCCAACAAAGACAACTGCTTCTCGGCGCCTCCTTCGTCTAGCGTCGGTATCACCCAACAGATTCGAATCTTCATATGCCATCATAATCGGCAGGAAAGCATAGCCTGTCTAGCGAGAAAATCCTATTTCACCCCCGAACCTGAATCGCTACATATCTGGGTTCAGGGATCGTTGAAAACCGCTGGATGAGAGGCTTATGCCGCGGATCTTTTGTATCGCCAACCAAAAAGGTGGCGTGGGAAAAACCACGACCGCCATCAACTTGGCCGCGGGTTGCGCCAAGGCTGGTCAGCAGACGTTGCTGATCGATCTAGATCCCCAGTGCAACGCTACGTCTGGTCTGGGCCTTGCACCTGCCGAGCGGCACCCCTTGCTGGTCGATGGCCCGCTGCGGGACAGCCTGGTATCGACCGGGCTATCCCAGCTGAAACTGATTCCCGGGAGCCGATCGTTCCAGGATGTCGATCGTATCGCCCAGGGAACGATCAGCGACGGCAACCAGCTTCAGCACCACCTTGAGAACGGCTTGGGTAGCTTTGACTGCGTCTTCATTGATTGTCCACCATCGCTGGGCAGCCTGACCCAAGCGGCCCTGGTCTCCAGCACGGAAGTGCTGATGCCCATCCAGTGCGAGTATTACGCGATGGAGGGGCTGTCGCAGATGATTCATGTGATCCGTGACTGCATGCAGGGCAATCCCGGCCGACTCAGTTTCGGTGGCATTCTCTTGACGATGCATGAACCTCACCTCGAATTGACGCATGAAGTCGATCGCGAGGTGCGTGAATTCTTTGGCGAAATCGTTTTTGAGAACTCGATTCCTCGGGATGTGGCCATTGCTGAGGCCCCCAGCCATGGAAAGAGTGTCTTGGATTACGCTCCGCGAAGCCGCGGTGCCCGCGCATATATCGAACTTTGCCTGGAGGTACTGGAACGTGACTAAAGACCGAAGATTGGGTCGAGGCTTAGCGGCCTTACTTGGAACACCCGTGGATGGAGATGTCTCCGGACCACGCTTGGCTACGGACACGCTGGAGGCGGAAGGCAGCCCCGCGGCAGCCCGCCCGGACCGCCCGGACCGTCGCCGCTCTCTACCCGAATCGATGCCGACTGTCACCGATTCGGCAACTCCTTCGTCCTGCATGCTCGATGTGTCGCTCATCGACTCAAATCCCTTCCAACCGCGGCGTGAATTCAACGAGGCAGAGATCGCTTCGCTGGCCGAGAGCTTGAAGACACACCACCAACTGCAACCGATCCTGGTTCGTCGGGTTGGAGCGCGTTATCAACTGATCAGCGGCGAACGACGACTCCGCGCCACGCTGCACGCTGGATTCACCACCATTCGTGCCGAGATTCGCGAAGCCGATGATCGGCTAGTGGCCGAGTTGGCCATTATCGAGAATCTGCAAC
>JBILTQ010000592.1:0-5733 GCA_044371435.1 Pirellulaceae bacterium | reverse complement strand
AACGAGCGTCATCTTCACGCCAATACTGTCCGTGTTGGAGTCCCATCGCGGCGCCGCCAATGATCATCGTTGGAAGATTACGCGAGTTATGAGTCGTGCTGGCTCCACTTCCAAATAATACGATGGTGTTATCTAGAACCGACGCCTGTCGATCGCGATATCCGTCGAGCTTCTTCACGAAATAGCTGATCTGCTGGCTGAGAAATAGGTCGAACTTGGCGAAATCCAGTTGCCCTTCCTTGTCGGTCGCGTGCGACAAGTTATGGTGCGGCTTGGATAGACCGAGCTTCAATGGAAACGTGTTGCTGATTCCCATTCCGTCCTCGCGGTTGAGCATGAAAGTGACCGATCGAGTAATATCAGCATCGAAGGCCAGACCGATCAAATCGAACATGGTGCGATAGTACTCGGCTGGATCGTCCTCGTTCGTAATATCAAGATTTAATCCTGCATAGTCTTGGTCTTTAATCGGAATATCGATCCAGCGTTCGGATGCCTCGAGCCGGGCTTCGACTTCATTTAACGAAGTCAAATATTCGTCCATTCGATCGCGATCGGACTGACCGAGCCGTTGTTGGAGCGAACGAGCGTTTTCCAAAACAGCATCGACCAATCGAATTCGTCGTCGTAACCCTTCCCGCTCCGACTGAAGCGAAGCGCGATCGACGCGGAACAATCGCTCGAAAACCCGGCGCGGACTATTCTCTGCCGGGATCGGGCGCCCTTCGAGATCGTATGAGATGGTTCCGGTTCGCGATAAAAAACCAGTACCCGCATCAATGGAAAGAACGAGCGAAGGCTGCCGACAATATTGTTTGGTATGCATGGCGATGACCTGGTCGACGCCGACAGTATTGAATGTTCCTGGTTTCGGGTTGTGGAGCGGCGCTCCCGTCAGCCACATGTCGGAACAAACATGAGGATCGGCTTTGGGACCGCTTGGGTGATGAAGCCCTCCAAGAAAACTAAGCTTGTCGCGGAACGGGCTGAGTGGTTCCGTCGACTTCCCAAAGACGAATTGACCATCCTTTTCTGCCCTCGGAAACCAACTCCACTGGTCGATCCCGTGCTCTTCCTTGGGGAGTGACATTCCATTGGCCGTGTAGAGAGCGCAGAATCGCTTCGGAGGGGTATCGGTAACCTTAGCTCCCATCGCATCGAGAACGGGAAGCGCTAACGTCATTCCCCCTATACCGCTTAGAAAAGCCCGTCGTTCCATAGTTTACTTCTCCAAAAAAATCGGACTGCTAACCACGAATCGGATCAAATCCTGCAAGCGATACTCGTTTGCTTTAAGTTCTTTTCCGTGGGTTCGCAGATACTCCAACTCATTGTAAGTCAATTCGCGTCCGACCGCATAAGTCGCTAGATGTTTGAGGACGCTGAAGGCAACTTGATCGATTCGCTCGGCCACCAAATATCGCTTAAGTCCATGAAAACCATCGACGACTGTCCCGTCCGGCAATGTTGAACTGGCATCGACACTCCCTTCCTTCAAGCGACCGCCTGCGTCGAATTCTTCGAAAGGGATTCCCCACGGATCGATTTTTCCGTGACATTGAGCGCATCCTCGTTGATCGCGATGCTGGAATAATCGTTCTCGTAACGACAACCCAGCCGTTTCTTCCTTGAGTACCGGCACGTTCGGCGGCGGGTCATCCGGAGGCTCAGCGATCACGCGCCTCGCCATCCAAGCCCCGCGTTTGATCGGATTCGATTCTCGCCCATCCGAAAGTCCGGACATAATCGCCGCTTGAGAGAGTATCCCTCCGAGTTCCGGACGCCGATGGACAATGGGGACGTAATCTAAGCCCGAATCGGGCTTGCTATCCAACTCGTAATAGGTCGCCACGGCCTCGTTGGCAAGGATAAAATCGGAGACGATCAAGTCCTTGACCGGTAGATTTTCTTTCATCAAATGGTGAACGAAATGAATTGGTTCCTTCTCCAAATGAGGCCGGACGTCGCGATTCAAATTTGGAAATTGTTTCGCATCAGGTTCTAAGACTTGGAATTTATCGAGTGCCAACCATTGCGATACAAACTCCGAAGTGAAGCGTTCAAATTTCTTGTCAGCGATCATGCGATCGATCTGCTGGTTCAGTTCACTTTGCAGCGAACCATTGGCCGCACTTCGCAATAATTCCTCATCCGGAGGACCATTCCAAAGAAAATAAGAGAGCTTCGACGCCAGTTCGTAGTCTCCGATCGGCTCAGCTTTAGGCGTCTCACTCTGTTCGATCAAGAAAAGGAACTGTGGCGAAGTTAGCGTTACTTGAAAGGCATCCTTCAAACTCTCTCGGAACGAGCGTCCTTCCTGCTGTGAACGGACGAAGACGGAAAACAAATCGGTTTCTTCGTGCGCAAGAAGCGGGCGTCGATAAGCACGAATCGCAAATTCGCGGATGGCGCGGCCCGCGTGCTGCTCCGGCGTTTCGCCAGCTCGTGCGGGAGGAATCAAATTTCGATGGGAAGCTGGCGGCCAAGCATCGTAAAGCGGTCCTTCAAACTCAATCGATCGGATAAGCAAACGAGGCATATCTCGGCCATCGGTATACTCGCTTCGAACACCGATCTCGCGAACTCCGGCCAGGTAATTCACATTGTCTTTCTCGACTTCCGGACTTGGATAATTTCGGATGGCACCTTCGAAGACAAACTGATTTATGGATTCGCTCGTCACTGTCTGTGGCTGGCCTACGGGTGCCATGGTCGTTCCGCAATCACGGCGTAAGCCAGCGTGAACTCCGATCCGTGGTGATCGATTCTCAAAGACAGAAAATCGGTGGCTGAGTGGGTCGCTATCGTCGAGTAGAGTAAATACGATTTTCTCGATGTTACGCAGTCCTGCGTATTCCACCTGCACAGGGAGCGGGCCGGGCGGAAGTCGAACAGCAAGGAACGCAGGGCGCGATAAAGCGCCTGTAAAGTAACGATCTCCCAATCTGAGCGTTAAATCGCGAGACTCCTCTCGATTGGGAGACTTGGGAATGAGCGCTCGACCAGGTTCTACCAATGCTTGAAGTTCACTATCCTCCAAGGCTCGACTGTAAAGCCGAACTTCATCGATATCGCCGCGATATCCATTCGCTTCTTCCGAATTCCCGACTCGAAAATCGACAGATGGATTGTCGAGCGAAGTTTTGAGGACTTCACCTTTTCCTTCCGGCAGTCCATTGACAAAGATCTGCGATACACCGTCGCGTCGAACGACGACAGCGACATGATTCCATTTGTTCGCGACGATCGACCCAGATCGTGAGTTGATCGTTCCAGCATAGCTATTGAGATGGTCGGTAGCCTCAAATCGCATACTCCCCTTCTCGTTCTCGATCCGCAAACACCATCCGAAGGTGCGATTCTGTTTTCCGGCCGATATGATGCCACCCTTGGCAAGTTTCGAAGGGCGTATCCAGGCAGCGACGGTAAAGTTTTTGTCAGCAACGTCGAGCTGTTGATTCCGCGTCACGACAAAAGCGTCGTCGTCTCCTTCAATCGTCAAGCCGTCATCAAACGGAGTGCGGCCGAAGGTTGCGTTCCCGATCAGTCGCCCGTCTAGATCCACAGCGTTGCTAGCTCTACTCGATCCATCGAGCGACCAACTTCCCAAAAGGCCTTCCCCAAGGCGAGATCCATCGGGAACGATTCGGTTGGTGAGCAATTCCGAAGCGTACACATCAACCTGATAGATACCTGGTTTTTCAAAGACCATTTCCTGTTCGCCGCGAGGATCGATCCGCTCAATTCGTCCTGCGGCATCCACTTCGTTGCGTTTCATGCTGGTTGTCACGGGAGTCTCTAATTCGCGTTTTGTGTCAGATGCTGCGTCATCCTCGCTTCGAGGTCGATCGTTGGAATCGAGAAGCAAGCCATCGCGATACTTAGCTGCATGAACTGTAACGCGGAAGCGACCGTCGTCGGGAAGTTCACGCAAGGAGATTTTGAAGTTCGCTTTGGGACCATAACTGCCCGGTGCTGGAATTGCAGGTCGCAGAAGAAGCCCTTCAGGTACGGTGCTAAAAGAAAGGCCCTTTGGATATCCATCAGAACCTCGCATGCAGGCGAAAACAGCGTGATAGATCCCGTGAAAATCTTTCCATTCACGAATGGTACCGTTGCCGATGTATCCTTCGATAAAGCGGAATACCGTTTTCATGCGAAACGGTTCAAAAGGAAACGACTTCTCAGCATCCAACTCAGCGACGACAAAGTCTTCGTTCTTGAGAAGCTCGCTCCGGGCGCCAAGAATCAGTCGATCGGGGCACGGCTCGCGGTTGATTCCTTTTCCCAAATCCATTCGAAATCTTTGGATTACTGGCTTTTTCGTTTCATCTACCAGGCTTCGCGACAGGGCTTGATCAGCGATATCGAGATATGTTTCCAGCTGCAGCGGCGACATCGCTAACGTTCCTCGATTGTTGACGAATCCATCCTTGGACACCGCATCCGGTGGGAGCAAGTCTGCGAGGTCTTCGTCGAAAAGCAGAAGTTCTTGCAACGTATTGCGATACTGAGCTACTGTCAGACGTCGAGCGTTACCGTTCTTGGGGCCGGGACGAGCTCTCGCAATCGTGAGGGCTTCCGTGATCCATTTATCCATGGCCTGCCGTTCGTCGATGTTAGGTTGTTTTGCCTCATCCTTTGGCGGCATCGCCCCTTCCCCGACCTGCCTTTGAATATGCTCCCATAGTTTGAGATGTCGCTCTTCCAGTTTAGGAGAGAGTTGATCGACGCGAACTCCTGAGATCATGTTGTCGGCATCATGACAGCTCAAACAATAAGTATGAAAGAATGGTCGGACAATTTTGTCGAATGACGTTTCAAGCGAATTATCCTCGGCCTTCACTAGCAACGTTGGTGTGCATACAACGATGAGAAGCCCCAGCAAGCCAAGCTTTGTCACGAGAGATGATGTGGGATCGGTTGGCATTTTTGGGGGTAAGATCGTCTGAGCGAATGGTTATTGGCTTCGTGACTGTAAAAGATCAGTGGCTCTCTGATGATACTCAGTTCCATAGCAAATGAAATACGCGCAAGGTTGAGTGACCCGGTTGTGAAGAGGCAGCAATGCGCACTTTCGCAAGGTGGGAGCCCGGTTTGAGCTGATCGTCGATGATAACAGCTTGCGGCAGGTGGAGGCTAGCGTGAGGGCGAGTTTTTATCTCTTTCCATTCACCGCCATCGACACTGGCTTCGATGATCCCCGTGTCGGGACTGGCAGCGATGAAGAGCCCGCAGCCGCGTCCTTCAAACTCAAATTCAAACTCCGCGCCACGTTCCGTGGCAACCAGAGTTGGTATGTCGACGAAGCCCGGTCTGACTCCTACTTTTCTTTTCCCGTTCTCGTCTTTCTCTGCCGACGGCGACCAGACGGGATCAAGTTTAAAGCCTCGAGTGAGTTTAGCCTTTGCAATGTCGCCGAAGCGGCCCTGGGCATAACTCTGTGTATCGATCGCCATCGGCAATGTATGAGGGGTCACATTCGCGGCGATGGGGTTGAGAAAAGCAGCGTCGAGCATCCGAGCGATGCTATTGGCATATAGTTGATGCCCGAAGGGCGATGGATGCAGATTCTTAAAGTCGTCGTCCCAAGTGAATTCTCGCGCGTCGATACGATCTGTCACTTCGCGGGAGAGGTGGAGCGAAGGATTGCCATACGCGACAGCGACACGCTCGTGCTGCGCGATAGAAAGCGGTATTCTGCCTGCGCGGTAATCATCCATGTGCGGCGGC
>JBILTQ010000062.1:0-18840 GCA_044371435.1 Pirellulaceae bacterium | reverse complement strand
AGTCTCTCATCAGGAACGCGCGGCCTATGGAGTATCTATCTGGCGGTTTCGCAGCCTGATTCTTCCGGCAAGGGACTTTCGATAGCCCAGCGGTGTGAGGTCGAGGTGCTGCGTACCGTTGGAGATTGGGTCGAGATTGGAGGACCTGTGAAGGGTGACGAACGCTTGATCGTAAGCGGGATTCATCGACTTACCAACGGTCAGTTGGTCCAAGTTGTTCAACAATCGTTGAGCGTGCCTTCCGATCCGGTTGCCGAGGAAGGAACCCAATGATGTCATCGCAGCATGATTCCACGGCGAACAGCTCATCTTGGATTGCAGCCATCGCCGGGCAATTTTACGCCGATCCACGCCTCACTCTCTTGACCATCGTCATGGCCATTGCCTCGGGCGTGAGTTCGCTGCTGGTGATGCCGCAAATGGAAGATCCGCTGCTGACCCAACGCGCAGCTAACGTCACGACGATTTATCCAGGGGCGGACGCAGAGAAAGTCGAGTCCTTGGTAACGGAGAAAATCGAGGAGAAGTTGCGGGAAGTCGCGGAGATCAAGCGTCTTCGTTCGCAAAGCCGGTCGGGAGTTTCATTTATCGCGATTGAGTTACGCGATGATGTTTACGAACCTGATCCGATTTGGTCCAAAATTCGGGGAAAGGTCGAGGATTCGATTGCCTTGCTACCTCCCGGTGCCAAACGGCCTGAGTTCGACGACCTGGATATCGCGGCTTATGCCTGGATAGGAGCGGTGGTAGCCGACGATGCCTCAGCGACCAAGATGAGCCAGTTGCGTCGCAATGCGAAGGAATTGAAAGACCAATTGCTGTCTCTGGGCGGGACGAAAAAAGTCGATCTCTTCGGTGATCCAGGCGAAGAGATTGTCATCGAGTTGGATCCCGAGCGTTGCGTGGCCTTGGGGCTTTCCCCAGCCCAGGTTGCTCGAGAGATTGCTGCCCGCGATGTCAAATCAGCCTCGGGCCTGCTTCGCGACGGAAACAGCGAGACGATAGTGCAGTTTCGCAATGAGTTCTCCAATCTCGAGGACATCAAACTAGCCGCCTTGCGAACGAAGGATGTAGGGAATGGCTTGAGCCTTCACGAAGTTGCCAAGGTACAGCGAGGGACCGTCGAGCCTGTGGCTACGAAAATGATTCTCGATGGGCAAGTAGGCGTTGTTTATGGAGTGATGCTGCGTCCCGAGGTTCGAATCGACCTATGGACCAGGGAGGCGGAGAAGATTATCCACAACTTCGGTCAGCAATTGCCGGCTGGAATGCATTTAGCGGAGATCATGAGACAACAGGATTATGTTCACGAACGAATGTCTAGCCTTACCAGCAATCTTTGGGTAAGTATCGTAGCCGTCGGTATGACCACCCTCTTCTTTCTCGGTTGGCGTAGTTCCTTGTTGGTGACCGCCACCTTGCCGATCGCCTCTTTGATGGTCTTGGCAGCGATGAGAGCCTTGAACATCCCCATACATCAGATGTCGGTAACCGGCTTGATCCTGGCGATGGGCCTATTGATCGACAACGCTATTATCGCAGCCGACGAGATCGGAATTCGACTCAGTCGCGGGCTATCGCCCCGGATGGCGGTGGAAAACATGGTAACGAGGCTCTTTGGACCGCTCGTAGCCTCCACGGTAACGACGGCCTTGTCGTTTGCCCCCATCGCCTTGATGGAAGGCCCTGCAGGTGAATTTGTATCGGCGATCGCCGTGACAGTTATCCTGGCGATTGGCAGCTCCTTATTATTGGCACTTACGGTTTTACCCGCGAGTACCGCCTGGTTACTGGGAAGGATGAACCACGAAGGTCTTGGAATTCCCGCCGAAGCCCTGGATCGACGGCTGAATCGATGGTCGCATTGGTGGGGCCACGGGTTTTATTACACGGAGCTTCATCGTCACTATCAACGATTTTTGGAAATCGTTTTCGCCCGTCCCTGGCTCGGTATCGCCATTGGGGCCATCCTGCCCGTGGCCGGATTTGGTTTGTCCACGCAATTGAAGGAACAATTCTTTCCACCAGCCGATCGCAACCAATTTCATCTTGAAATCGAATTAGCCGCTCAAACATCGATCGAGGAAACAGAAAGGTTTAGCCGCCAGATTGAACAGACCTTGAAGGCGGAGCCGAGAATCAGAAGTGTTGCCTGGTTTTTGGGTGAGAGCGTCCCGCCTTTCTATTACAACGTGATTGCCCGCAGGCGAAACGCCCCGAATTATGCTCAGGCAATTGTCACCCTCGACCATCATCGAGATGTGCAAGAGATCATTCGACGGCTGCAGCGAGGCCTGAATAGAGATTTTCCGAAAGCTCGCATCCTCGTGCGTCAACTGGAGCAAGGCCCACCGTTTGCGTCACCCTTGGAGATTCGACTTTATGGTCCAGATCTAAAGCGGTTAGAGGAGATCGGCAGGGAGTTGCAACGTCTGGTGACCGAGCAACCAACGGTTGTCCTTGCCCACTCTACCTTGAGTGAAATGAGACCAACCGCTTCGGTATCGGTTGATGCCCAGCAAGCCAATTGGACCGATCTGAGCGAGCAAGAGATTGCGGATCAGCTCTTTTCTCGCCTGGAAGGATTACCCGCTGGAATGATCCTTGAGGAGACCGAGCAGATTCCAGTGCGGGTACGGATGGCGAAAGATCGACGCGAGAGCCTGGAGAGTCTCCGTCATAGCGAGCTGATTCGCTTTGCCTCGCGTCGTTCCCAAGACCAGACGGACGGTGTGGGTACCAGCCTTTTGTCTGAGTCCTTACCTTTGTCGGCCATCGCATCGATTCAATTAGAGCCGCAGCGTGCCTTGATTACGCGCTACAATGGCGTGCGGATGAACGAGATCCAGGGTTACATCGTAGCGGGAACACTTCCGTCAGTAGCCTTGAATGGTTTCCAGGCAAGCTTGGCTGAATCGAAATTCGTGCTGCCGCCTGGATATCGCATGGATTTCGGGGGAGAATCGTCGGAACGTGACCAGGCGGTGGGACGCTTGATGGCGAATATTTCGGTCCTTTCGATTGGCATGGTAACGGCCTTGGTCTTGGCTCTCTCGTCTTTTCGCCTAGCCGCTTTGATTGGCGTGGTGGCGTTGCTGTCGGTAGGCCTTGGATTGGGAGCTTTATGGATCTTTGGTTATCCCTTTGGATTCATGGCGATCATCGGGACCATGGGTTTGATTGGGGTGGCGATTAACGACTCGATTGTGGTCGTCGCCGCGATTTCCGCCAATCCGAAAGCGGTAGCCGGTGACGTCAGCGAGGTCATCAAAACCGTTTTGGAAGTGACTCGGCATGTTCTCGCTACCACCGCGACGACCGTCGTCGGCTTTGTACCGTTGGTGTTAGCTGGAGGTGGCTTCTGGCCACCGCTGGCCGTTTCCATCGGGGCAGGGGTCCTGGGCGCAACCGTGATAGCATTGACCTTGGTTCCCTGCGCCATGCTGCTGTTTGCTCGCCGAGGCAGGCAGGAAAGCCCGGGGAGTAATCCGGGTGAAACGATTGCGATGCCGACAGAGTGAACCGAGGGCCGTCCGAGCAGTTTCGGCGAAGTTGATTTTCCCAGAGGCTACCAACGACTGCGGCTGCATACGAACTGCAGTTAGGTTCGAGATGTTCAACGACCGGCAAGAACCCGACGTTACCGCAGTTACGATCTTTGCTTGCGGAAGGTCGCTGACCTGCAACTCTTCGAATCCTGGTCCACGATGGATCATGGATGAGCCCCGCCCCAACCCGAGTTTGTGAAACCGCGTTCCGTGCGTTTGGTGGCCCCATAGCTCTCATCGCTCGCTATCGGGAATGACGATCTTCGCAAGTCTCTCCAAGAATGATGACGACGCAAAGCCGGATTTGATCGCGTCATGCGTTTTTGGTCCGGCTGCGTTTCACCGTTGGTCGCAGCCGAATCAAGTTGTTTTGCGTTGAATAAAACCGGGGCCCCGGAACCATCCCCGATCGTTGGCGTTAAGCGGACGCCTGCGAGGCGTGTCCCCTGAGGAATTTTCAGAAATCCTGCGATCGCGGTATTGCCAACCGCTTTCCCTTAGGTATTGTATTTGCAATTGTTTTTTATTTGATGTTATTATGCATCTTGTTTTTAAGGAGTATCCGATGCGTCGTCTTCTCAGCGTCTTATTGATTGCTTGGTTTTGCAGCCTGCATCCGCAGGAGGTCTCCGCAGAGCTTTTTCAGTATTACATCGGCCGCGACACGCGAGTTACGAATGTTGGTGGTGCATACAACGGACTAGCCAATCCGAACTACAACCGGCTTACCTTTCTCTACGCCCATACTTACCCCGCGACCCCTAACATCAACCACTACCATTCGAAAGGAACTTACTCGTACACCGGCCCAAATTTGGGTGCTGCCACTGCGGTCAATGACTTCAACGGCACCTTCGGCGTTAGCAACCTCCTCCCCGAGAGCCCGTTGGTGAACGATATTCAGCTTCGCCCTGGAAGCGGTATCTTTAGTGGTTACTTTATCTCAGGTCTAAATCCTGGTGCCACCTTTAACAACCTCCGAATCCGCAGTGTCGATTCCCTGGATGGTTTCCCCCTGAATAGCGGTGAAGATTATCTCTATCACTCCAGTGGCGACCGATGGTCGGGCTCGATGGCAGGCACAAATATCTCCATGCAACTCCTGACTATCGATCCGGGGCTCTCCATCCTCGATGCGATGGGTAACTCAATCTTCTCGAGTCCAGGGGACATCTTAAATTTAGGCAATGGTTCAACGATCGATTTCACACCGATCTTCGCCGTCAACAATACGGCCTCCTTTGGACAGGAATTCAATGCGACGTTCAAGCTAATCGATTCAGGAACTGGTAATTCAGGAGGGCCGTGGCTGGAAGGCGGGAGATTCCAATTTCAGGTCACCGCCGTTCCCGAGCCGTCTTCCTTAGCATTCCTGGGGACCTTCGGACTCGGTCTAGCCAATTTTCGAAGACGGCGGCCTTCCTGCATTCATTGATTGCTTGCCTGAATAACGAGGTCAAAGAGTAAGCCAAAGGTTTAGCTGGCTTGTGGATTTTGTTTTCCGCGGTATCCCACCAGCCGAGGCGATTTTGGTCGTCGTCACACACAGCGCGGTGGTCTGTGGGCGAATGCTTTTGGTTCCTTTGGCGAAGAAATGCCGGAGTTGCAGGAATTTCAACTTGTGCGGTAAGCGAACTCGCCTACCGTCTCGTTTTGTCTCGTGACGAGCAAGTTCGGCATGGACTGAGTCCCATGGTTACCTGATTACGTAGCGCATGGCCGCACGCGACGCGACAACGGATGGAGGTCGCAAGCAGGTTTTTGAATTCAACTTTCGATGTGAGCAAATCACTGGATGGACGGACCACGGCCCATGATCGTGGAAACCACTAGCTGTCTGGCTCCGCGTCCACCCAAAAGCTTCCGTTTCCAACTCCGTCTAAGTCTGATACCGCACGGGGTTGTTCGCCGGAATGTACCGGGCACTACGAATTTCAGTCGAACTCGTCAGCCGTATCGCCTAACCCAGTCTAGCAGGCGAGGAGCATCGATCCGACGGGCGGCAGTCAAGCTAATCGGCTTGCAGGTGTTCAGGGATCGGCAACGCACTTGGTTCTCGAAAACCGCGAATGCATCGCCGACGCGATGTGCAGGGAGGTTTATCACGAACGCTACGAATACCCATCGGGTATCAGTCATGACAACTTCAACCATAGGCTGCAGGTAACGGCTTCGCAAATTTCATGCTTGTCGTTCGGGGTAGGATCGTCCCAAACGCCATAGTTTGTGAAATCCCTAAGCTGGAAGATAAAGCTCGATGACACGCCTGAAAATGCACGTGGTACGTGCGGCATCTGTACCAGCTTTGTCTTGGAGCCCATGTCTGTTGCTCGATGCGTACTCCGCGACCGCGAACATCAGACTGCCATCGATCTTTTCCGAGCATATGGTCTTACAAGCCGAGATGGCAGTACCGGCGTGGGGCTGGGCCGACCGCAACGAGACGCTCCGCGTGTCGATCGCCGGGCAGATCCATAAGACCCAAGCTGACAGCCAAGGTCATGGAAGAGTGACGCTTGAGCCATTGCCGACTGGCCCCTATACCTCGCTGGTGGTCCAAGGCACTCACCGCCAAACCGTTCACGACGTGTTGATCGGTGACTCGATTAAAAATGGATATGCGCCTTACGTAACGGAATCGCTCCAAGGCAAAGTCAATGTCGCACACTTGGTAGCTTTTGGCATGATCGGCAAGAAAGACGCCGATGCAGAAGCTTTTTGCGCTAAGTTCAAGGATAGCGACTACGCCCTCATTCACTACAATGACGGACTGCATAGCCTGCCTCCTCGCATCACCGACGAGCAATTCGGCGTCGGCTTGACGGCGATGCTCAAACATCTCAAGACCGTAACGCCTCGCGTCATTTGGGCGACAACAACCCCTGCGCCGGATCTTGCCAATAGCCTCGGACCTGAAAGCCAGAATGAGATGATCATCACGCGCAATGCGATGAGTAAACAGATCGCCGCCAAGTTCAATATACCGGTAAACGATCTTTATGAACTTGTGATCGGCGACCGCGAGCAACTACAAAAATTCGGGAACGTGCATTTTACTCCCGAGGGTTCGGCCAAAATGGGGAAACAAATCGCCGCACTCATCCTGGACGCCCTCGAGACAAAATAAACGGTAGCCCCAACCCTATGAAACTTCGCATCCTATCGCTGATCCTCGCCAGTTTCTGGTCTTTACCGCAAACCTGCACGGCGGAACTTGTCCTGCCCGCCATGTTTACCGATCACATGATCCTGCAACGCGAACAAGCGGTGCCGGTGTGGGGTTGGAGCGACGCGCATGCCGAAGTGACCGTACGATTTTCTGGACAAACGAAGCGAGCGACCGCTGATAGTGCTGGGAAGTGGGCGGTGAAGCTGGATGCGATGAACAAGGAGCTTCGACCGCAGACGATGACAGTTGCGGCGGGCAAGGCCCAAATCGAAATTCGCGATGTACTCGTCGGTGAAGTTTGGCTCGCCTCAGGACAATCGAACATGCACTATAACTTTGCGCAGAGAATCGACGGCCGCGACCAGGTTCTGGCGGCAGCTGAGGATCCGTGGCTGCGTCAGTTTACGGTGATACGCAATGACAAGTTAAAGTCGCCGCGTGAACTGGCCGGCGTTTGGCGTGTTGCCAACGCAGCCAATCTCACCGCCAGCCGCACCGATGGCGACTCGGCCGTCGCCTACTTTTTTAGTCGCAAACTTCGACAGCAGCTCGATTGCCCTGTGGGCGTACTGCATGCGTCGGTGGGAGCTACGCCGATTCAAAGCTGGATGCCGGGTGGAAACTTCTACCAAACGATGATCGAGCATCTCGCCCCCTATGGGATCCGCGGTGCCATTTGGTATCAGGGTGAAAGTAATGTCCAGCGGTTTCAAGCCCATCTCTATGCCGATTTGCTAACGGAGCACGTGGTCATCTGGCGCTCGCTTTGGCAGGCAGGCGATTTCCCGTTCTACTACGTACAAATTGCCCCTTTTCGATATTCCCAGAAGAGGGTGGGGCTGAACAAGGACAACCCCGTCGGACCGATGGAATTGCCCTTGTTCTGGGAAGCGCAGACCGCCGCGTTGGGAAAGATCCCCAACAGCGGCTTGGCAGTCATCCACGATTCGATCGTGGATCTCGATAATATACATCCAGCCAATAAGCTTCTTCCTGGTGAGCGGCTCGCCGCTCAAGCTCTGGCCAAAACCTATGGATATCCGGAGGTTCCCTGCGACGGGCCCCGTTACCGCGAGATGAAGCTGGAGGGTTCAACGATTCGCCTCGAGTTCCACTTTGCCAACTCCGGCCTCACCACCCGAAACCATCAGCCGCCAGACCTGTTTGAGATCGCCGGTGAGGACCGGAAATTTGTCCCGGCCCAAGCAGTGATCGAAGGTGACAGTGTGGTGGTCAGCCATTCGGATCTTGCTCGGCCGGTGGCCGTGCGTTTTGCTTGGAATGAGGAAGCCAGACCGAATTTGATGAACCGGGAAGGGCTGCCAGCCACCCCATTCCGGACGGATGACTGGCCCATGAATCCTTCCACCCCAGCAACATCCCCACCGTGACCCTCGAAGACTTATTGCCGACTGCGGGTCAGCGAGTGTCTCCGGCCACCGCGTGGCAAAACCTGGCCGCATGCGATACGATTTCCCCTCTCCTGTAGGCTCCCACCGTACCCATGGAATCGACCGCCCCTATGAAGTCCCTACCTTGCCTCGGCTTGGCGCTGATCTTTTCAGCTGTCCTCGGCTCGCAATCCTCCGCGGCTGAATTGCGTCGTCCGAATGTCCTCATCCTGTACGCCGACGACTTGGGTTACGGCGATCTCGGCTGTTACCACCCGTCTTCGAAAATACCTACCCCCAACCTCAATCGACTCGCCTCCCAAGGCATACGTTTTACCGACGCGCACAGTTCCTCCGGCATCTGCTCCCCCAGTCGCTATGCATTGCTAACCGGCCGTCATCATTGGCGTGATTTCTACGGTATCGTCAATGCCTTCGGCCCCTCCGCTTTCCAACCCGAGCAACTCACCTTGCCGCGGATGCTTCGCAGCCAAGGCTATGCCACGGCGGCCATCGGTAAATGGCATCTCGGATGGGATTGGGACGCGATCCGAAGGCCGGAGGCTCAGCCCAGCACCCAGGGTAAAAGTCAGGTTTGGAGTCCGGAAGCCTTCGACTGGTCGAAAGCCATTCCGGGTGGGCCACTGGCGCATGGTTTCGACCATTACTTCGGCGACGATGTCATCAATTTCCCCCCTTATTGCTGGATCAAAGATGACAAGGTCGTACAAGCCCCTGATACCTTGATGGATACTGAAAAATGGAAAGCCATTAAAGAAGGTAACTGGGAATGCCGCCCTGGCCCGATGGTCGGCGACTGGGATCCCTACCAGAATCTACCGACCCTCACCCGCCATGGTGTCGAATACCTTCGCTCGCGCAAGGAAGCCGACCAACCTTTCTTCCTTTACTTTGCTTTCCCCTCACCACACGCCCCGATCATCCCCAATGATGAGTTCGATGGAAAATCCCAGGCAGGCCCCTTCGGCGATTTCGTCCATCAAACCGACCACTCCGTGGGCCAACTGCTGCAAGCCTTGGAGGAGTCCGGGAAGGCCGAAAACACTCTTGTGATTTTTTCTGCCGACAATGGCCCCGAGCGCTACGCCTACGCTCGAGATGAGAACTTCGGCCATTGGTCGGCCCATCCTCTCCGTGGGCTGAAACGCGATATCTATGAAGGTGGCCATCGTGTCCCTTTCATTCTTAAATGGCCGGGGGTCGCACAGGCCGGTCGGGTTTGTGATGCGCTCGCTTCGCAAATCGACGTCCTCGCCACCTTGGCTTCAGTGCTCGGCTATCCACTTCCATCAACCGCGGCGGTGGATTCGCACGACCTGCTCCCGCTGATTCAAGGCGAGGTTGCCTCGGTCCGTACCACGCACATTCACAACACCACCCCGAAAAATTTCGCCATTCGCCACGGCGACTGGTTACTCGTGGCCGCCAAGGATGGGTATGGATCTGGCCGCGACCAAGGCTGGGAAGCCCGTCGCCAGTACCCGCTTGATGATCGTGGTCCGGTGGAACTCTACAACCTCAAGACCGACCTCGCACAGAAGAATAACCTGGCCGCCGCTCACCCGGATAAAGTTGCTGAACTCCAGGCTCTGCTAGAGCAAATCCGCGATCAAGGCTTCAGTGCCCCGCGTCTGAGCCAGACTAGAAACTAGAAATGCTCCTCCAACTACCGACTGCGATGTTAAGCCACCTTAAAAACATCTTGCCGTTCTTGCTATTTTCCCTGTCGTCCATCGGCTACGCCCAGACAAAGTACGATCCGGCAAAACTCCCCAAAGGGCACGATTATTTTGAGCTGCGCGATGGCTTGATGAACTGCCAACACAAGTTCCGCCAGGAAAAATTCGGACGCGTCGTTTTTCTTGGTGGGTCGATCACAGCCGGAGGGGCGTGGCGGCAGCATACCTGCGATTACCTGACCCGGAAATTCCCTGAGACGCGTTTCGACTTTATCAATGCCGGCATCGGTTCGCTCGGTTCGGTACCGCACGCCTTCCGTTTGGAGCGGGATGTATTATCGAAGGGACCGGTCGATCTCCTCTTTGTTGAAGCCGCGGTAAACGATTCGTCCAACATCGGTGATCGTCCAGACCTGATGCTCCGCGGCATGGAGGGAGTGGTCCGACATATGCGCACTTCCAGCCCGCTCACGGACATCATTCAGCTCCACTTTGTCATGGAGCCCCATATGCGCGACTACCACGCTGGCCGCGAACCGGACTCCATTGCGCAGCATGAGCGGGTAGCGATAGTATACGGCAATCCATCGCTGAATCTTTCCCGAGAAGTGACTGATCGCATCGATGCCGGTGAGTTTACTTGGGCAGCGGACTTCAAGAACCTGCATCCTTCACCCTTTGGGCATCAGCTCTACGCGAACAGCGTGGCCCGAATGCTGGACGCTGCCTTCGCCTCTCCAGTTCCATCGGCGGCGAAGGACCATCCAACCCCGGACCCGATCGATGCGCAAAGCTTCTGGCAGGGACGGCTCGGCAACATCGCGGAGGCCAAGTCGCTTCAGGGATTTCAGCATGTAGCTTCCTGGACGCCGCCTGCTGACGAAAAACAGGCTAACGGTAAGAAGGTAGGTGTGCGTGAGGGCTTTGTGAACGTCCCTGCCTTGGTCGGTACCCAACCAGGTGCAGAGTTCGAGTTCGATTTTGAAGGACGCGGCTGTGGACTGTTCATCACCGCCGGACCGGATGCTGCAGAGATTGAGTTCAGCATCGACGGCGGAGCTTACCGAAAGGCGATCCTGCGCAAAAACCTTAGCTTGCACCTGCCGCAGGCAGTAGTCCTCGACGACCAACTCCAGCCAGGCTCCCACACTGTCCAAGTGCGGATCGCGAATTCCTCCACACCTGTGCCTTCGGCCTTGAGGGTCTTCCACCTGTTGTTGAACTGAGGCGTACCCACCACCTCACCAAGCCTGAGGAAAATGTCCGGGCCTGTTCGCTTTGGCACCCAAGCCTTGCCGGTAAACCCAGAGGCCGAGGAGCGAGGCTCGTTCGCAGTCTGGGGAGTCCTCCAGGGATTTGGCGAGGTTGGCTGCAGGCGCGTCCTTCCCAAAAGCCCGGCTGTACCTTCCCCCCGGATAGCAAGCGCGGAAGGAAGCCGCAGTCGGTCGACGCAGAAGCTTCTTCCCTCGACAGCAACCGACCGGCGATGATCAACCTATCGCATACCAGCGACAGCGAGGCTGATCATGGGTCCAGCCAACCATCGGTCTCGGATTCCATCAGGGCTAACGCCGCGTGCTTGAAGTAGCCGGCGTATCCCGCTGAAAAATTCCTTTTCCGAAGGGGCGAGTGTGGGTCGTCGATCCGTCGGAACGGTAGGTCGTGGTCCCCTTTCCCAAGGGTAGAGTACGGCCAGTAATGGTTTGACCGCCACGACGGGTTTCATAGGAAAGGCTGCCGGTGCCAAAGGGTGACGTTCTTGTCACCGTACCATCCGACCAGCGGGTAATCGTGCCCGATCCAAAAGCCTGCGTCCTTCCAGTGATGGTTTTTCCATCGCGAGAACGTTCCGTGGTCATGCTTCCCTTGCCGAAGGGCGAGGACCGCGCCGAGCTACCATCGCTGCGGCGGGTGATCGATCCCGAACCGAAAGGGAAGGTCGTTCCCGTCCTTTCCCGCGTGATCCCTGAACTCCGCTGCGGCAACTCGGCCAACACTTCTGCGGGCATCCCCAACACACCGGCAAGCACACCCAATGCGAACAAAATCAACCGCTTCATCGTCTACCTGCTCCTTACGATGGAATTCCTCCGGCGTCTCTCCGAGCCTTGGGCGAGGCTCGCGTTATCGACCCCTCATTCTAGGACGCGAGCATTATCCCGCCAAGCAACGATCCATAAAGTTGGCTGCCTCCAAGCTCCGTGTTTCCAGTTCGGCCGGCATGATTCACGAACCAGGGATAGCCAAACGGGAGACCGGGTGGTGCCAAGGTACCGTGGCGAGACAGGGCTTTGGGGTACCGAAAATCGACAGGCCACAATCGCTCCGCTCGCAGCTTCCATCCCAACCGCCGTTTTTGGCAGGCTCGCGTGGCCGCAAGCGTCTGGCCTACCAGAGGCGAGGCGTACTAGCTCGCAGTTTTTCCAAGCCTTGCTTGAGTAGGCGACGAGCCTGATCCGCTTCACCGTCTTTCCCTAATGGGATCGGCTGCTGCTCGAGAAAATCCTGGCTTAGATCGTAAAGCCGACCATCGCTATAGAATTTCCAACGTCGATTCCTTACGACATGCAAGAGCTCATCGGCGTACATGGCTGGCTCTTTATACTTTTTCGAATTTTGCTCGAAATTCCCCCAGGAATAAATGATCGGTTTCTCGGCGGCGGGTTCCCCGAGAAAGCAGGGTTTAAGGCTACGACCATCGAGCCAATAATCGACGGGCAAAGCGACCTCCGCCAAGTCCACCAGGGTGGGAAACAAGTCGGTGAAGTCCACCAAGGCCTCGGTTACCGATCCGGCTGGAATTTTCTTCGGCCAACGTACTAGCAACGGGACGTTCACCCCCAACTCTGTCGGGAAATACTTGCCGCCACGCACTTCCTGGCCCAAGAATTTCGACCGTAGCTGGGAAGCTTCGCGCACGTTATCGGTGCCGTTGTCCGCGGTAAAAATTACCACCGTATTCTCCTCCAACCCCAACTCGTGGAGGGTATCCAGCAAGCGACCGACGACACGATCGGCGTAGGCTATCATCTGCGGGAACGCCTCAAGCTGACCGCGCTGTCCCGTCCACTGGGAAGGAGGAGGCTCGCCTGGGGGTGGAGCGTAGTCGTCTTCGGGAGTGGGTTGGAAAGGTCGATGCAGCAGCCCCAGATTGTAGTAGGCGAGGAACGGACGATCGCGGTTCCTTCGGATGAAAGCCTCGATCGCCCCAGCAAAGACATCTTCGCCATAACCTGAAAATGAAGACAGTTCACCCTGATGGACATACTGGCCTCCCCAGAACTGATTCCCGGAGGGCGAAAGGAAACGCGGCGACTCTTCTTCATTGACATAGGCGTGATGCTCTTCGAATCCAGCCTGCTCGATGGCTAATGGCGACTGATCCCAGCCGCGAAACTGCCATTTGCCGGCGATGGCCGTAGCGTAACCGGCGTCGCGTAAAATCTGGGCGAAGGTCTTTTGGGTTGGATCCAGGCGTCCCCATTGAAGGTAGTTACGGAAGCTGTAGCGTCCTGTGAGCAATTCGACTCGGCTCGGCGAACACATGGGGGTCGCATAACAATGATTGAATCGCATCCCGGCCGCTGCCAAAGCTTCCAGCCGAGGCGTTCGATAGTCCGATTGGCCTCCGTAACACGGCAACAATTCACGGCCAATGTCGTCCCCGAGAATAAAGAGGATATTGGGGGGAGTCGCCTGGAGAACTCCCGCCCACTGTGGAACGAGAATCAGCCACCCCACCACCAGCCAAGCTACCATCCATCGGGAACCATTCACCATCACCATTTTTTTCATTCGATGTTCCTCGGTCGCAATCCTGAAGGCCTTCTGCTGCCCCCACCTATCTTAAGTGAAAACCGTACGCCTATCCTAAGACCTTGCCGTGGCGGTCGCGATCGCTTCATCCCTACCCAAGCCTGCCAAAGCGGGGGAAGGCCGGCAAGCGATCTTCATGGGCGAGGTGACGTTTTACGTAAGTTGTAGCATGAGGAGACAAGGCCTCGGGCATCCCCCCAGTTTCCCTGCGCAGGAACCTGTACAAGCTGCGATACCGTTGGAATGGAAACATAACAGCAGCGGTCGCTCAACAGCAGCATTCAACCAGGATCGATCGAGGGGGGGCGATTATGGTGGGAATCCATGCTTGCTTAAAAAGTCCCAACCAGGCTGCAGCAGTTGTTCATAGGCGGCCACATCGACGTTGGTGTGCCCATGTTTTCCGCCCGGCCATGCCACGATTTCGCAAGTGCTTCCCATCTCGACCATCCTTTGCTGTAAGGCAACAGCGAGGGCAAGCGGGGTCAGCGTGTCGACATCTCCATGGAAAACGATGGTCGGCGGCATGAACACGCACATAACGTTCAGCCGAGCGGGCATCGCAAATACAATCGTGAAGAGTGGTCCCCGGATAGGTCTTGGGGTTCGTCAGCCGGTATTGAAGATAGATACCGACTACCCCGCGAGCGGCAAAATCGTAGGCGTAGGGATAAGCTCGTCGAGGCTCACCACCGCCCCACCCGCCTCGGTGAATGGCGAGGAAGCATGGACGTCTATCGGTCGGTTTCCATGCCTCGGGATGGAAGACATGCAAGGCCAGCGTCCGTTCAGGGAGCACTTTATATGGAACCAACCGAGTCGGCTCCAACCCCGACCAACGCTGCGAGACGGTGGGCGGGGTGGCGGAAGCCGGACCACGGTCAGCGGTCAGCAGTTGTGTTCAAAGGTTGCCTGGGGTTTCCTGGAATGAAGTGATTGCCGCGCTGGTAATTTTTTTGATTCCAGGCATTCCACAAGGCCACGAGTTCCTCAACCTTTTTCGGATGCTGGTCCGCTACATTTTCGGATTCCTCCGGGTCGCTGGCCACACGATACAACTCGAGCCCGCTCAACGGCTTTTTCAAGGCCGGAGTCGTCCACATCACTAACTTCCAATCGCCCTTCCGAATCGCGCGCTGCGGCGGGCTCCGCCAATAGAGAGCTCGCTCCGCGGCCTGGGGGATTTCGCCCGTGAGGGCCGGAAGCAGGTTGATCCCTTCAGCTTTCGCCAGGAGCCCCGTATCGGCTTCGGCAGCATGGAGTGCAGTCGCATAGAGATCCAGCGAAATGACCGGCGCCGAACAGACGCCGCCACTGGTCATCCGGGCTGGCCAGCGGAGCAGGAATGGCACTCGAACCCCACCCTCCAAGAGTTCGATTTTTTCACCGCGAAGCGGCGCATTCGAGGCCCCGATCGCCCCCGGTCCATGCTTGACCGGCCCGCCATTGTCACTGAGGAAAGCCACGAGTGTATCTCGCTCCAAATGGTGCTCCCGAAGTTTCGATAAAACTCGTCCAATTGCCGCATCCATTCGCATCGTCATCGCCGCGTAGATGCGCCGCTGCGGATCGGCAATCCCTTGCAGTGGTCGAAGCATTTCCTCCGAAGCCGCCGCTGGCGCGTGCACGGCGTTGAAGGCTAACCACAAGAAGAACGGCTGGGAGCGATGCCTTTCAATAAATTGGCTCGCCTCCTGGCCAAAAGCATCGGTGAGATAACCGTCCAGCGTCACCGGCTGGAAGCCTCGCAGCAGCCATCCATAGTGCTCATCGCGTTCATGAAAATAGTCATGAGCACCGCCGAGAAAACCAAAGAATTCCTCGAAGCCCCGACGCAACGGATGAAAGCGTTCCTCTTCCCCGAGATGCCATTTACCAACCAAGCCCGTGGCATAGCCGAGTGTCCGCAGATGATCGGCGAGGGTAGCGACATCGACCGGCAACCCTTGTTGTTTGCGGTTGGCTTCGGTGATCGGAGCCGGATTGCCAGCCCAGCTTAGGCGTTCATGATAGATCCCGCTGAGCAAGGCAGCCCGACTGGGCCCGCAAACCGGGGCGGTCACGTAGCCATCGCTGAAACGCACGCTCGAGGCCGCCAAGGCGTCGAGGTGGGGTGTCGCGATATCCTGACAGCCGTGAAAGCCAACATCGCCATACCCTAAATCATCGGCGACGATGAAAATGATATTAGGTTTGGCGAGGGCTTGTGGTCCGAGCTCGACGAACGAAACAAGGATGATGACAACCAGCATCCATTCGAAACCCATCAGCCGAAGCATTTCCGCTGTGCCACGCTTCAAAATAAAAAATCCAGGTCCAACAGGGCGTCGGTAACGAGTCAAGCCGACAGGGACTATACCTCGCCGACGATTTCCAGGTTCTCCTGCCGAACCTCGGCCCCTCAGCATAACTCGTTGCGGATAACCAAGGCATCCTGCCGTCATGAAAAAGTTCCTTCCTGCAGCAGGGCTCGGTCCACCGCCAAGTCGCGCCGGCGCGACTTGGCGAAGACGCTCTCCATCAGCACCCTACTGGCTAGCCGATCATCCTCGGGCACCAGCCAACCCGCTCCCGCCATCGACGCGTCGACGCCCAGCGATTGCCCGCCACCCAAGTCGAGGTTGACGAGAACCTGGATCCCGGTGCTGCGTTGCCGAGCCAAGGAAGTATCGGTCGCATTGACTCGGCCATCCTTGTTCAAATCAGCCCGCTGAGAGGCGTCGGTTCGCGCACCGGCCAAAGCCATCGCCGCCTGCCGGGTGGCCGAGACATCGGTAGCGTTCACCCGGAAAAGGCTGGTAGTATTCACGATATCGGCGGCCGCATTGCCGAAATAGAAGACATCGGTAGTTGCCAGCCCCGTCCTGGCATTGGCCAAAACCGAAACCTGCAACCAGGTGTTGCGGATGGCATCGAAGTCGAACTGGATTTTGATGCGATAGGAACCTTCGATGCCCAAACCTGGGAGGACGACGATGGGTTCCACATCGTCCAGCCACTCAGGCGGCAACAGCGGCCAGGAGTCGGGGTTGATATCGTTTCCTACCCGAAAAACAAAGTCCTCGGCCGTCAGGAGGGTGGCTGGCATCGACTGCACGTCGATGATAATCCCGGTCAAGCCGCGCACGTAGGCCGTCACGTGGTCATTGGTCGCCACACCGCTCCTCAACGCCACCCGTGAAGTATCGATCGCCTCCTGCGAGCTCAAGTTAGTGTCGAAGATAGTCTTGGGATAATAGACACGCCGATCCAGGACGACGGCCGGAGGCGGACTAGCTGAGAACACCAAATCATCGATCGACAAGCCATCATCACTCCCGTTATCGTCGACATCGACCCACCGCAGCACCAGACGTTGCTCGGGTAACCACTGAAAACCGCTGACCTTCGCCGAGATGACGGTCCGATTCGTCGGTAGATTGCCATTGAGGGCGGCGGCTGAGGTGCTGACCGTCGGCGAGATAAAGTCGAGGGCCGGCACGGTGACGAAACTGCTCGTGCCAGCCGCGGTGATGCTTTCACCGCCGACGGTGTAGGAAAAGGACAACGTATCCGGGGTGTTGCTCCCCCCTTCCCGCCATTTCTCACCCGCATAGCTCAACTCGAAAGTTGTCAGCGTCTGTCCGGAGCGGTTGGTGAAGACGACGCCGAAGGTTCCGATATTCGTCGAGGCCGCGATGGAGCCCAAAGCGCGTTCCGTGGTATTCGCCGAACCGAAACTGTAAATGGAACTCGTCGTCGAACTGCCCGTTCCCGGATTGAAACGCAGGGTCGCCGAACCACCCACGTTAGCGATTTGCCAACCTCGCATCCCGGTAGCTACGATCGGGGCGTCGCTGACCATCAGCGGACCGTTCGAAGCGAGGGTGAAGGTTCCGGCGGCAGGCAGGCCATCGAAGTTCTGGACATAAGGACCGCTGCTGTACGCAACCCACGGTTCAGCGATGGTGGAGACGAAGGTAAAATCGGCGACGACCGGTAGATGGTCGCTGACAGTCGTCAACAGATCCAGGATAGTCGTGCGATTGGGTAAACTGGCCAAGGCAGTATTCGAGGGATGGTTGATGGCACTATTGAGCGGCACGGAGCCATTATTTCCGAAGGAGCGGTAGGTGCCACTGACGTATTCGAGCGTCAGCCCATCGGTCCATTCCTGCGATTGCAGTTGAAAATCAAAGCGATCATCCAAACCGCCGCCGACCAACGCCCCAGGTGGATCGATGGCAGGAGCCTGAGTCATGACATCGATAAAGCTTGCATTATTGCTCCAGTTACCCAGTCGATTGACCGGGTCTACCGCTTGGCCATGGCCGGCCGCGAGCAAGGTCTGGATAGCCGCTTCGCTGCTGCGATAGACATTGAAGTCACCGGCATAGATGATATGCGTCCCCTCCGGCAAGCTATCGGCATTCGTTCGAATAGCGCTCGCCTCGACCTGGCGGCGACTTTCGTTCTCGCTGCCGGTGCTCGCCTTGAAATGACTATTGTACAGATAAAAATCGGTGACCGGGCTAACCCCCAACGGACGCAATTGATAACGAATGGTTTGCCGAGCTTGACCGGTGATCGACGGCGTACCGATCCCTAATTCCCCGACCAGTTGCACCGAAAGGGTATTGAAGACCAGGCCGACAGTGTCACCGCCCGAGAGGGCGGTGCCGTTCAGTGTCCCACCGGCATAGCTCCCGGCACCGTAGATCGCGTTGAGTTGATTGACGACAGCCGCCGTCGTCGTTGCCTGGCGATCGACTTCCTGCAACGCCAGGATATCGATCGGCCGCGAGCGACCAGCGTAACTCTCGCTTCCGATCGCCGACAAAACCGTCCCGAGATCGGGCGACACCGAACCGCTGCCACCGATGACGTTGTAAGTCACGATCCGCAGATCTCCGACCGCCAACAGGACTCGTCCCTCGAGCGACTCGAGGGACAAGCGTCGCCAAAGGATCCCCCGGACACCCCGACGGGCCGCTGGAAGCCCAAAGAGGGAGATCGTGCTCCGGACGACACCCCGGCGGCGTCGCATCCAGCAGACAATGGAATACCAAATCATGAAGGGCCGTAACATCCTGGGGTGGAAAGTTTCCTAGCCCCAGCACGCGGACGGACAGCCCCCGCCTATGCTCGATCGAAAGCCAAAAGCTTCGACCGCTGTTTCATCCTCGATACTTTATCTGGAAAGTCAATCGCCGCCACGCTGACGATTCGGCAGGAAA
>JBILTQ010000061.1:0-18852 GCA_044371435.1 Pirellulaceae bacterium | reverse complement strand
GACCATCTGGGGTTCGACGCTGGGGTTGATCGGTTATGCTTGCCTGCATCGCTGGGAGACACTGCTGGGGCGGGTAGCGATCTGGCTGGCGGCGGTGCTGATGCTGGTCTGGTCGCTCTGGCTGGCCTTCTTTCCCGAAGCGGCTCGCATTCCCGATCCTGGCCTGCGGATCGTGTGGCAGATGAGCAAAAGTTTGATCGCTGGCGGTATCCTCTTGGTCGGGTTAAACCTGCTGTTTGGTCGACGAGGCGGCAACGTCTTGATCCACCTTTCCATCGGTCTCCTGATGCTTGGCCAGTTCATCTTCGGCGATCGCCAGATCGAGGAGCGAATCACGTTGTCCGATGGGGAAACCACCAACATGGCCTTGCGCCTGGACGAGGTCGAACTGGTGTTGATCGACAAGTCGCAGCCGGACCGCGATCGGGTGATCGCTATCGACGAGGACGCGATTCGGAGAGCGGCGCGTTCGGGCAAGCCGATTCGCGACCCGCAAATCCCTTTTGAGATCGCGGTCAAAAACTTCTACGAAAACTCCGATCTTGTCCGCTGGCAAAGCGACCAGCAGCAGCCAGCCAATCCGGCCACGGTGGGACTCGGTCGGCAATTCCTGGCAGAACCTCGAGTGAAAACCGGCGGAGCCAAAGAAGGGATCAACATGCCGTCGGCCTATGTTGAGCTTTTTCCGTCGGGCAAGAACCAATCGTTGGGCGTGTATATGGTTTCGTCGCTCTTGGGTGATCGCTCCTCCGATATCGTGGGCGAGGCTGGAAATTCTTACCATCTGGCCTTGCGTTTGAGGCGCTCGTACAAGGATTACGATATCACGCTCAAGGATGTCGAACGCTTGGATTATGCCGGCACCAGCACCGTCCGCGATTTTTCCTCCTACGTGCGGATCGCGCAGCGCGACGGTAGCGGGTCGCAGGATGGACGCATCTGGATGAATAACCCGATGCGTTATCGCGGCGAGACCCTCTACCAAAGCAACTTTTCGCCGGCTGCGGAATCGGGGAACGGCAAGGACACCACCGGGCTGCAGGTAGTCAAGAATGCTGGCTGGCTGATGCCTTACATCGCGTGTGCTTTTGCTTGCCTGGGAATGCTTTCCCATTTCGGCATCACCTTCGTCCGCTTTGCCAGCCGCTTTGATCGCGAGCGGCGTCTCGGGCCTACTTCCGTAAACACGCCAGCTACCCTTTCCCCGACCAAGCCACTTCGTAGTGCGGCTCCAACGTCAACTGCGGCTGCCTCAGGCCACCTCTATGCCGAGGCAGCCTCGGCGCGGACCGGAATCGGCGGCTGGTTGCTGCCGCTGCTGACGGTGATTGCGGTGGGTGGGCTCTTTGCCCGCTACGCCATGCCACCGACCCCGACCGCGACGGAGTACAACTGGTATGCGGCCGGCAGCCTACCGATGCAACACGAAGGGCGGATCAAGCCGTTCGACACGGTAGCCCGCAACGTGTTGCAAGCCCTTTCGGGACGTTCCTCCACCGTTGTCCGCGCCGCCGAGGGATCGGGGGAAAAGGACCAAGCTTACACCGCCACGCAATGGTTGTACGGCATGATTGCCGGTCAGGAATGGGTGTACGACGCCAAGATCTTTCGCATCGATGCCAAGGAGGTGTTAGATGTGCTGGATCTGGATACGCGCGATAGCGGTGGAACGCTTGGGACTCGCGAGAAACTCTTCGGCCAGCGTTCGCGAAATTGCTATAGCTGGAACCAGTTGAAGCCGAGCTTCGAGGCCTTCCTCGACAAGCTCAAGCCGATCCGCGATCGGGCCCGCGAGAATCCCGACAGCTTGAAGTTTGTCGATCAGAAGTTCCTCGAACTAAACCAGAAAGTCAACCTCTTCCACCTGGTGCAGATGTCCTATGCGGCGAGCGAAATCCCGATCCCACCCGAGGATACGGCGGATGAGAAACAGCGTCAGGCCTTCATGCAGCGGTTGATGATGGAACTTCAAGCGGTGCAGGAGTTGGAGAGTGGCAACCCACCCGGGATGATCCCGCCGTCGGCGACCGACGGTGCCGGCCAAGCCAAAGCGAAGGACCCCCTGGTGTGGCGGCCGCTGCGTTCGGTACTTTTTGCAAACTACTCGTCGCGGTTGCTGGGGATCGGCGAACCGCAACAGACGGAACTGCTCTTCGCTTTGCTCGACATCAAAGAAGGACTGCAGCAGGAATCGCCGGCGGCCTTCAACGCCGCGGTCGAGAAATACCAGCAGGGGATCGCCTCCGCCGTGCCGGCGTCGGCCGTTTCCAAGGCCGGCTTCGAGGCTTGGTACAACAAGTTCGGGGCCTTCAACGGTTGCGTCGCGATGTATCTTCTGGCGGCAGTCCTGCTTTTCGCCAGCATGACCGTCTACGCCCAACCGCTTCGCCGCATCGCCTTCTGGATGGTGGCGGTCGTGGCGGTCGTTCACCTCTTCGCCGTCTTCGCTCGCGTCTACATCACCGATCGGCCGCCGGTGATCAACCTCTACTCCTCGGCGGTCTACATCGGTTGCGGCGCCGTGTTGTTCGGTTTGGCGGTCGAGTTGCTCTTCCCCATCCGGATCGGCTTGCTGGTAGGGGCCTTGATTGGAGCGACCACCCTGTTGGTCGCCAATGGTCTGGAGACCAGCGATACGATGCCGATGTTGCAAGCCGTCCTCGATACCCAGTTCTGGCTGACCACCCACGTGCAAGCCATCACCGCGGGCTATTTCGCTACCTTTGTGGCGGGGGGATTGGCGATCGGTGCCATCATCCACCGCATGGTCCATCGCCGTACTCTCGCCAGCGGCGACGCGACCACCGACGCCTGGGAGATCCAACGGATCCTCTTCCGCGTTACCTATGGAGCCCTGTGCTTCGCCATCTTCTTCAGTTTGCTCGGCACGGTCCTGGGGGGGCTTTGGGCCGATGACTCCTGGGGTCGCTTCTGGGGCTGGGATCCCAAGGAAAACGGCGCCTTGATGATCGTGTTGTGGAACGCCATCGTCCTCCATGCCCGCTGGGATAAGCTGGTTCGGGAACGCGGGTTTGCCTTGCTGTGCATCGCCGGTAACATCATCACCGCCTGGTCATGGTTCGGCACCAATCAGCTGGGTATCGGGTTACACAGCTATGGTTTCACCTCGAGCGTCCTGACGATCCTGACCCTGTTTGTCCTTTCGCAACTGCTGCTTATCGCCATCGGCTGGTTCTTTACCCGCAATAGTCATCCGCGTCTGGAAGGGAGAACGACCGAGGGTTCATGGGAAGCATGAACCGCAACATCGCATGGCGGTTAAGCCTGCAAGCGCAGCAACGACCGGAGCAGTGTGCGATCGCGAGCCCGGTCGGTTCCCATCGCCAGGGTTCACAGCGACGCTATCATCGCCTCACCTTTCGCGAACTGGACGATCGGTCCTCCTCGATCGCTGCCGGCCTGCAAGCCATGGGGATGGGTCCCGGCTTGCGGATCGCCTTGCTCGTCCCCTTTGGTGAAGACTTCATCACCCTCGTCTTCGCCTTGTTGAAAGCTGGCGTCACCCTCATCCTGATCGATCCTGGGATGGGACGACGCAATCTGGTCCGTTGCCTGTCGGCGGCCGAACCGGACGGTTTCGTCGCCATCCCCAGGGTGCATGCGATTCGGCGGGCCCTCGCGGGCATGTTTCCTCGGGCGCGATGGAACGTTACCGTCGGACGGACCCTGGGGATCTTTCCCGAGCCATCGCTGGCCAGGCTGGAGCGGACGGCGGCAGCCGACTACCAGCCCCAGTGCCGGGAGGAGAGCGATCCTTCGGCCATCATCTTTACCACCGGTTCGACCGGCCCGCCCAAGGGGGTCCTCTACACCCACGGCACCTTCCATCATCAGATCGATCAGTTGATGGAGCATTATCGGATCCAACCCGGCGGCAGGGATCTGAGTTGCTTCCCGTTGTTCGGGCTCTTCAATGCCGTGATGGGGACCACGACCATCCTGCCCGATATGAACCCGATCCGGCCGGCCGACGCCGATCCACGGCGGTTGCTGGATGCGATCGATCAATGGTCGATCAATCAAGCCTTCGGTTCGCCGGCCCTCTGGACTGCTGTCGGCACCTACCTGGAGAAGAGCGGGCGGCGAGTGCCGAGTTTGACACAGATCCTTTCGGCCGGGGCCCCGGTCTCGCCGCGTATCCTGCGTTGGATGCGGCAGGCTATCGATAGTCAGGGGCAAATGCACACCCCCTACGGAGCGACCGAAGCTCTTCCGGTTGCTTCCATCGAATCGCGGGAGGTTTTGCAGGAGACGGCGGCAGTCTCCGAACGCGGCGGCGGGACCTGCGTCGGTCGCAAATTTTCGGGAATCGACTGGCGGGTGATCGCCATCGAGGATCGACCGTTGACCGACATCGACCAGGTCCGTGAAGTCGGGCCAGGGGAAATCGGCGAACTCATGGTTTCCGGCCCGGTAGTCTCACCGACCTACGTTACCCGCACCGAGCAAAACGCGCTGCACAAGGTCCACGACGGCCCCCGCCTGTGGCATCGGCTGGGGGATGTCGGCTACCTGGATAGCCAACAGCGATTCTGGTACTGCGGGCGGAAGAGTCATCGTGTCCGCGCCGCGGGCCGGACCCTTTTTACCGAACCTTGCGAAGCCATCATCAACACCCACCGCGGCATCTACCGCAGCGCCCTGCTCGGTATCGGCCCCCCTGGTCAGCAGCGTCCGGTGGTGGTCGTCGAACCGTGGCCCGAATATCGTCCTCGCCCCAAGACGGCCGCGGAAGCCAAGTTGCTGGAAGAGTTGCATGCCTTGGCACGCTCCGAGCCGATCTCGGAGTCGATCGAGGACTTTTGTGTTTATCCTCGAGCCTTACCGACCGACATCCGTCACAATTCGAAAATCTTTCGCGAGCAGCTGGTCCCCTGGTATACCCGTCGTTCCCGAAGCTAGAAACGACCCTTTCCGCGGCTGTTTCCGTAGCCACTGTCCGGCCTCCTCGAACCTTGGGCTATCGATCGGCAGGAACGGAGTTCGCGTCACGTCATCGACGGCGGGCAAGGCGGAAGAGGTTCTCGGCGGACACCAGAAGCTTTCAGCGTGCGACGTTCGTCGTCGCCCCGGCCTCCTCCGTAACCGGGGGATGCGTGATCAGCCGCGCGGTGCGGTTGCGAGTCAGGTAGTTCCAGAACCACTGGAACAGAACCAGCACTCGGTTTTCGAAGCGTGCCAGGTACAGGATGTGGATGAAGAGCCAGGCGTACCAAGCCAAGCGGCCGGTAAACCGCCAGCCACCGCTTTCAGCGACCGCCTGCGCCCGGCCGATCGTCGCCATGTTCCCCTTATCGAAGTAGACGAACCCCTTGTCCACCGGTTCGCCGCAGACATCGCCGGCGATGACGTCCGCCACGTAGCGTCCTTGCTGCATGGCTACCGGTGCCACCCCCGGCAGGGCGCGGCCCTGGCCATCGACGAAACACGCCGCATCGCCGATGACAAAGATATGATGATGGATTGGGACACTGCAAGCTTGATTGACCACCACCCGCCCGGCGCGATCGAGCGAGGCGGGTGGCCCCAGTCGATCGACCAGGCGGCTGGCCAGCGGCGAGGCCTTCACCCCGGCCGCCCAGATCACCGTCCTGGTCTCGATCCGTTGAGCTTTGTCTTGCTGGGATACGATCACGTGATCGCCGTGGATTTCGGTGAGCCGCGTCTCGTTCCAAACTTCGGCTCCCAGCTGGAGCAAAGCGTGTTTCGCCGCTTCGCCGAGATCGCGATGGAAACTGTTCAGGACTCCCGGGCTATTTTCGATCAGGAGGACGCGGGCGGTCGCCGGGTTGATTGCGCGGAAGTCGTTCTTCAAGGTATAGCGGGCCAGTTCGCAAATAGCGCCCGCCATTTCGATCCCGGTCGGTCCGCCGCCGACCACGACGAAGGTCAGCAGCCGAGCCCGCTCATTCAAGTCGTGGGTCTTTTCTGCCAGCTCGAAGGCGGAAAGGATGCGGCGGCGAATTTCGGTGGCATCCTCCACAGTCTTCAGCCCCGGGGCCTGGGGGCCCCAGACCGCATCCTGCCCAAAGTAATGATGAGTGGAGCCGGTAGCCACCACCAGATAGTCGTAGGGAATGGTTTGCCCGTCCGAACAGCGGACATGCTGTGCGGCGCAATCGAAATCCTCCACCTTGGCTAGCAGCACCTGGGCATTCGGCTGCCGCCGCAGGATGCTCCGCAGCGGCGCGGCGATGTTGGCCGGCGACAGCCCTCCCGTGGCGACCTGATACAGCAGCGGTTGGAACAGATGAAAGTTTCGGCAGTCGATCAGCTTGACATCGACATCCGCATGCCGCAGACCGCGGGCACAGGCCAGGCCGCCGAAGCCGCCGCCGAGAATCACTACTTGAGGTCGCATCGCTCGTCTCTCGCTTCGCATTCCAGCTCGATCATCCGCAGGTGGCGAACCGGGCCGTACCGCCGGCATCGTTCTTTCGGGACAAAGTCGTGCGGTATTGTAGCCTATCCTCGGCCGTCCCTAGGCGATCTTGCTCGACCTTTGCATAATGGGCTAGGAATCAGCGGTTGCAATTCGAAATGTGAAGGATCGTTCATGAAAGATTTTGATGTTTGTGGGCTCGGCAATGCGATCGTCGATATTTTCTTGGAAATCGACGACGCCGAGTTTGCCAGTCTCGGTTTCGAGCGCGGTACCATGCGTTTGGTGGACGCGGAAGAACAGCAGCGTTTGCTCCGCCGCTTCCACGACGCCGACCATGACTTGCGTCTGGTCAGCGGTGGTTCGGTCGCCAACTCCATCATCGGGCTTTCGCAACTGGGCGGTCGCGGGGCATTCATCGGCTGTGTCGGCGATGACCGCTACGGGATGCACTATGCCGATGAATTTGAAGATCTGAAGATCGACATCGGGAATCCGATCCTGGTCGGTGAGACGACCGGTACCTGCATCGCCTTGATCACTCCCGATGCGGAACGCACCATGCGTACCTGCCTGGCCGTTTCCAGTTCCCTGGCGGCTCGCCATGTCGATGCCGACCGAATCCGGCGTTCGCATTGGCTGTTCATCGAAGGTTATGTCTTCGCCAACCCCGATACCGGGCAACACGCGATCCGCGAGGCTATCCAGCAGGCCAAGCAGCATGGGACGCGGATCGCCTTGACCTGTTCCGACGCCTTCATCCCTGAGGTCTTCGGCGATGCTTTTCGCGAGGCCTTGAGTCAGAGCGATTTAATTTTCTGCAATGCGCCGGAAGCGATGGCGGTCACCCAGACCAACACCAGCCAGGAGGCCTTCACCCGACTCCGCGAGATGGTCCCGAACTCGGTGGTCACCGACGGAGCCAATGGGGCCTTCGTCCATTACGAAAACCAATCCGCCCATGTGCCGGCTTTCGCCTGCCAACCGAAAGACCTCACCGGAGCAGGCGATATGTTTGCCGGGGCTTTCCTCTATGGGATCTCGCACGGCTATTCGCCACTGTCGGCGGCCCGCGGGGCCAATTACCTGTCGATGAAGGTCATCAGCCAAGTGGGGGCTCGCCTGCATCAAGGGGTCGAACAATTCTGGCACGAAGGTATCGATTGAACGATGTGGCGATCACCGCTTCCCTGGCTGGTGTTGGGCGTTAGCCTGTTGACGGGCTTGGGGTGCGTTCCCAGGGAGGCCTTACCGCCTAGCGAGGCTGCGGCCACGGCACCTCGGCCAGCTTTGCGCGTGGTGCTCCAGGGGAACCAAACGCTGGGCGAACGCTTGGCGCAACGTTGGCAGTCCTTTTCCGATCAGCCGCTGGAGGTGCAGTTGGTCGCGTCCGAAAGCTTGCTCGATCCGCAGGTCAAGCTGGGGGATATCGCGATCTTTGAGGCCCGTTGGCTGGCCAGCCTGGTCGACCAGCGGCGGTTGATCGCTTTGCCAAAATTCCTGACCGAGGAATCGACGACCCATGCGGTAGCTTCGTCGACCACCCTTGCCGAACCATCTCAGGGCCTGGCCCGAGACTGGCCCGGTTCCTGGAAGCGAACCGTCGCTTACCAGCAGCGGCGTTGGGGGATTTGCTGGGGCGTCCCTTGGCTGGCGGTTCTGGAAAACGGCCTCGCCTTCCCATCGATACCGCCAACCACCTTCGCGCCTCGCCAGGAGGGGGTGGCCGAGGGGAGCCCGTCAACAGCCGCTCGCGGCGACGCCTGGCTGGTCGATCGTTTCCTCCTCTTCGTTGCTGCCGGGGTGTCGCCGACCGAAGAGAATTCGCTCCTCTTCCGGCTGACGACCGCCCGGCCGCGTTTGACGGAAGCCTGGCTGGTCGAAGCTGCCGCCGACTTCGCTCGCAGCCACCGCGGCGATGCCCGCTGGCTCGAGGCCGATCCGGCGGAGGCCTGGCGGCGTTGCCGCGAAACCCCGGTCTCGTGGGCCATCGGCTGGCCCGACGCCGTTGGGGACGACGCTTCCTCGGATAGGGTCAACTCGACCTCCGAAGCCTCGAGCATCAACGTTCCCGCCTTGAAGGTTGGGCTCGATCCCGGACGGGGCCTCATCGCGGCGATGGCCGCCGACAACCGGCAGACCGACAATTCGTTGCGTTTCCTCCGCTGGCTTGACGGCCAGAGCGAACGGCAGATCTTTCGCCGCTGGGACCCACGCATTCAACCCGTGCCTGGCCAACTCGCCGGCGGCCCCCAGCGGCGCGACCAGCAGCTTTATTGGGCCGGGCTGCCAGCGGTCCTCGAGGATCGTTATCTGCAGCGTGAATTGCACTTCGCTGGAGCTTGGGAATTCCGCGTTGACCTGGAGGAGTGCTTGCGGCAGCTGATCGCGACCCCCGAGCAAGCCGCCCAAGCCTTGGCGGCGTGCGAACTGCGGTGGAATCAGCGGATCGACACCCTGGGGAGCGAATCGATGAAAGCCCGGTTAGCCGCCAGCTATGGTTTGTCGCTCGCGAACTCGCCGACAGCTTGGCCCTCGACAGTTAGCGGCGAATCTCGAAAGTAGCATACTCACCCCGCGCCGCTTGCCAGCTCGCATGATGATCCTCAACATGCGACTGCATCGATTCGAGGACCTCCGCTAGGAAAGCCTCGAGGGTTGCAGCCGGTCCTTCGGCCAGCAGGTATACCCCTCCGTCAGGCGTATTTTCGACATAGCCAGTGACCGACCATCGCGTGGCAATCCGGAGGGTGGTATAACGGAAACCGACCCCTTGAACCTGTCCGCGAAATCGAACTTCCAGTCGCTTCATGAACTACCTCGTCGATGCCTGAAGTCCTGCATGCCTTTGAGATCATCGATGGTCGCAAGTCCGAACCAAAAACCGGCACGCTCGCCATCTTTGGTAACGACTGGTTCCTGCGGCATCAAGCCCTGCGAGCCTGGCTGGAGACCACCGGCTTGGGCGGCGAGGCGGTGCGTTACCGGAGCGGGGAAGAATCGAGTTGGCGCGATGTTCACGATGATCTAGCCAGCCGTTCGTTATTCGACGAAGCGGGTTGCCGGCTGACCGTCCTCAGGCAAGCCGATGGTTTCCTCAGCAAGCATCGAGCAGCCCTGGAGCGATGGGTCGATTCCCCGGCTGCCGGCGCGACCTTGATCTTGGAACTCGAGAGCCTGCCAGCCAACACCCGGCTCTACAAACTTATTCTGGAAAAAGGGCTGCTGATCGCGGCTTCGGCTCCCCTGCGGAAGGGGAGCAAAGATGCGATCGACGAACGCGTGCTCCAGCAGTGGTTGATCGGATGGGCTCGAACGCAGCATCGTCTTCAGCTGACTTCGAAGCAGGCCATGGTCTTGATCGAGCGGATCGGGGCTGTCTTCGGCCTGCTCGACAGCGAACTGGCCAAGCTTGCGCTGTTCACCACCACTTCTGGGACCGTCGACGATGCGATGGTCCATGAGTTGGTGGGGGGCTGGCGGACCAAAACCGTGTGGGAGATCGCCGATGGAATCGCCGAGGGCAATGCCAGCCTGGCGCTCGGTCAACTGGACCAGCTCTTCGCTAGCGGTCAAACCGCCTTCGGTGTCCTGGCCCAATTATCTTGGTATTTCCGCCGCTTCGGCCTGGCAGCGCACCTGATCGAGCAAGCCGAACGATCCGCGGGGACGCTCTCGATCGCCAGCGCCTTGGAGCAAGCCGGTTTCCAGCGGTACCTGCTGGCCGATGCCGAGAAAAAGCTCCGGCGGATCGGCCGTCAGCGGGCCCGCCAGTTGCTGGAATGGCTCAAGCACCTCGATTTAAAGCTCAAAGGCTCCCACTCACATGAAGACCGCGCGCGGTTAGCTATCGAAGAGTTCGTGATGCGGCTTGCCTAACCCCCCAAGGCCCACAGCCGTTCGGGTACAGCCAGCCTTGGCCAGCAGACTTCATGTTCGGGCTTTGGCGGAGGGGATGGGGATTTCCCTCCCGGCCGATCGGCAGCCGCTTTAGCTCTCTTTACTTGTCCCCGGCAGATCCCCTACGATACGTCGTGAGGGATGACGGCGAAGGTGAGCCGAGCGGCGATAGTTCCGCGTCCGATAGGCTCGCCCTCCAAGCTCGAGGTTGGACTTCCTGGTAGTTGGATGCGAGAGGTCGCTGATGAATGGCGTCACATTATTCTTCCTGATGCTGGCGTCGGCGGCGCAAGTCGGAGTCGGCTCATCTCCTGGCGATCGCAAGTACGGTTGGAAGTCGAACGCCGATGGCTCGATGGCCTTCATCGCGCAGGTAACGCCCGAAGTCGCCAACCAGATGGCGACCCAAGGCTTGGAGATGGCGGTGGAAATCCCCGATTTTCTCCAGGGATCGGTCAAGGAAGTCATTTGGCGCATCGGTACCTTGGATGTCGAGCGTGATCCGCCGGAAGCGGAACTCCGCGCCAAGTCGCGGTCGGTGATGCCGCGGAGTGCCCGCAACGGTCTGGAACCTGGCAGCTTGACCAACCTCAATGAGCGGGGTGGCCAAACGGTGATGATCGATCCGCAGCGGGTGGAAACGCCCACCCTGCCGACCGCTGGCACCAACCGGCTCAGCGATGCCACTGCCGCCACTTCGACCCTGGCTCAGGTTTTTCCTCCCAGCAGCAGTCGAGCCGGGATCGCTTCCCCGCTCGAGGCTCTCCGCAACGGCAACTCGCCGCTGGCTTCGCCAGCGACCATCGCCCCCGCGGTCAGCCCGACCAATGCCAACAACAACATGGTCATGCCTCGCAGCGACACCTACGGTTCTTCGGCGGTGACACCGAGCCCAGCGGTAACTCCAAGCCCGGCGGTCATGCCTAGTCCTACCCTTCCCTCGAGCAGCAGCCCCACTCCAGGATTCATTGGTCCGCCGCTCCCGCCCGGGTATACGGGGGGAACGGTCACGGTAACCGGTAGCCCTTCGTTGTCTTACGGGAATACGGGTAGCCCGTCGACCAGTTCGAATAGCTGGTCTAGCGGGGCAGGCAGTTACGCCGTTCCGGGCAGCCCGGCTGGGACGAGCAATTTCGGCAACGCGAACAACTATGGAAACTCCTCGAGTCCCCTCGGAAGCGTCCCCTCGCTCGGCTTTAACCAAACTTCAACGGCCAATGGCAACGGCGTGAACTATACGAATGCCAACAGCTACGCGACCTCGCCAGGGCTCGCCGGTTCGAGCCTGATGCCCAACAACGGGCTCCGCCCCGATGCCTACACCGCTTCCAACAACCTCTATCCCTCAGCCGCCGGTTACAGTTCGGGAACGCCCTCCCAAGGCTATGGGCCGACAGGCACCCCGAGCCTGAATTCGGGCCCCACCAGCCAATTGCCAATGCCCAACCAGCCCTACGGGTTGAACAACAACCCGGTGGGGTATCCGCCGGGTGGCATGGTGCCCACCGGTTTACCGACCACCAATGTCCTCGCCAGCAACGCTCCGGTGGCCGTCCCGACTGCTCCACCGGTCTACAATCGGCCGATGGTGGACGGATCGCGGAGGACCTTGGGGGCCGACAACCTCGACGACTACCCCGCCAACTATCCCTCGTCTTCCCCTAGCTTCCTCTTCGCGTTGATGCTGTTGATCTCAATCGTCGGCAACATCTACCTCATCATCCTGCTCAACCAACTCTTGATGCGATATCGATCCTTGCAGGCAGCTAGCCGCGGGATGAATTCGCTGGCGAACGGATAACGCCTCGGTCGGATAGCCCGCGGTCGTCTCGGAGTTGCCCACCAAGGTTCGTCCGATGGCAAGCGGATGAAGAATCTCTAAAATAGGGTTGCCGCGGTCGAAGCCGGGAGGCCGGTGGTGATTCGGTTTCCCACCCTCCTTCCTTCTACGTTCGCTCCAGGTAGCTCTGCCGATGACACTCGAGGATATGCGTCGCAATTACAGTCGAGGGCACCTACAACGGGCGGATCTAGCGGCCGATCCCATCGAGCAATTCCAGCGCTGGTTTAGCGATTTGCAGCAGACAGCTGTTCCCGAGTGGTTCGAACGCAACGCCATGGTGCTATCGACGACGGATGCGAACGGGCGAGTCTCGAGCCGGGTCGTCTTGCTCAAGTCGATTTCGGCGGAAGGTTTCGCTTTCTTCACCAATTACCAGTCGGCCAAAGCGCAACAGTTGGCCGCCCATCCGTATGCTGCCTTGAATTTTTATTGGCCGATGCTGGAACGACAAGTTCGCGTGGAAGGCCCGGTCCAGCCGGTGGCAGCCGCCTTGTCCGACGAGTACTTCCACAGTCGTCCTTTCCGCAGTCGGTTGGCGGCTATCGTTTCACCGCAATCGACGGTCATCGGCGAGGACAACACCTTCCATGACGAAGTCAACCGCTTGGCGGAGTCGTATCCGGAAGAAAATGTTCCGCGTCCCTCTTATTGGGGCGGGTATCGCTTGAAACCCGTCCAGGTCGAATTCTGGCATGGCCGCCCATCGCGGTTGCACGACCGCTTTGAATATCGCGGTGAAGCCGATCGCTGGAACATCGTGCGTTTGGCCCCATGAGCCTGACACTGCTCCAGGCCGGCCCAGCGTTGGGGGGCAATACTCCCCAGCCACCCTCCCAGCAACTTGTTCGTGGCTGGGCATGCTGGCGGCGGGGCGGCCTGCGTCCTTTTTCCCTCGTCGACCAGCCAAGGATAAGGCGAGACAGGTGGTCAAGCGATGATTGAAGTTATAACTTGCACTCAAAAGTCGCTCGAGGAGTTCTGGAACAGCTCCGCTTTGGGTTTGTCGTTGCAACGCCTGGCCAAGGATTCGCGGTTATCGGTGAGTGTGGCGGCCAATAACCGGACCGGACTGCCGGTGCTCTACAACCAGAAGATTTTTGCGGTCGCTGGCGGCGAGATTCTGGTCTTCGCGCACGATGATCTCTGGCTGGATGACTATTTTTTCGCCGACCGCCTGCTCGAAGGACTCCAGCATTTTGAGGTCCTCGGTCTGGCTGGCAATCGCCGGCGATTACCGCGGCAGCCAAGCTGGGCATTCATCGACACGCAATTCGTGTGGGATGATCCGTCCCAGCTCAGCGGGGCAGTGGCTCACGGGCCGCAACCATTCGGCGAAGTGGCTCGCTATGGTCCCGCCCCGGCCTCCTGCCAATTGCTCGATGGCTTGCTGCTAGCCGCACGCAAATCCGACCTGATCCAGCGTCGGGTCAGCTTCGACGCGCGGTTTCAATTCCACTTCTACGATCTCGATTTCTGCCGGACGGCGGTCCAAGCGGGACTACGGTTGGGGACGTGGCCCATCTGTGTCACCCATCAAAGTGGTGGTCGGATGGGAACGCCCGAATGGTGGGCCCAGTACCAGAGTTATCTCGAGAAATGGGGTGACTGACCGTACTTCCCGGCTCCGGTTCGAACGAAACCTCTGCGGGAAGGGCCTGCGGTGACGCGACCGAGCGTTCCTTCACCGCTCCTCGCTTTGCCGCCCGACCTTTTGAGTAGCTCGGCCTTAGAGCGCTCGTGGGTGAGCCTTGCGGTAGACCTCTTTGAGGTTGTTGGTACTGACGTGCGTATAGATCTGGGTCGTGACCAGGCTCTGATGGCCGAGCATTTCCTGCACGCTGCGAATATCAGCGCCTGCATTGAGCAGGTGGGTAGCGAAGCAATGCCGCAAGGTATGCGGGCTGGTCCGGGTATCCAGCCCCGTGAGCAGGATGTATTTCTCCAGCATCCGCGCTACGCTACGAGTTGTCAGTCGATCGCCGAAGCGGTTGACGAAGGTCGGGCAGGCCTCGGCTTGCGATGCCCGCTCCGAGCGGGTGCGCACCCGCATGTAGTCCCGCAGTGCCTGGAGCGCGTATTTTCCCAACGATCCCAACCGTTCCTTGCGCCCTTTCCCCCGGACACGCGCCGTCGCTTCCTCGAAGTCGAGGTCCGTATCGCTGAGTCCCACCACTTCGCTCACCCGCAAGCCGGCTGAGTAGATCGTTTCAAGGATCGCCCGATCGCGCAGCCCTTGTTCGTCCTGGCGCGAGGGGGCATCGAGCAGCTTGAGGACCTCTTCATCCGTCAGCACGTGCGGCAACTGCCTGCCACCGCGGGGATTCCGCAGCGGTTTGGCCGGGTTGCTGGTGGCCAACCCTTGCCGCTGGGCAAAGCGATAGAAACTCCGCAGCGACGCCAGTTTCCTCGCGATCGAGGATTTCGCATATCCGGCATCATGCAAGGCAGCCACGTAGCTGCGCAGTTCCGTCGGCGACACCATGTTCGGGGTCACCGCTCGCTTTCCTTCCTCGGTGAGGAAATCCGCTAAATCAATCAGGTCTTCGCGGTAGGATTTGATGGTCAAATCGCTGGCGTTGCGTTCGACATCCAGGAAGCGGAGGAATTGGCCGATTTCACTATGCATGCGAATTCTCCCGACGGCACCCTAACTAGCCAGTGCGACCATATCGCCACCATGGGTTCGAGGATTGGATCGCCGCCTTCAAGACGGTATCAGGTCGTCTCGTCGCGCAGCGGCATGCTGAAACGCGGTGTTGCGCGAAGCTGTGGTTGGCTGGTCGCTGAGGGAGCCTTGGTCGATAAGCTATCCGCTGGAAATGCTTGCCGAATGCGTTCACTCAAGACGGCGGCGTCGTACCAACTAAACGACAGCTCAGGATTGGCCGCGTACCGGCCCAACATCCGGAGAGTTTCGGTTCGATTGCTATCATCGAACAAGAAAATGTATTGCTCTTCACCCTTGACCAGGGCCAATACATTGATCTCTTTAGACATCGCCGACACTCCGAGCCAGGGGGAACGCTACTGGCTCGTATGCCGCGAACCAGCTAACGTTGATATCGGTCGATGGGCCACCGAACTACGGTGCGACTTTCAAGTTGTCCGCCGCGTGCCGCCAGCGTTTCGATCAGATGCAGATGGCAGCAAAACCTTATAAAGTCTTCGCTGCGTTGAAGATAGGCTTCCCAGCCCCCGAAGCGAGCTTCGTCACGAAAGTAAAAATACTCAGAAAGCCGTTGGGTGAAATCTTCGTCATTACCGTTGTAGGCCTTCATGTGGGAAATAATTGGTAACGATTGTGCCCGAGCCACCGGTCGTGCGACCTTTGGCGCTGGCGGGATGAAGCCCTGCGGATCGGGCCAAACTGCGGGTAGGTTGGAAGGGGTGAACGGCAGTCCGGCCATGCCAACCGCTTCCAAGTCGTTCGATGCATCCTCCTCGAAATTCTCATCCGCAACGACTTCCTCTGTGTCAGCGATCACCGTCGAAGGCATCGCGACATGAAGTTCTTCGATCGATAATGCTCGCTCGTCCGACGCGGCGGCAGCCGACGCCAAGCCAACTCCTCCCTCCGACTCCAGAGTTTCAGCGGCCGCCTGCAATTCGAGGCTGTCGACCTCTCCGGCTTGGCCCACCAACTGCGGAATCTGCGATTGCATCTGCTCGCGGGCTAAAGCCCGCTCAGCTTCGAGTCGTATCGATTCGGGGATCTTCTTCTCCGCCTTGGTACCCCAAGGCAAACCGTAGCCGGGTGGGACCGGGTGAAACCCCTCATTGGCCGCATACCAGTTGACTTTGAGGGTCATACGGGGCGGGTAGTAAGCTTGGAAGTCGGTGATCGAACCATGCACTACAGCATCGACCCCGAGATATCGGGCAAACTGCTGCAGGTCTTCAGGGCTGCTGATCGGACGCTGCAACACCTGCCCTTCGAAGCCCGCCACCGCCGCCTCGACCGCCCCGACCGGCAAGACCTCAAAGCCTGGGATCGACTGGAGTTCGTTGTAGTAGGCCAAGGAGACCCGCGAGCCCTGCAGCGTCGGCTCTTCACTTTGATTGCGAAAGGGGAGAACGGCGATCGTCTGCAGTTGCGGGAACGGATTGTGGTACTGCGGGCGGTGCCGGACATCGGGGATCAAGCTGCAGCCGGTCATCGCCACCGCACTGATGACCAACCATACCGTGCGCAAGCTATTGCGAGCAGGCCTCCACCCTGGCATCGTCATGGCAGACCGCGACAGCGAACCACATCTCGGGCTGAAAAGGAAAGATTCGAGGCTGCGATGAGGCATGGCAATGCATCCACAAGTTCGGCATCACTTGTTGCATTTCCGTCGGGGCCATTCCTCCAGCATCGAAGGATGCTGGCCTCAGCCTATCGATCCCGGACGACCGGCGAAGGTTAGGCGTTGGCACCCACCACGCAGCCGCGGCCATCAAGCCGCTACCGGGTGGCAGGCTTCGCATCCTTGAGACGCAGTCAAGCCGAAGCTTCCCGCGGAATGGTGCCCCGACGTTCCTCAGTCCCCCTGGCACAAAGGTAGGTATCGGAATCAAGCGTACAATCGCTACAGCTCAACTTCTCGATTTTTTCCCTTTCGGTGGTTGGCTAGCTTTCGTGGCTGGGGACTTGGTCGTCGCAGCCGGGCGTGGCTTCATTGCATCGCGAGCCCCGCGAATCGCCTTCATCTTGTTGGGATGATCCGCTTGTCCAGTCAATTCGTAAAGGAACCGGCTGGGAAAGGTCGCCCGCGGCTTCCCCCATTTGAACCGAGTATTGGCGACCGTCAAAGTCAACTCCTCCATGGCTCGCGTGACCCCGACGTAACACAAGCGTCGTTCCTCATCCACCCCTGCCTCGAAATCAGCCAGGCTGCGTTTGTGGGGCAGGATCCCCTCCTCCATCCCGACCATGTAAACATAGGGGAACTCCAGTCCCTTGGCGCTGTGCAGGGTCATCAAGGTCACCGCATTCCTCGCCTGCTGCTCTTCCTTGGGCGAACCGAACTCGCGGCCTTCCAAGGATACGGTCGCCAGGAAACCTTCCAAACTGCGAGTCTCCTCGGCATCGCGTTCATAGCCGGCCACCGCATTCACCAACTCTTCCACCGAATCCTTGCGTGCTTCCTGCTCTTGCGGATCGGGATACAAGCGGATGATCTCGTCTTCGTAGCGGAGTTCATGGATCAAACTCCTCACCGTTCCCGCCAGATCCCCGCGGCGGCCGAACAAGGCGTGGTAGTGGGCGTGCAGCTTACGCAATCTCTCCAACCCCTGTTGAGCAGCGGCCGGGAGTTTTTCCTGACTGGCCGAACCCAGCAGCGTCTGCCACAGCGGGTGCCCGCGCGCAACGGCGTCGGACATCAAGGACTCTACCGTCTTGGCCCCGATCCCGCGCGGCGGGTTATTCATGATGCGAAGCAAGGAGACTTCATCGTCGGGTAAAACGATCCAACGCAAATAGGCCATCAGGTCGCGGACTTCTTTACGATCGAAGAAGGACTGGCTTCCAGTCAGAACGTAAGGAAGCTTTAATCGACGCAACTCGGTCTCGAACATCCGCGGTTGCTCGTTGGTCCGAAAGAGGATGGCAAAATCCCGCAGTTGGGCCTGGTGTTGGTCGGTCCGTTTCGCAATCTCCTCGGCGATCGTTCGCGCTTCCTCGACTTCATCATTGAGCATCAAGACGCGCGGGGTCTGTCCATTGTGCCGGGCTGCCCGGAGGATCTTGTCGTGGCGATCGCGATTAAAGGCGATCAACTGGTTAGCGCAGCGAATGATCGCGTCGGTGGATCGGTAGTTATCTTCCAACCGCACCACCTTGGCCTCAGGCCAATCATGGCGAAAATTCAAGATATGGCGGACCTCGGCTCCGCGCCAACCATAGATCGACTGATCGTCATCACCGACCACGCACAGGTTGCGATGCCCTTCGGCCAAAGCCTTGATGATGCGGTACTGACTACCGTTGGTGTCCTGATATTCATCGACCAGGACATGGTCGAAGGCTCCCGCTTCCTGCTGCCGCACGTCGGGTTGCTCCAGCAAGAGGGCTTCGGTGCACAGCAGCAGATCATCGAAATCAAAGGCCCCGTTGAGCTTCATGGCTTTCTGGTAACGCAGGTAACCGCTGGCGGCCAGGTGCTCTTTGTCCGAACGGGCCTCGGTCAAAGCATCGGCCGGGCGCAGGCTGCGGTTCTTCCAACCGCCGACGATCCCCAGGAAATCCCCAGGGCTGAGCATCGTGTCATGGATGCGTAGTTCGCGGAGCACGCCTCGGGCCACACTCTCTTGATCGGCGCGATCATAGATGGCGAAAGCCTCGGGATACCCCAACAACCGAGCATGCCGCTTGAGGATGCGGACGCAGATCGAATGGAAGGTACCGACCAACGGGGTCGGAGCCTTGGCCTCGCCACGCTGCCGTCGCTTGGGAAGCTTCAACCGCTCCGCGATCCGCTCCTGCATCTCGCGGGCGGCTTTGTTGGTAAACGTGACCGCCAGAATCCGCTCCGGCCGCGTCCCATGGCGGATGAGATTCGCGATCCGGTAGGTAACAACGCGGGTTTTCCCGGTTCCCGCCCCGGCCAGGACCAGCAACGGACCACCCAAGGTCTCCACCGCTTGTTTTTGGGAAGGATTGAGTTCGGCCACAAAAATCCCAGCGTTTCGCGACAAACAGCCAACCTTCGTGAAGGCCACC
>JBILTQ010000060.1:0-19021 GCA_044371435.1 Pirellulaceae bacterium | reverse complement strand
GCATGGAGGTGGTCTCAGGTCGAGGTTACGAGGGGTTGGGCAACTGAAAGACCGGTTGAAAAGCGGTTTCAAAATCATAGCGGTCGTCAAAGTCTTCCCGGCGGTCGTGTTTGCTTTTCCGCATTTCTTTGATGCGTATCAAATTGTAGACGATCTCCCCAAAATCGCCGGTGGTGTTGACACCCCAGCTGTTGAGCACCATTTTGGCGAGGTAGCCGAATTGATCCAAGGCATAAATGCGTATGGCTTCACAGAGTTGCTGCCCGGTAAGGTGATGCTCGTGCTTTTCACCCGACGCCCCGGTCTGCGGTGGCATCTCCAGGACTTCCTGGGCATACTGCAACGCCTCCCGCACAAACTGGTAGGCCTCCAGTTTGTAACGGGTATCTTGTTTGAGGAGTTCGAGGATGGGGAAAGTCTTTTCAGGCATCGCTATCGGCCGACGGCAAGTCTTCGTCGGAGTCTTTATCTGGGGAGGAGCTTCGCCGCTCGGGACGTCCTTCGGCACCGCGGCGGAGGATGCTCAGCACATCGCTGCCGGCAACTAAAATCCGCCGCCGATCTTCCATTTCCACCAGCAGTTGCTGCGATAAAATCTCCTGCTGGAGAACGCGGCCGCGACCCATCGCGGTCACCACGTCGCTGCCCGGCGGCGGTAGTTGTGCTTGATTCTCTTGGTATGTCTCGAACTCGTAGCGTAAACAACACTTGAGTCGGCCGCAACGTCCGGAGATTTTATTCGGATCCAAGCTGGGCTTCTGCAGTTTGGCCATCCGCATGGTAACCGGCGGCATCTTGACGAGATGGGTGTTGCAGCAAACCGGCTTACCACAGTCACCATAATCCGCCAGAAGCTTGGCTTCGTCGCGGACGCCGACTTGTTTCATTTCGATTCTCGTCTGAAATTCGTTGGCCAGCAGCTTGACCAGTTCACGAAAATCGATCCGCGCCTCGGACAGGTAGTAAATCACCACCCGCTCGCCACCAAAGATGACTTCGATGTCCAGCAGGTCCATCGACAGGCCAAGCTGGGCCACGCAACGCCGGCAAGTCTCCATGGCGTCATCGGCGACCTGTTCCAACCGCCGGAGTTCAGTCCGATCCTGGGGAGTCGTCTCGCGTTGGATGCTGCCGGTTTCCGGTTTGTCCATTTGGGCGAGCAACTCGTCCGTGGCCTCGCGGAGTACTTCGCCCTGTTCAAGCCCCCGCGACGTACGAGCGATTACGGAATCCCCACGCTGGAATTCGCTTTTGGCCTGCATGACGTGCAGGGTCCGCATGACGCCACAACGTACAATATACCTGGGCAACTCAAATTCCTTGCACGATCGAAGGGCGGAGCGACGGGCGAAGACGGTTAGGAAGCGGTACCAACCTTTTACCGTGGTCGGAAGACAAGTGTAAACGGAAGGTGGGGTTTCGGGTATCACCAATGGAGATCGTCACCGTTGATTTTCCCCACCTCCGCCGCATATTATAGGACGATTCGGAGCCCCTCCGAATCGCGAACTTGGAACTCACCGAAGCCTGGGTTGGGAAAGTGTATTTTCAGGCTTGATGGATTTTTGGTCATGGTGTTTGTCGCTCCTGCTCATCGCTCCCACCCGACGCTGTTGATCAGCGATGATGATCGCGATTTTCGCGATGCCCTGGCGGAATCGCTGCAACGGCGCGGATTTGAATTGCTGCTGGCGAGCAACGGCCGAGAGGCGCTGTCGTTGGCTACCCAATGTTCGGTCGACCTGTTGCTCCTGGACATGCATATGCCGCAGATGACCGGGCTGGAAACCTTGGCTTCCCTCCGCGCCTTGCGGATCGTGACTCCTTGTATCTTGATGTCTGCCGCGTTGGATCGGCAGATCATCGATCGAGTCGAAGCCCTCGAAACGGCTGGTTTTCTGGCCAAACCCTTCCGCCTGCAAACGATGCTGGAAGCGATCCGCGGACTGTTGGATCCACCACCAGCCGCATGAACTCCTTGAGCCGGTGCGTCGGCAAAGGGACGGTCGAGGCCGATCGATGCGGGCCGTCCGACAGCCAGCGGGGTAGCCGTTCGGGAATTGCTAGCGATCCTTGGCCTTTCCTGGCCGATCAGCCTTTTCTTTCCCTGTGGTCGGCTGCGACGAGGTAGCCGGTTATGCTACATTGGCGAAGGCGGTTTACCCTGGTCGAACGTCGCTTGTCGATCGGCAGCCAGGTTTCGGCCGATTCGAGAAATGCTGGGAAACCTGAATTTTGATGCAGCCTAACGGCGTCGACCTCGTTGAGGTGGGAGCGTATTCCGCGGTGTGGTTGGACGCACCTTGGTCCGCCCCGGCGTCTGGCGAAGGATTTGAAGAGTGGCGACCAGCAAACGACCGACCTTCCCTCAACCGATCATCGAACCAGCCATGAACGCGCGACGTGCCTTCCTGAAAACACTCCTGGCAGCGGGGGCGGCTTCTAGTTGGAGTTACCCCGCACGGGCATCCACCGAACGGCGTGATCCCAAGTGGGACTCGACAATCCGGCGCGGCTTGGATTACCTGGCACGGACGCAGTCCTCGCGCGGGCAGTGGAATACCCCCCCTTACCCGACGGCCATTGCGGCCATGGCTGGCACGGCCTTGCTGTGTTCTGGTTCGACGGCTACCCAAGGACCTTATGCCAAGCAGATCAGCCGCACCACCGACTTTTTGTTAAGCAAGTGCCGCGACAACGGGCTGATCGGTGACCCTACCACCGATACCCGCTATACCTATGGTCATGGATTTTCCATGCTCTTTCTTTCGCAGGTCCTCGGAGAAGAGGGGCTCAGCGATCGTCGCGAGGAATTGATCGTGGCCCTCTCGAAAGCGATTACCTTTTGTGGTCAGGCCCAAACGACCTCCGGAGGTTGGGGTTACGTCAGCGCCAAGGATGGGAATGACTACGATGAAGGGAGTACGACCATCACGCAGGTCCAGGGTTTACGCAGTTGCCGCAATGCCGGGTTGCCGGTACCGGCCGAGATCATCGAATCGGCCAAGCAGTACATGTACTCCTGTCAGGATGAAGATGGGGGGATCAGTTATTCGAGCAAGCAGCGCGGGTCGCGACCGGCAATCACTGCCGCCGCCCTGGCAGCCCTCTACAATGCTGGGGATTACGACAGCAAGTATGTTCCGAAAATGCTGGAATACTGCCAAAAAATGCTTTATGACCTAGCCAACGAGGAGCAGGCCTTCGGTCATTGGCACTACACCTACCTTTATTACGCCCAGGTCGTCTACCGTCAGGGGGACGAGCAATGGCTCCCGTTTCGCAATCGGCTTTACGACCGCATCGCTAGCCAGCAACGGAGCGATGGGAGTTGGGATGGTCAAATCAACCCGATTTATGTTACGGCCTGTAACCTCATCATGCTGCAGATAGATCTTGGTTACCTTCCCATCTTCCAACGCTGAGCAAAGCTCCCTAGCTCTGCTATGGTGGGGTGCAGCCAAGGGGGATGCGGTCGATAGTGGGTGCTGCCCGATTCGAGCTTGGAGGCAGCCATGACGGTGGATCGGTCTGAAAGCTCCTGGAGCCCCTGGCCCTATCGAATCGGCTGTCCCGTCTGGAGCTGCAAAGCCTGGGGTGATAGCGTCTACCCTCGCGGAACACCACCCAAAGACAGCCTCTGGTGGTATTCGCGGATGTTCGCCACGGTGGAGGGTAACAGCACTTTTTACGCGGTACCCAGTCGTGAGGTTTTCCAAGGTTGGGCGGCGAGTTGCAGCCCGGGGTTTGAGTTCTGTTTCAAGTTTCCTCGCGGTATCACCCATGAGGCGGAATTACTGGGATGCGAGGCGATGCTCGGGGTGTTCCTGGAGCGGCTGACAGTCCTGGGGCAGCAGCCTTGCCTCGGCCCGACCTTCCTGCAGTTGAGTCCGCAATTCTCCGGCCGTTACCGGCAACGACTCGAGGATTTCCTCCGAAAACTCCCCCCGCAGTTTCCGTGGGCGGTCGAGGTCCGGCATGCGGATTGGTTCGACGAAGGCGCATGCGAACGTTGGCTGGATAGCTTGTTGGAGGAATTGGGGATCGATCGAGTGCTGTTTGACTCCAGGCCACTCTATCGCCTGCCGCCTCGCGACCCCAGCGAAGCTGAATCGCAGCGAAGGAAACCGAGGTCCCCTTGGCGAACGACGGTCACCTCCCGAGCCCCCTTCGTCCGTTTGATCGGAAGGAATCGCTGGGAAGAGGTCGCCGATTTCTGGGAAAGCTGGGCGGAGCAGGTAGCGAGCTGGATCCGCCAGGGGCTGCGCCCGAGGATTTTTACGCATGCTCCGGACGATGCTTTCGCCCCTCAGTTAGCCCGGTACTTTCACGAGTTACTGAAACAGAAATTTACCGATCTCCAAGCGGCAAACCCCATCCCCCAACTTCCGCAACTGGAGGAGGCCCGGTCGGCTTGTTCGGAAAGCGAAGCAGGCGTAGCGCGCCGCCAACGGCAACTGAAGCTTTTCGAGGATTGATCGCTGCAGCCGGCCCACTCTCAGAGGTCATCCGGGGTTTCTTGAGCCAACTGTTCACGGGTTTTCAGCTGATAAAACAAGGCCCGCTTTTGGTCGGGCAAGGAGTAATCAAACCCGAGATTGCGGAGGAAATTATCGGAGGCGCTGATGGCCATCACTTCCAGGACCCCGCGTTGCCGTGCTCGATCGATGCAATGTCGCACCAGTTCGCTGCCGATGCCATGCCCTTGATACCCGTCGGCAACGCACAGGCACTGGATCTCCGAAAGCTTCCGGGAATAGATTTCGACCGCCGAGAAACCGACGAGCTGCGAGTCGCCTTCGCCTGCCGGGACTTCCGCGACAAACCCGTTTTCCATGAGATTCAAGAGTTCCTGCCGAGTTCGCTTCAGCAGTTTCCGGGCCTCGACATAAGGCTGAAGCAGCTGCTGGATCGCCTTGAGGTCGCCGACGACAGCTGGACGAATCCGATAGGTCAAGGCCCCGACGGAAGGGGGAGACGGAGGGGTAGACAAGGAAAACTCCTAAGCCAGTCGCGTACCATGGATCATGGCCAGACTATCGGTGATGCAGTCCCAGAGCGGCTGTGGGTCGGGGACCCAGGTAACGACGCTCGCCATTTTCTGTTTGAGATTCTTGACTTGGACCGTCCCGGCAGTCAACTCCTCGGAACCGGCGATCAGCGCCAGATCGAAGCCGCGCTCATCGGCGTATTTCAGCTGGCCCCCGAGTTTTTTGGCTTCGGGATAGAGCTCGACATTCCAGCCGGCCTGACGCACGACGCGACACAAGCGGAGATAGTCGTTCAGTCGTTGGGGGTCGAAATACGGTACGAAGATCGAAGCCGTCGAACGGACCTTGGGGAGTTTATCGAGCTCCTCCAAGGCGGCCAGGAGACGATCGAGGCCAAGCGATGCACCTACCCCGGGCAGGTGTTGACGCGTGTAAAGTTCCGCCAGATTATCGTAGCGGCCGCCGCTGCAGATACTGCCGATGGATGGCAGGTCCAAGAGGCTCGTTTCAAAGACGATTCCGGTGTAGTAGTCCAAGCCGCGGGCGATGGTGACGTCGATCCCGAAACGGCTGTCGGGGATTCCGTACTGTCCCAGAGATTCGACCACAGTTTCCAAGCGTTCCACCCCATGGTGACCGGAGGCGACTGGCTTGAGCAAATGCTTGAGTTCAGCCAGCACCATCGCTGTCGAACCGCGGAGGCTGGCCATGGCCAGGATGTCATCGATCTGCCCGGGAGCGATACCGGCCACCAGTTGTAATTCGTCGCGAACCGTGGCTTCCCCTAATTTTTCCAGCTTGTCGAGGGCTCGCAACACGGCGCTGCTTTTACCGTGTAAGTCCAGTTTGGTCAGCAAACCGTTGAGGATTTGACGGTTATTGATACGAATTTGAAAACGATCGATGCCGATTTCCGCGATCAGCTCAGCGATGACGATGATGGTCTCGATATCCGCCACCACGCTTTCGGTACCGATCGTATCGAAATCGCATTGGACAAATTCCCGATAGCGGCCGGCCTGGGTGTTTTCCCCACGCCACACCGGTGCGATGTGATAACGCTTGAAAGGAGTCCCCAAGACGTTGACATGCTGAGCCATGAAGCGGGCGAGCGGCACCGTCAGATCGAAACGCATACCGACCTTACGCCCCCCATGCTCGAAGCGATACATCTGCCGATCGGTTTCCTCGGAGCCTTTGCCGGCGAGGATTTCCAGATACTCGAGGGCGGGGGTGTCGATGGGGGCGAAACCGAATCGCCGATAGACGCGTCGAGCGGTCTCCATCAATCGTTCCCGAGGGATCATGACTTCCGGCAGGAAGTCACGGAAACCCTTCAGCGTTCGGGGTTCAATCAAACCTGGGTGGTTCATCGTCGCCTTCTCCGATGGGCAATCACAGGATCGGGAGCATCGGGGGCTCGGGACTGCGGATGGAAGTCGGGTCGGTGGTGTAGAACTTGGCCTCCATATACTCGGCTACCTGCTCGGGCGTCTCAAAGTACAGGTCGTAGACCGCGTCGTCGTCGTATTCGCAGCTGTCGGTGGTGTAGTCTCGGCAAATCTGCGGCCGCGTTTGGTAGATACCACAGCGATTGTCGGGCTGGAGGTGCTTGCATACCGTGTGGACCAAAAGGTACCAGGTATCATCCTCGACAAAGACCGAAGCCCGATCATGCAGCAAATACCACCGCATGAAGTCGAAGTCGGCGTATTCCGTCGGCGTCTCGATCGGGAGAGCGAAATAACGGCAGCACCTGGCCGTGCAGTAATCGCAAAGACAATCTCCAGCCGGGACTTGGGCGCGCATCGGCTTGAGCCCCTGGATGGTTTTGAGTGGTCCGTCGAAGGTCATGGTGGACATCGGAATACTCTCGGTCTGCGGTCACGGACGGAAAAAATAACGCTGGAACTGGCGATGCAGCGTACCAAAGGCAGGCCCGGCTTGCTAGTCTTTACCTGGGGGCTGACGGTATTCGCGCTGGCATGAGGTGAGAGTGTGGAAATTGTGGTAACGGCCGTAGGCCCCGATAACGTTGGGCTCGCTGATCCGATCATTCATGATTTGACAGGACGCGGCGCGAACATTGATGAAATCCAGATGTACAATCATGACGAGGCAGCTATTTTCGCCATGATGTGCCGGGTGCATGTGGCCGCCGACCAGTGGCAACCGATCCGCGAGGCGATGACGCTGATCGGCCGACACAAGCAATTGGAGGTTCGCGTTTGGAGCCCCGAAATCAGGGCTCGACGCCCGCGATTGGCGATTTGTACCACGTATCTCGAAGCCACGCCGCGGGCGGTGCTGCAAGCGATCGCGGACGGGCAGATCGAGGCCGAACCGGCTTTGGTGATCGGCAATCGCGAAAAATGTCGCAAGTTGGCGGAGGCCTTCCATGTCCCTTGGGAGTTCATCGGTCTACCCGATGGGGCGGCTGATGATGCGCGGATGTGCCAGTTGCTCGACCAGCACGAGATCGATTATGTCATCCTCGCCCGTTACATGCGTATTCTGCCACCGGATACCTGTTGGAAATTTGCTGGAGGCCGGATCGTCAATCTACATCATGGACTGCTTCCGAGTTTCCCTGGATTGCGTCCCTACCACGATGCCTTCGCTGCCCGGATGCTGGCTTTTGGCGCTACCTGCCACTTCATTGTTCCCGAACTCGATGCCGGCAATCAGACCATCCATCAGTCGACCTTCGCCGTGCCGCCCGGGACTCGACTGGAGGAGATCATTCAGCGCGGCCAGGAAGATAATGAACCGCAGTGTTTGGTCGAGGGGGTTCGCCGGGTAGTGAATCGCGAGGTCGTCCTTCATTTTCATCGTGTCGTCGCTAACCCCAGGAAACATTCGTGAATAACTTGCTGAGATCCGTAGTCCTTGGCGGCCTGTTTGGGGTCGCCTTCAACCGCCCGTCGCCAGCCCAGGATTTCCCCGCGGATCCCGCTCCAGCCGAACTGCGGCTAGCTACCTGGAATCTGGAATGGTTTTTCGATGCGAATCCTGCCGACAATCCAAGCAAACTGGCTCGAGAGCAGGCGCCACCGGATGGGGCGGCCTGGAAATGGAAGTATGAAGCGGTAGCGGCGGCGATCGCCAGCATGCAGCCGACCGCGATTGCCCTTCAGGAGATCGAGGGCAAGGGGGTCTTGCATCAGTTGGCTAAACAGCTGAAGGATGCCCACCAACTCAGTTACCGCATCGCTTTCGTCGAAGGTTTCGACGGGAGCACCGAGCAGGACGTAGGCATCTTGTTCCAGAACGGTTGTGTGGAGTACGCCCGCCGCGAACAGAATCAGCGGATGTTCGATAGCCGGGAGTTTTACAATCTGTCCAAACACCTCTTTGCCCACTTCGCTTGGGATACCGGCAAGCATACTGAGGAATTGACCATGCTGACTGTTCATCTGCGAGCGCGGGCCGAGGCGGCTCAGGAGCGCATCAAGCAGTCGCGGCTAACGCACTACATGCTTCGCGATCGCTTGCTGCGAGGGGAGAACGTGGTCGTTTTGGGCGACATGAATGTGGAAAGCCAAGTCGACGTCGCCATGCACCCCGACGATGGGATCGAGTCCCTGACTGGCCGGGCGACGCCGGAACAGGGCGATGATCTCATCGATCTCCACCTGAGGTTGGCACCCGAAAAGCGGCGCACCCACCTGGTATTGGATAAGCAATTCGATCGCATCCTGGTCAGCCGTTCGATGATGGAGGACGATCCCGCCATCCGGGATTGGGTCTTTACCAGGATCGAGGTGCTACCGGACCTGGTCATCCGCGGCGAGGACCCGGTCGACGATCATTGGGATCGGCGGTACAGCAAGCCGGCGGCGCAACGCGAACCGTCGGACCACTTTCCGGTCATGGCGACTTTTCAACTGCGCTGAGCGGCAGGTCGAGGCAGGCGGTGAGTTGTCGGTGCAGTGGCACGGTAGCCGCGATGGTCAGGTTGCCGGCCGTCAGCTTGAAGTCGCCGCCATCGCGAGCGGTGAGGACCGCGCCCGCTTCGGTTGCGATCAAAGCCCCGGCGGCGATATCCCAGGCCTGGACCCGCCCCGCCCAGTAGCCATCGAGTCGCCCGCAGCCGACGTAACACAGGTTGAGCGCAGCGGAACCGAGTCGGCGGATGCTTTGCGCTTGCAGCAGGACTTCAATAAACTGCTGGATCTCGATCGAGTCGCGTCGCACACTGGGGGGGAAACTCGCGGCGATCAAGGCTTGCTCGAGATTGACACAAGCGGTCGCCCGGATCGGGCGGTCGTTGAGTTGCGCGCCGCCTCCCCGGATCGCGGAGAACATCTCGTCGGCCATCGGATCGTATACGATCCCCACCTCGGTTCGACCCTGGCGCACCAAGGCGATCGAAACGGCGAAGTTGGGCAAGCGGTGGACATAGTTGGCGGTGCCATCGATCGGGTCTACCACCCAGCAGTAAGCCTCGGCTGGAAGGCGATCGAGTTCGATTTTTTCCTCGAGCAGGTCGTGCTCTTCACCGAGAAAACGATGGTCGGGAAAGCGGGGCAAGAGGGCCTGGCGGATTACCTGCTGGGCTGCGATGTCGGCGTCGGTCACCAGGTCTTTGGGAGACTTTTCGCGGACGGTAGCCGAATCAAGCTTCGCCAGCAAGACTTGGCCAGCTTGCCGGGCGGCATCTTGGGCCGCGGCCAGGTACGAATTCAACTGAGCGATCATCATCACCTAACGCGCATCGTTATCTACCGCCGACGCCTCGACGGGGGGCTAATCTTGGCCGACGCCTGACCACGAACCCGACCCGCGTAACTCACTCTAATGGATCTTCATTTTTCTTCAACGGTAGGCAGGCTCGAGCGCCGGCCTCGGATTGTCTGACACGGCGCGCGTCCGGGAGGATGGCAGCGAGTTTCGTTGATTCCTTCCGAGGCTAAACTGCGAGTTGTTCCCGGCTGGTGGAAGCTTTGCTACCGTCAGTCGCCCTGATTCCCAGTCGGCCAAGGCTTCAAAGGTGGCCTCGAGCACTGCCGCCGAGAACCACCCGCGTCGAAAGGGGAGCCCTGGTCAGCGGACAGGTCGGTTGTCGAAGGATGGGTTGGCAACCTTGGCGGCTGGCGGCGACGCCGGTTCTTCATCGCTACGACCGAGGCTCATCGCATACCGCAGGCGTTGGTCGTGGAACCGCTGTTGATTGGCCGTATTGGCAAACAAGAAGATCCGTTCGCGATCGCTCGACAAGCCATACTTGCAGCCGAATTCCCGCCGACCAGCGAGCAATTCCCCTGTCTCGAGGAAATGCACGATGTCATAGCCGCTGAGGACGGGGGCGAAGCGGTCGGGAGCGGCCAGGAAGATATCTCGGGCTTGCTCATTGAGGCAGTAATAAAGCCGTCCCCGATGCTTGACCGCATATTGCGGATTGCCGAGCACCCACTCGTACCGCGCCATCAGGGTCACCGGGCAGTATCCATCGAGATCGATGGCAGCGTCTTCGGAAAAAATGCCGCTCAAGCTCGCGGTGGCCATGGGGGCACGAGAGTCGGCGGAGGCTTGGGTAACGGTGAGCGGTGCGGCCGCGGGGCGATGGATCGAAGCCTGATGAACAGGTGACTCCGATGCGTTCGGTCCGGCGGTCAGGCTCGAAGCTTGGGCAGGTGCGATTTCCGCAACGCAGTAGGGGTTGGAGGCTGACGCGGCGTTCTCGCTGCGGGCCTGGGCAGCGGGGGGTTCGAAAAGACGGCTGCGGTTGGTGACCGGAACTGCGGTTGCGGCCATCTCCAGCCGCGGTCTGGTCGTCGAGGCTGCTGGCGGTTGCCCGGCGATGCGTTCGGCAAGCCAGTCGCGAGTGCGATGGTTTTGACGTTCGATGATCTTGGCATAGGCAAGCGGGTCCTGGGGACTGACCGTCCGAAACAGCTCCCGCCCATCCGGGTAGAGATAGAGATCGGTCGGCCAACGGGTGATATGGAATCGATCCGCCAAGTCGCGGTGGTGGTCGACATTGATTTTGACCGGAATCACCGATTCCTGCATGGCTCGGCACAACGCGGGGTCCCGAAACGCCTTGGCATCCAGCACTTTACAGGGGACACAGTGATCGCTGTAGAAATGAATCAGGACTGGGCGACCCGAAGTCGCGGCGGTATGCATGGCCGTCGCCAGGTCACCGCCCCAATCGATGCTCGCGGGGGCCGGAACACGCTCACCGGCTGCCAGCGCGGTCAAGGCGGTTATCCCCTGGCTGGCGAGAGCTAGCAAAATGAGGAAGAGGCAATTCTTGGCTGGCATAGACGATCCTTCGCTGGCGTGACGAATCAACCTGGTAGGGATCGACGTTGCGGGCTGGGAAGCTTGAAACGAAGAAAAGAATTTTTCCGAAAAAACTGAAGAACCGGCTCGGTTTTAGTTTGAGGATCGCTTGACAGTCCTCAGCCGCTGTGGCATGATTCGACTCAGACATTCATGTTCTCCTTGGCGGGACTGGCAGAAACCGCACGCCTCAGTTTCTGGAAACTGAGTCCCGCATTGTTCTCGCGAGTTACTGATCCCTGGTTGGTCGCTTCGCGATGAACCGCCACGAAGCAGCGAGTGGCATTCGAGCAGACATCGTTACCAAGCATCGCTTGCGGTCGATTTGCTCTCCAGATTTGTTTTTTCGTTTTTGGTTCCGTTCGACGGACGCCGGGGCGTTCCCGCCGAAGCGAATCAAGGTCCTCTCAGGTATGTGTCCTGACGCCTGGACTGGTTAGGCTCAGCGATCGTTGATCGTCTAGCCAGCGGTTCGATCCACGCGTCAGGTGCGCCCCTTTCATCGTTTCCCAACGGAATTGCTCAATGCCCAGAAAGAAGCGTCAGCGTTCTCGATTTCCCGGTACTTCCGAAGGCATGGCGGGAGGCGGACCCTCGCGACCGCGAGGGCGTCGGCCGCATTCCGATGGAGGTGGCCGTGGACGGCGAAGCTTTGGTAGTCGCCGCCCACCTGGCGAGGAAGGGCCGAGCGTCGACGGCGAGATGCCTGAAGGGACTCCCGTCGAGGGTGAAGAGGAGTTGGTGAAGGAGTTCACCGGGATGCTGGAGATGCATCCGAATGGTTATGGCTTCCTTCGTAGTCCCGACAACAACTATGGCCGGGAACGCTCCGATCCCTTCGTCCCCGGAACGATGATCGAGAAGTTTGGGCTCCGGCAGGGAGTCATGATTCGTTCCAACATGGTCCAGTACCGGCGGCAGCAAGGTCCACGCGTCAAGGAGATCCTGGATGTCGATGGCCTGTCGCTCGAGGATTACGCCAAGGTCAAGACTTTTGATACCCTGACAGCGGTCAATCCTGACCGTTGGCTGAAACTGGAAGTCGGTCAAACGCCTTTGACCAATCGCGTCATCGACCTGTTGACCCCGTTGGGGCGTGGGCAGCGGGCATTGATTGTGGCGCCGCCGCGATCTGGCAAGACCATCATGCTGCAGCACATCAGTTCCGGGATCTCCAAGAATTACCCCGAAGTCAAGCTGATCGTGCTGTTGATCGATGAGCGTCCCGAGGAAGTGACCGACATGCGGCGCAGCGTCATCAACGGAGAAGTGATCGCTAGTTCGCTTGACGAAGATGTCGATTCCCATGTGCGGATCAGCCAGTTGGTCGTCGATCGGTGTAAACGGTTGGCTGAAATGGGTAAAGATGTTTTCTTGCTCATGGACTCGATCACCCGTTTGGCGCGGGCCTTCAACAAGTGGGTTGGCAACAGTGGGCCGACGATGAGCGGTGGGGTGAACATCAAGGCCATGGACATACCCAAGAAGTTGTTTGCCACTGCCCGGGCCTTTGCCGAGGGTGGTTCGTTGACCATTGTCGGAACCGCTTTGGTCGACACCGGATCTCGAATGGATGAACTGATTTTTCAGGAGTTCAAAGGGACTGGTAACATGGAACTGGTCTTGGATCGCAAGCTCGCGGATCGAAGGGTATGGCCGGCGATTGACATCAGTCAATCGGGGACGCGTCGCGAGGAGTTGTTGCATGATCCCGAGACGTTGCATGCGGTGACGATGATTCGGCGAACTTTGAATTCCATGCATCCTGTCGATGCTATGGAGCAATTGACGACCCAATTGGCAAAATTCAAGAGCAATCATGAATTCTTGCGTTTGATCACCAACGCCAAGATCCTCGACTAGAAATCGCATTCGATGACTGTCTTAGTTTTCGGGCATCGGAATCCGGATACCGATGCCATTTGCTCGGCGATCGCCTATGCGGATTTACTGCAGCGGACGACGCGGCCCACAGCCATCGCTGCTTGCTGCGGGGCCCCCAACAAGCGGACGGAATATGTACTCAAGCGTTGCAAACTGCCTCCCCCACGCATCGTCATGGATATTCGGCCGGAGGTCGAAGATGTTTGCCAGCGATCGGTAGTCACCGCGCGTTTGGGCGATGTCTTCTACCAGGTCTACCAGCGGATGAAGGAATACGGTCTGCGCGCCATCCCGGTGGTGGCTGAAGATCAGAGCGTCATCGGCATCCTATCCTTGCTGAACCTGATGGAATTGGTCTTTCAGGGGGATCAGGATTCGTTGCGGTCCAGAACCGTCAACTCGAGTTTGGCGAAGATCTGCGAGGTGCTGGGCGGAACCTTCCAGCATCAAGTCGAACCGGAGCGGGCGGATGAGCTGCTGGTCATGGTGGGGGCGATGAGCGCCGATGGTTTCACGCGACGAATGCATCAGTTTCCAGCCGAACGGGTGTTGGTGGTCAGCGGTGACCGTCCGACCATTCATCTTCCGGCGATCGAGCATGGGGTACGCGGTATCGTGATCACCGGTGGTTATGAACTCTCGTCGGGCTTGGTGAGTTTGGCCAAGCTCAGGAATGTGTCGATCATCCGCAGTCCCTTTGATACGGCTACGACTACCATGCGGATCAAGTCTTCACAGTTCATCGATCTGGCCATCGATCAGACATTCACGGCGATCCCAGCCAAGCAACCCGTAGCCGAGGCTCGGGCGGCCCTGGATCGTTCGCAGGAGTCGATTTTTCCGGTGATCGATGATGACCATCGGCTGGTGGGGGTTCTATCCAAATCCGACCTGCTAAATCCACCCAAGCCGCGTTTGGTGTTGGTCGACCACAACGAGTTAGCCCAAGCGGTCGAAGGGGCCGAGGATGCGGAGATCCTCGAGGTGTTAGACCATCACCGGCTGGGCGGTGGCTTGAAATCCGCCCAGCCGATCCGTTTTGTCAACGAGCCGGTCGGCTCTACCTGCACCTTGGTCGCCAGGCAGTATCGAGCCTGCGGTATCCAGCCCAGCCCAGGGTTGGCCTTATGCATGGCTTCGGGGATCATTTCCGATACCCTTTTTCTTCGTTCGCCGACCACGACCGATGTCGACCGCGAGGTCCTGCAATGGCTGCGAACGCTTTGCGACTGCAATCTTGAACAGTATGCCAAGGAGTTTTTCGAAATCGGATCGGCCTTGCGCAGCTGTACCCCGGACGAGGTCATCCGGGAGGATTGCAAGCATTTCTCCGAAGGAGACCAGCGTTTTTCGATCTCGCAGATCGAAGAGATCGGTTTCGATTTGTTCTGGAATCGCAAAGACGAAATTCTGAGATCGTTGCGCGGGATGGCTGAAGCGGAGAGGCTGGATTTCTCAGCCTTACTCATCACCGATATCGTAAGCAACGGGAGTCTCTTGCTGCTTTCCCACGACTCGGAGGCCTGGGACGAGATCAACTATCCTAGGCTTGACAAGAACCTCTACGAACTGGCTAACATTGTCAGTCGAAAGAAGCAACTCTTGCCGCTGATTGCTCAATTGCTGGAGCACGCTCGGGAACATCATGAACGTTCCGCTGGCCAAACAACGCACCGCACGTGAGCGCCCCTTTTACCGGCGGGCCGCCATCAGCTTGAAGCTACTGGGATTGGTTTATTTCAGTAGCTTGGGGTATTGGATGTACTCCGAAAACGACTGGATGTTCCCCGGGGCCGGCATCGAGTCCGAGGGGAGTTCCCTCCCCGAGGTCGCGATGGAAGCGGTGGACTTTACTTCAGCCGATGGTACGCGACTGCACGGCTCCTTGTTGGTTCATCCAAGCTCGACGACGGCCCTGCTGTTTTGCCATGGAAATGGTGAAAACATGGCGGCCCTGACGGAGGAAGCCAAGCTGCTGAGTCAATATTTGGATAGCTCGGTCTTGCTTTTCGATTACCGTGGTTTCGGCCAAAGTCGAGGCAAACCCACGGAAAAAGCCATCTTGGCCGATGCCGAGGCGGCCTCGGCCTGGTTGGCCCAACGGATGCAGACCAGCCAAGACCAGTTATTGCTCTATGGACGCTCGCTGGGAGGTGGGGTGGCCATTCATCTGGCGAGTCGTCACCAGGCCCGCGGCTTGATCCTCGATCGGACCTTCAGCAGCGCCGTCGAGTTAGCGGCTCGGCGATTCTGGTGGCTTCCCGTACGTTTGGTGATGCGGAACCCGTTCCTCTCGATTGTCAAGATCCGGAATTATCGGGGGCCACTCTTTCAAGTGCACGGTGATGAGGACGAAATCATCCCGTTATGGTCGGCGGAAAATCTGTTTGCTGCCTGCCCTTCCAACCATAAAGAATTCCACCTGGTGGAAGGCTGGAAACACCAGGCGGCGTTCCCTGAGCAAAGCTATCTCCGGATGCAGCAGTGGTGGTCGCGATTGAAGGCGGGTGAGCTTCAGCCGGCGAACTGACCGGCGTCAGTTGCGGCCCAGACGGATCGGCCGCGTTGGCAGTTGGCGGAAGATGCCTTCCAAGGCTCGAGCCCACGCGCGACCGTCGCGGGCCACCGATGCTTGCCGATAACAGCTCAGGCGGCCGGCAATATCCTGTCGCCAGTCGGGCGAGTCACAGAATCGCTGTAGTCGAGCTTCGTAATCTGTCAGGCTCTTGCTGATCAAGTCATGTAATCCGATTTGCCGCAGCAGACTACCGGCAACGCGCGAGGCGAAAGTTTGTCCGGCGAGTGTCAGCACAGGCAGGCCAGCCCGGAGAGCATCGCGCGCCGTGGAGTGCTGGTTATATGGAAAAGTATCGAGGAACAAGTCGGCAAGCCGGTGACGTTGCAGATGAAGCGGTAACGGCGTGCGTTCGGCGAACACCAGCCGGTGCGGCGGGATACCTCGGGTGGCAGCGAACGACCTAAGATTTGCTTGGGCGAGAGGGTTCATCGCTCGCAACCAGAGGACGCTTTCAGGATAACGCTGCAAGGCTCGCAGCCAAAGCTCGAAGAGAGGCCGATTCAGCTTATAGCTCCCGCTAAAGGCGCAGAAAACCAGCCCCCCCTCGGGCAGGCCCTGGCTGCTCCGGGATGGCAGCTCCATCGGTTCTGGTATCGGGGCCCCCACCGGCATAAAGCCGTTGGGTAGATGCAGGATCTCCTCCGAATAGTGGCGGGCCTGTTCCGGCGGGATGACGTAGTCATCGGCCAGCAGGTAATCGATCGCATCCGTCCCCATGGTGGCCGGGTAACCCAGATACGCTAGCTGGATGGGGGCTGGTCGGCAACAAAGAATCTCGGTCCTTGCTTCCCGGGTGTATCCTTGAAGGTCGACCAGGATATCGACCCCATCGTCGGCAATCTGTAAGGCTGCCTGCTGATGGGTGAGCGGCTGGAGGTTTCGATAGAGATCGCAGGCCTGCTGGATGAATCGATTCTGCGGACCGGTGTCGTCGCGATGCAACGAGTAGCCGATGATGCGGAACGCCTGACGGTCATGATGCGGCAGCCATTCGGCGATCAGCTTACCGACCGCATGCTCACGGAAATCGGCCGATAGGTAACCGATAGTCAGCCGGCGATTAGCCTCAGCGTTCGTCGGCTTGGCCAGGGAACGGACGAGTTTCCGTGGAGAGCAGCTGGTCAGTTCCCGCTCCGCGGCCCAACGCTGCGCGGCTTCAAGTTGCTGGGCGGGGGAAGTGATGGATGGGAGGCTTAGCAAAGGGAACGGATGCATGGCTGGCGCTGCGGCTTCCACCGGTGTTGCCTGCAACCTTGAGCGAAGCTGAACCGCCAAGCTTTCCGCTTCCTCCCACAGGCACAGTTGCATCAGCAGGTGCACGACGACTGCCACGTCGAGTCGCGGGTTCCAACGCAACCCTTCTCGACAAGAGGTTAAAGCTGAGTCGAACTCACCCCGACTTTGATAGACCAGTCCTAGTTCGAAGTGGGCTTGGGCGAAGGTTGGGTCCAAGGCGATAGCCCGTTCCAAGCCGGCGATAGCAGCTTCCTCGTGCCCAAGCCGCTGTTGGATGGCGGCCACTCGCTGATGGACCTTGGCATCGTAGGGATCCAGGCTCGCGGCCTGCTGGTAAGTTTGCAACGCTGCCGCGTAATCTCCTAACCGCTCCTGGCAAGCTCCCCGGTTCAAAGTCGCCTCGACATCCTTGGGGCGGGCCCGCAGGACGTCACCGAAGGCGCGAGCGGCCGCTGCATAATCGCGGCGATGGAAATCACGGCATCCCTCATCGTATGCCTGGGCTGCCTCGGTCGAACGCCGCCACAGTTGCTGATAAGCCGCTTCCAGTTTCCTGGCGTAAGTGCGACCATCGAATAAATCGGTGGTCTGCAGGCTGGAATGGAGCTTGGCTTTGACGCTCGCCAATCGCTCCGGCTGCCTTAGTAAGGCTTCAGCCATCGTTTGGTACTCAGCCAGCTGATGAGCGATGAGTTCATCCAGCCGCAAATGATGCAGCAGGCTGGCTGCCACTCGCGAGATAAAGGTTTGGCCGCATAGGGTCAGCACGGGAACTCCCATCCGTAGAGCGTCGCTGGCAGTGGTGTGGGCCGTGACCGGAAAAGAGTCGAGAAACAAATCGGCCAGCCCCAGGCGAGCTAGATGTTGCTCGCGTGGAAGACCACCCGCAAAGATCAAGCGGTGCCGTTCCACGCCCGCTCGCTGGGCCAAGGCTTGTAGCCGATGACGCGTTTCGCCCGGGCCGTCAATCAACCACAGCACTGCCCGCGGGCATCGCCGAAGGAGTGTCAGCCAACATTCAAAAATGGATGGAGTCAGTTTGTACGGGTTGTTGAAAGAGCAGCAGACAAGAGCCTCTGACGGAAGTCCATGATCGGCCCGGGTCGTGATGACTGACGTGCCAGCTTTCGCGTCATTCACCTGGTAGCACCCGGGCAGGTAGACCACTTCTTCCTGATAAGCCGCCTGTTGATCCTCGGGAATCACGTAGCGATCGGCGATGATCGCATCGATAAAGGGGGCGCCCATCGTGCCCGGGTAGCCGAGAAAATTCAACTGCAGCGGGGCTGGTCGCCTCGCCAGGATCGCGGTCCGCGCTCCTTGCGTATAGCCTTTGAGGTCGACCAGGATATCGATCCCATCGGCGGCGATTTGTCGGGCAGCCTGGTCATCGCTGAGTTCGCGGAAATCACGAAAGCTATCCAGCGCTCGGCAGAGTCGCTTTCGAATGGCACTTCGGTCATCGCCGCCCAAGGAATAGCCGATGGTCTCAAAAGCGCTCCGATCGTGAGATTCCAGCATTTCGGCGATCAACCATCCGGTGGCATGGTCGTGGAAATCGGCCGAGAGATAGCCTATTTTCAGCCGCGAGCGTGACCAGGCAGCCGCTCCCCGGCGTTGGCTGAGGAGCGGATACCGCTCGCGCGAACGGTAGCGGTGCGACCAGCGACGGGCGTAGGCTAATTGTTCATCGGCTGAGGCTTCTCGGGGGAGGCAGAGGAAAGCGAACGGGGCTTCCATGGCTTCCTCGGACATCAGTTCCTTTCCTGGACCGGCAGCTGCCTCCCGCGCTCGGTCCGTCCATGCCTCCAGCTCATTCCAAACACAGACCTGCTGGCAATGGTGGGTGACGGTCAAGGCTAGTTGCGGCGAAGGGGGCAAGACTTTCGCTGCACGCAGATACGCTCGACACGCTTCCTCGGGACGTTGCTGTTGATCATACAGCCGACCGAGATTGAGATACGCTTTTCCATAGCTCGGAGCCAACCGAACCGCTTCCTGACAGGCGTGGATGGCCTCGGGCAATCGACCTAAGGCCTTG